>NZ_JAFEXF010000003.1 GCF_016905445.1 Streptomyces sp. G44
CGACCGGGGCGCGCGTGTTCTGCGGGGCTTCCGGGGAGCCGCGCCCGAGCGGGCCGGGGAGGTCGCGCGCGTCGGTGTGCGGGCCCAGCTCCTCGCCCGGGAGGGCGTCCCACGCGCCGGGGCCGGGAGGCTGGGGGAGCGGCCGCATGGTGGGGGGGTGGGCCCCGGGGGCGTCCAGGGCGGCGCCCGCGCGGGCGCCCTCGCCCGCGCCCGCCGCGCGCCCCGCCAGCACCAGAGAGGTGACCAGCCGCTTGAGGTCCCACTCCCAGGGGCCGTGCACCGTCTCGTCGAAGTCGTTGAGGTCCATGACGAGGCCGCCGCGCGCGTCCCCGTAGAGCCCGAAGTTCGCCGCGTGCGCGTCTCCGCAGATCTGCGCGCCGATACCGGTCAGCGGGCCCTGCGCGAGGTCGTACGCCATGAGTCCCGCGGCACCCCGGAGAAAGGCGAAGGGAGAGGCGGTCATCCTGCCCACGCGGATCGGCGCGAGCTCGGGAAGCCTGCTGCGGTTCGACTCCTCCACGGCGGCCACCGGGTCGGGGCGTCCCGCGCTCTCCTCGAACTGTCCGTGCGCGGAGCGGGCGACCCGCTTCCGCAGCGCCTTGCCCTCACGCTTGGGAGACCCCTGCGCGGGCCAGGCGGCGAACCCCGGCACCTTGGGCAGCCGTACGTCCGGCGCCGCGGCCTGCTCCCGCTCCCGCTTCTGATCGCGCTCCTGACGGCCCCGCTGCCCGGACACAGCGTCCCCGAGCCCTTCGTCCCCACTCAGCTCCGCCATGCCCCTCGCCCCCACCGACAACCGCCCGTCCAACGAACCTGGCTTCGAAGGTACCGCCGCTCGTCGACACCCGTCAGAGCCTGTGGATAACTTCGGTGACATACATCACCGTCTTCAGCGCGAGCAAGAGGGGCGAGCCGGAGACAAGAGGGGCGAGCCGGAGAAACGAGCACAAAAAGAAGCGGTCCTCTTCCGGACTTTCGTCCGGAAGAGGATCGCTTCCTCATGGTGCGCGAGGGGGGAGTTGAACCCCCACGCCCTTTCGGGCACTGGAACCTGAATCCAGCGCGTCTGCCTATTCCGCCACCCGCGCATGGGTGTTGTCTTTGGGTCTCTCACTGTGTGGTGCGAGCGCCTGCCGACATCCAGAAGATTAGCACGCTGCGGAGGGTGGATTCACATCCGTATTCGGCGGGCACCTGCCAAGGGGCCCGCCCCCGGCAGCCCCGCCTGCGGGCCCCGCGCTCACGACCCCTTCGCCCGGCCACGCCCGACCCGCACCCGACCCCGAAACATCCCGAACCCCGTCCGCCCCCTCTCCCCACCCCGTCCCACGCCGTCCGGACCCCACCCGCGCCACCCCGCTCCGCACCGAGCCGCCGAGGTCCACAGCCGGGTGCGGGACACTGGCTTTGGGGCCCCTCTACGATCCCTGGTAAGAGGAGACTCGAGCAGGTATTCCGAGCACCTACCCGGAAGGGTTCGCGGACCCGGAAGTCAGGGCCTCGTCAGGGGTCCTGGGAGGATCCCTGGGCCTGGTGCGGGGCATGTCTTGTGAGAGGCGACACTCGTCGACTGGGCGGACAGGGGGAACCAGCCGATTTCCCGGCGCGTGGATACGATCAGTAAGCAGTACCAGGATGACTACGACGGAGGAGGTGCCCCATGGGAGTCCTGAAGAAGTTCGAGCAGCGACTCGAAGGTCTGGTCAACGGCACCTTCGCCAAGGTGTTCAAGTCCGAGGTCCAGCCTGTCGAGATCGCCGGCGCCCTCCAGCGCGAGTGCGACAACAACGCGACGATCTGGAACCGCGAGCGGACGGTCGTCCCCAATGACTTCATCGTGGAGCTCAGCGCGCCCGACTTCGAGCGCCTGAGCCCCTACTCCGGGCAGCTCGGCGACGAGCTCTCCGGCATGGTGCGCGACTACGCCAAGCAGCAGCGCTACAGCTTCATGGGACCCATCAAGGTCCACCTGGAGAAGGCCGAGGACCTCGACACCGGCCTGTATCGCGTACGCAGCCGCACACTCGCCTCCAGCAGTTCCCAGTCTCCCGAGCGCGCCCCGGCGGGTCCCGAGCCGAGTGGCCCCAGCGGTCCCGCGGCCCCGGGCCGCGGAGCGGGATCGGGCGGCGGCTATGGCTACCCGCAGCCGCCTTCCGGAGCCCCCGGCGGGGCACCTCCCATGCCGGCGGCACCACCGCCCGGCGCGGGCCGTCCCGGCGGCCAGTCCCCGGCAGCGGCCAGACCCTCGGGTCCCGGTGCCGGATCGCTTCCGGGCGCCCAGGTGCGGCGCTGGATCGAGATCAACGGCAATCGCCATCAGATCTCCCGCCCGACGCTGGTGCTGGGACGCAGCACCGACGCCGATGTGCGGATCGACGACCCCGGCGTATCGCGCCGGCACTGTGAGATCCGGACCGGAACGCCCTCGACGATCCAGGATCTCGGGTCTACCAACGGCATCGTGGTAGACGGGCAGCACACCACCCGCGCTACGCTCCGCGACGGCTCGCGGATCGTCGTGGGCCAAACCACCATCGTTTACCGGCAAGCCGAAGGGTGAAGCGGGGGCAATGTCAGAGCTGACCCTGACGGTCATGCGGCTAGGTTTCCTAGCTGTTCTGTGGCTGTTCGTGATCGTGGCCGTCCAGGTCATCCGCAGCGACCTGTTCGGAACGCGCGTCACACAGCGCGGTTCGCGCCGCGAGCGGCCGCAACAGGCCGCCCGACAGCAGCAGGCCGCACCTCCCCAGCAGCGCCAGCAGCAGGGCGGCGGTGGCCGCCAGCGCCGCGGCGCCCCCACCAAGCTGGTCGTCTCCGAGGGCATCCTCGCGGGCACGACGGTCGCGTTGCAGGGCCAGACCATCACGCTGGGCCGTGCGCACGATTCGACGATCGTGCTGGACGACGACTACGCCTCCAGCAGGCATGCCAGGATCTACCCGGACCGTGACGGCCAGTGGATCGTCGAGGATCTCGGGTCCACCAACGGCACGTATCTCGACCGGACCCGACTCACCACCCCGACGCCCGTTCCGCTGGGCGCGCCGATCCGCATCGGCAAGACCGTCATTGAGCTGCGGAAGTAGTGCTACATCATGAATGAGCGCGAGCGGAGCGAGCGAGCCGAGGCGGCTGTCCAGGCGCTGGACGCCGGCGCGCTCCCGACCGGAGGGTGGGCACCGTGCGGATGTACCCGGAGCCGACGGGCGAGGTGCGCATGAGTCTCTCTCTGCGTTTCGCCGCCGGATCGCACAAGGGCATGATCCGGGAGGGGAACGAGGACTCCGGTTACGCCGGCCCCCGGCTCCTCGCCATCGCCGACGGCATGGGGGGCCAGGCGGCGGGCGAGGTGGCGAGCTCCGAGGTCATCTCGACGCTCGTCACGCTCGACGACGACGTCCCGGGCTCGGACATCCTGACCTCGCTCGGCACCGCCGTGCAGCGGGCCAACGACCAGTTGCGGCTGATGGTCGAGGAGGACCCCCAGCTGGAGGGCATGGGGACGACCCTGACCGCCCTCCTGTGGACGGGGCAGCGCCTCGGCCTCGTGCACGTCGGCGACTCGCGCGCGTACCTTCTGCGGGACGGCGTCCTCACGCAGATCACGCAGGACCACACCTGGGTGCAGCGCCTCGTCGACGAGGGCCGCATCACCGAGGAAGAGGCCACCACCCACCCGCAGCGCTCCTTGCTGATGCGCGCGCTGGGCAGCGGTGACCACGTGGAGCCGGACCTCTCCATCCGTGAGGTCCGCGCCGGCGACCGGTACCTGATCTGCTCGGACGGCCTCTCCGGAGTCGTCTCGCACCAGACCATGGAGGACGCCCTGGCGTCCTACCAGGGCCCGCAGGAGACCGTGCAGGAGCTGATCCAGCTCGCGCTGCGCGGCGGCGGCCCCGACAACATCACGGTGATCGTCGCCGACGTCCTGGACATCGACAGCGGCGACACCCTCGCCGGCCAGCTGTCCGACACCCCCGTGGTGGTCGGCGCGGTCGCCGAGAACCAGCTCCAGTCGCAGGACGACGGCGCCATGCAGACGCCCGCGGGCCGTGCCTCCGGCCTCGGCCGTCCCGTGCCGCCGCAGTCCCCCCACGGGCAGGGCGGCGGCTTCGGGCCTCCCGGCAGCGGTGACACCACGGGGTACGTCCCCGAGGGCAGCTTCGGGGCGTACGACGACGATGACTTCGTGAAGCCCGGCGGCGACCGCAAGTGGCTCAAGAGATCCCTCTACGCCGCGCTCGCGCTCGCCGTCATCGGCGGCGGTCTCTACGGCGGGTACCGCTGGACGCAGACCCAGTACTTCGTGGGCACGAAGGACGAGCACATCGCCCTCTACCGCGGCATCGACCAGGACCTGGCCTGGGTCAGCCTGTCGAAGGTGGAGAAGGACCACCCCGAGATCGAACTCAAGTACCTGCCGCCCTACCAGCGCAAGCAGGTCGAGGCCACCATCGCCGAGGGCAACCTCGACACGGCCCAGAGCAAGATCGAGGAGCTGGGCCTCCAGGCCTCCGCGTGCAGGAAGGACGCCGAGCGCCGCAAGGTGGAGCGCGAGAACCGCAAGGAAAGCGCCAAGCCCGGCGAAGGCGAGGCGGGCGGGACGACCGGCCTGACCAAGGACCCGGTCGACGAACCCACCGCGAACCCGTCGGGCCCGGCCGACAAGAACGACAAGAACAGCACGACCGACAAGAACAAGTCCAAGACCGCACCGACTCCCACACCCGGCCCCAGCCTCTCCGAGGATGAGCAGAAGCTGGTCCCGCTGTGCGGTAAGCAGTAAGCAGCCGTTGGGGGCCTCTGCACGCCATGAGCAGTACTACACACACGTCGACGATCGGCGCGATCGGGGCGCCGAGCCGGCGCAACACCGAGCTCGCGCTGCTCGCTTTCGCGGTCGTCATCCCGTTGTTCGCCTACATGAACGTGGGGTTGGCACTCACCGGTGAGGTGCCCACGGGCATGCTCGGCTACGGGATGGGGCTCGGCCTGCTCGCAGGCGTCGGCCACATCGTCGTACGCAAGTTCGCCGCGTACGCGGACCCGCTGCTGTTGCCGTTGGCGACGCTGCTCAACGGGCTCGGTCTGGTGGTGATCTGGCGACTCGACCAGTCGGAGAAGCTCCAGCAGAGCAAAACCTTCGTCGAGGCCGCGCCCAACCAGCTCATGTACTCGGCGATCGGTGTCGCGCTCTTCGTCGCCGTACTGCTCCTGCTCAAGGACCACCGTGTCTTGCAGCGCTATACGTACATCTCCATGGTCGGCGCGCTGATCCTGTTGCTGCTGCCGCTCGTGCCGGGCCTCGGCAGGAACGTCTTCGGCGCCAAGATCTGGATCAGTGTCGGCGGCTTCTCCATTCAGCCCGGTGAGTTCGCGAAGATCGTCATCGCGATCTTCTTCGCCGGTTATCTGATGGTGAAGCGCGACGCGCTCGCCCTCGCCAGCCGTCGCTTCATGGGGCTGTACCTGCCGCGTGGCCGTGACCTCGGTCCGATCCTCGTCGTGTGGGCCATGTCGATCCTGATCCTGGTCTTCGAGACCGACCTCGGTACGTCGCTGCTGTTCTTCGGCATGTTCGTCGTCATGCTGTACGTCGCCACCGAGCGCACCAGCTGGATCGTGTTCGGCCTGCTGATGTCCGGGGCAGGCGCGGTCGGCGTGGCCTCTTTCGAGCCCCATGTCCAGCAGCGTGTGGACGCCTGGTTGAACCCCTTCGCCCCCGAGACGCTCCAGCAGACCGAGCAGATCGCCCAGTCCCTCATGGCCTTCGGCTCCGGCGGTGTCCTCGGCACCGGCCTCGGCCAGGGCAACTCCGACCTGATCGGCTTCGCCGCCAACTCCGACTTCATCCTCGCCACCTTCGGCGAGGAGATGGGTCTGGCCGGCGTCATGGCGATCCTGCTGATCTACGGCCTGATCGTGGAGCGCGGCGTCCGCACGGCGCTCGCCGCCCGCGACCCCTTCGGCAAGCTCCTCGCGATCGGCCTCTCCGGAGCCTTCGCCATCCAGGTCTTCGTCGTCGCCGGCGGCGTCATGGGCCTGATCCCGCTGACGGGTATGACCATGCCCTTCCTGGCGTACGGCGGTTCCTCCGTCATCGCCAACTGGGCCCTGGTCGGCATCCTGATCCGGATCAGCGACACCGCGCGCCGCCCCGCCCCGTCCCCCGCCCCGAACCCCGACGCCGAAATGACCCAGGTGGTCCGACCGTGAACAAGCCCCTGCGCCGGATCGCGATCTTCTGCGGGCTGCTCGTCCTCGCCCTGCTCGCCCGGGACAACTGGCTCCAGTACGTCCAGGCCGACACCCTGGCCAAGCACGAGAAGAACCGCCGCGTCACCATCGAGCGCTACTCCCAGCCGCGCGGCGACATCATCGTGGACGGCAAGCCCATCACCGGCTCCAAGGCCACCCCGGGCAGCGACCTGAAGTACAAGCGCACCTGGAAGGACGGGCCCATGTGGGCCCCCGTCACCGGCTACTCCTCGCAGCGCATCGGCGCCAGCCAGCTGGAGTCCATCGACGACGGCATCCTCACCGGCAACGACGACCGGCTCTTCTTCCGCCGCACGCTCGACATGCTGACCGGCGAGAAGAAGGAGGGCGGCAACGTCGTCACGACCCTCGACGGCGCCGCGCAGAAGGCCGCGTACGAGGGCCTGAAGGGCCGCGGCAAGGGTGCCGTCGCCGCGATCGACCCGTCCACGGGCGCGATCCTGGCGCTGGCGTCCACGCCGTCGTACGACCCGGGTGACTTCGCGGGCAACACCAACGACGAGGCGCAGAAGTTCCTGGACCTCGACAAGGACAAGGACAAGCCGCTCGTCAACCGCGCGCTGCGCGAGACCTACCCGCCCGGCTCCACCTTCAAGGTGGTCACGGCGGCGGCCGCCCTTGAGCACGGTCTGTACGACGACATCGACGGCAAGACGGACTCGCCGCTGCCGTGGGTCATGCCGAACACCACCACCCCGCTGAAGAACGAGGGCGACCTCCCCTGCAAGAACGCCTCGCTGCGTGAGGCGCTGCGGGTCTCCTGCAACACCGTCTTCGGCAAGATCGGCTCCGATCTCGGCAAGGACAAGATGCTGGAGACGGCGAAGAAGTTCGGCTTCAACTCCGAGCAGTTCGTGCCGGTCCGCTCCAACGCCTCCAACTTCCCGGAGGACATGGACAAGCCGCAGACCGCGCTCTCCTCCATCGGCCAGTTCGAGACCGCCGCGACGCCGCTCCAGATGGCGATGGTCGCCGCCGCGATCGCCAACGACGGCACGCTCATGGAGCCGTACATGGTCAGCGACCTCCAGGCGCGGAACCTGGACATCGTCGAGAAGCACTCGCCCAAGGAGATGAGCGAGCCGCTCTCGAAGGAGAACGCCCAGAAGCTCCAGGAAATGATGGAGACGGTCGTCAAGGAGGGCACCGGCACCAGGGCCCAGATCTCCGGCGTCACCGTCGGCGGCAAGACGGGTACGGCCCAGCACGGCGTCGCGAACAGCAAGAACCCGTACGCCTGGTTCATCTCGTACGCCAAGACGGACTCCGGGTCGCCGGTCGCCGTCGCCGTGGTCGTCGAGGACAGTGCCGCGGACCGTGGTGACATCTCCGGTGGTGGTCTCGCCGCCCCCATCGCCAAGGACGTGATGGAAGCGGTCATCAAGAGCAAGAAGTGACGCCCGTCACGGCCACTCCCCATCGGTGCACGTCGCGGTACCGGTCCGGTATCGGCTGACGGTCACGTCCAGGTCGCGCAAGTCGAGCCGGGTACCGTATGCCCGGACAGCACACCGCCGGACCACACAAGGTGCGGTCGGGACCGACGGAGAGGGCTGGATTAGCTATGGAAGAGCCGCGTCGCCTCGGCGGCCGGTACGAGTTGGGCCAGGTGCTCGGCCGTGGTGGGATGGCAGAGGTCTACCTCGCGCACGACACCCGCCTCGGCCGGACCGTGGCGGTGAAGACGCTGCGGGTGGATCTCGCCCGCGACCCGTCGTTCCAGGCCCGGTTCCGCCGTGAGGCCCAGTCGGCCGCCTCGCTCAACCACCCGGCGATCGTCGCGGTCTACGACACCGGCGAGGACTACGTCGACGGGGTCTCCATCCCGTACATCGTGATGGAGTACGTCGACGGCTCCACGCTGCGCGAGCTCCTGCACTCCGGGCGCAAGCTGCTGCCGGAGCGGGCCATGGAGATGACGATCGGCATCCTCCAGGCCCTGGAGTACTCCCACCGGAACGGCATCGTCCACCGCGACATCAAGCCCGCGAACGTCATGCTGACGCGCAACGGCCAGGTCAAGGTCATGGACTTCGGCATCGCCCGCGCCATGGGCGAGTCCGGCATGACGATGACGCAGACGGCGGCGGTCATCGGCACGGCCCAGTACCTCTCGCCGGAGCAGGCCAAGGGCGAGCAGGTGGACGCCCGCTCCGACCTGTACTCGACCGGCTGCCTCCTGTACGAGCTGCTCACCGTCCGGCCGCCGTTCGTCGGCGACTCCCCGGTCGCGGTGGCCTATCAGCACGTACGTGAGGAGCCGCAGGCCCCGAGCGTCTTCGACGGAGAGATCACTCCGGAGATGGACGCCATCGTCCTGAAGGCCCTCACCAAGGACCCGGACTACCGCTACCAGTCGGCGGACGAGATGCGCGCCGACATCGAGGCGTGCCTGGACGGCCAGCCGGTCGCGGCCACCGCCGCCATGGGCGCGGTCGGCTACGGCGGGACCGACGGTTACGGCGCCGACCAGCAGACCGCGATGCTGCACCCGCAGAGCGGCGGCCAGACGGCGATGATGCCGCCGGTCGGCCCCGAGGGCGGTTACGGCTCGGACGAGGGCGGTCACGGCCGCCGCCAGAAGAAGAACAACACGTCGACGTGGCTGCTCGTCATCGCGGGCATCCTGGTCCTGGTGGGGGCGATCCTCATCGGGAAGTACACGTTCGCCGGGGACAGCCCCGGTGAGGGGACCGTCGAGACGCCGAAGTTCGTGGGCGAGACGTACGAGGCGGCCCAGGAGTCGGCGGAGAACGTCGGCCTCGAACTCGAGCTCGGCCAGCGCAAGCCCTGCGCGGAGTACCCGAAGGGCGAGATCTGCTCCCAGGACCCCGCGCCCAAGACCGAGGTCGACAAGGGCAGCACCGTCACCGTGACGGTGTCCTCCGGCGCGCCCAAGGTCGCGGTTCCGAATGTCATCACCACGGACGTGGACGACGCCAAGGCGAAGCTCGAGGGCGACAAGTACGACTTCGACGTCAAGATCGAGTACCGGGAGTCCACCGAGGAGCCCAACACGGTTCTCGAACAGGACCCGACCTCCGGCTCTGAGGTCCAGAAGGGCAGCGAGATCACGCTCACGGTCGCCAAGAAGAAGGCCCAGACCGTCGTGCCCGACGTGACCGGCAAGGCCTGGGCCGAGGCGAAGAAGCAGATCGAGGACAACGACCTCGTCCCGGTGCGCCAGGACGTCGCCAGCGACGAGGTCGAGGAGGGCAGCGTCATCCAGACCACTCCCACCGCCGGCACGTCGGCCGACCCCGGTTCCAAGGTCGCCGTCCAGGTCGCCAAGGCCCCCGAGGAGACCACCGTCCCGCCCCTGAGCGGGCAGAAGCTGAAGGACGCCCGTAAGGCCATCGAGGACGCGGGCCTGTCGGTCGGCAGCATCACGGGACCACAGGACGACGACGCGCTCGTGATCTTCTCCGATCCCGCCGTGGGCACGAAGGCCGACCCGGGTACGGCGGTCAACCTGACCACCGCGGGCGGCGGAAACGGCAACGGCGGTGGCAACGGCAACGGTGGCGGCGACGGCGACGGCGACGGCGGACTCGACGGCGGCGGCTTCATCGGCGGCCTGTCGCAGCGCGACTCCCACCGGGACCGGGGCTGGGGCGACGACTGACCTCGCCCGACGCGCATGACGAAGCTCCCGGCAGCATGACGAAGCCCCCGGCACCTGAGCGGTGCCGGGGGCTTCGTCGTGTCGGTCCTATGAGGTCAGGGGGTCACTTCAGCTCCGCCGGAGGCGTCCGCTTGTTGTCGACCTTCTCGATCCGCTCCAGCTTGCCCCACACGACGTAGCGGTAGTTGGAGGTGAAGACGGGCGTGCAGGTCGTCAGCGTGATGTAGCGGCCCGGCTTCTTCGCGCCCGACTCCTTGGGGATCGGGTCCAGTACCTTCACGTTGTACTTCGAGGTCGACGGCAGCGTCGCGTACACCTTGTAGACGTACCACTTGTCCCGTGACTCGTAGACGATCGCGTCGCCCTTCTCGATCTTGTCGATCTTGTGGAACTTCGCGCCGTGCCCGTCGCGGTGCGCGGCCAGCGTGAAGTTGCCCTTCTTGTCCTGGGGCAGGGCGGACTTGATCGGCTTCTTGTAGTAGCCGGCGACGCCGTCGTTGAGGAGCTTGCTGTCGGTGCCGGGCTTGACCAGGATCTCGCCGTTGCCCATCGCGGGTACGTGGAGGAAGCCGATGCCGCCCCTGGTGTCGACGCTGCCGGGGCCGCCCGCCCAGCGGTCGCGCACCTTCTCGCTCTGCTTGTGCGCCTCGCGGTCGGCGACGACGTTCGTCCACCACAGGGAGTAGACGACGAAGAGCCCGAGGACGAGCCCCGCGGTGATGAGGAGTTCACCGAAGACGCTGACCGCCGTGGCGATGGGGCCGCGGCCCCGGCGTCGTGGTGCGGGCGCCGGGGCGGGCGCCTCGGCCCGCGCCTGCTTCTCGTCGTCCTCGGTCGTGGCTGCCACTGTGTTCTGCCCCGTTCTCACACTGCTAGTTGACCAGCGCGCTCGGCTTGCCCTTGCTGCGCGGCCGTTCCTCGGCCATCTTGCCCCAGACGATCATTCGATACTTACTCGTGAATTCCGGGGTGCAGGTGGTCAGTGTGATGTAGCGGCCGGGTTTCGTGAAGCCGGATCCCGGCGGAACCGGGCCGATGACGCTCGTGTTGCCGGGGTCCGTCTGCGGCAGGATGCTCGCCATCTTGTAGACGTAGTACTTGTCCTGCGTCTCGACGACGATGGGGTCGCCCGGCTCCAGGCGGTTGATGTACCGGAACGGTTCGCCATGGGTGTTGCGGTGGCCGGCCACCGCGAAGTTGCCCGTCCTCGCGTCCGGCATGGCGGTCCTGGTCGCCCCCTGGTCGTAGTGGCCGACCATGCCGCGGTCGAGGACCTTCTGCTTGTCGATGCCCTCGGCGACCGGCACGACGACGTCCAGCTTCGGGATGTGCAGGAGCGCGAAGCCCTGACCGGGTTCGAAGGCACCGGGCCTGCCCTTGCCCTTCGCCCACTCCTCCTGGAGGTCATGGGCGGCGCCGTCCGCCTGCTGCTGGGCCCGGATGTTCGTCCACCACAGCTGATAGGTGACGAACAGCAGCATCAACACGCCCACGGTGATGAAGACTTCGCCGAGCCCCCGACTGATCACGGCACCGGGCGACGGCCTGCGGGCGCGCTCGGCGCGGCGGGCCTCCAGGCGGGAGAGCGGAGTCCCGTCCGGCCGGGTCTGTGGGGTGCGCGGCGGCGGTGGGGTCCGCGGGATGTGAGCGGGGCGCGTGCCGCTCTTCCTTGCGGCCTTGCGGCGGGCGGCCCTGCCCTCGGTGGGACGGGGCTCCACCACACGAGGGGTTTCGGCCGCGCGGCGGGTGTCGGCGGTCCGCAGGCCCACCGTCTCGTCGTCGGTTATCGGCCCGGGGGCGTGGGCGCCGTACAGCTGCTTGTACGTGGGTTCAGACGCCCCCGCCCCCTGCGGCTGCGGCCGCGGTTGGCGCTCCTGCGGCAGGCTCCGGGACCGCGGCTGGGGCTGGGGCTGGGACCGCAGCTGGGGCTGGGGCTGGGGCTGCGGCAGGCTCTGGGGCTGCGGCTGCGGCAGGCTCTGGGGCTGCGGCTGGCGCTCCTGCGGGAGGCTCTGGGACCGCGGCTGCGCTTGCGGCCGCTGCTCCCGCGCGGGGCTCTGCGCTTGCTGCGGCAGCTGTGGGCCCGTCGACGCGCTGCGGAACCAGGGCGAGGGGTGCCGGCCCGGCAGCGGATCGGTCAGCGGGTCGGCCAGGTGATCGACCGCTTCCTCCAGGGCGGCGGTCTCGTCCAGGTCCCCGGCGCCTCCGTGCGTGTAACCGCCGCCGTCCCCGTGCGCGCCACTCGCGCCGTACGGGGCTCCGGAGGAGTCGTGCTCGGGGCGCAGGGCGGTCACGCCGTGGCCCTGCCCACCACCGGGGCGAGCCCGCTCGATCGCGCGACGGCGCCGGTGTCTCCGCACTCAGCCAGCCAGTTGGCCAGCATCAGGTGACCGTGCTCGGTCAGTACGGACTCCGGATGGAACTGCACGCCCTCGACCGGCAGTTCGCGGTGGCGCAGGCCCATGATGATCCCGTCCTCCGTGCGCGCCGTGACCTCCAGTTCGGCGGGGACCGTGGCGGGCTCGGCGGCGAGCGAGTGGTAGCGGGTGGCGGTGAAGGGCGAGGGCAGGCCCGCGAAGACCCCCTTGCCCTCGTGGCGCACGAGCGAGGTCTTGCCGTGCAGGAGCTCGGGGGCGCGGTCCACCACACCGCCGTACGCCACCGCCATCGACTGCATGCCGAGGCAGACGCCGAACACGGGTACGCCGGTCGTGGCGCAGTGCCGCACCATCTCGACGCAGACGCCCGCCTGCTCCGGGGTGCCGGGGCCGGGCGAGAGCAGGACGCCGTCGAAGCCGTCCTGGGCGTGCCGGAGCTCCACCTCGTCGTTGCGCAGCACCTCGCACTCGGCACCCAGCTGGTACAGGTACTGGACGAGGTTGAAGACGAAGCTGTCGTAGTTGTCCACGACCAGGACGCGGCTGCGGCGGCCGCCGGCGGTACTCACTGGCCGTCCACGGTGACGTCGTTGAAGGGCAGCAGCGGCTCGGCCCACGGGAAGACGTACTGGAACAGCACATAGACCACCGCGAAGACGAGCACCAGAGAAATCAGCGCCCTCACCCATGCGTTTCCCGGCAGATGCCGCCAGATCCAGCCGTACATGCTGTCCCTTCCGTCGCGCGTACGGCAGCAGTCTCCTCGCCGTACGGCAACAGACTAACGGCGCAGTGCCTCCGGTTTCCCGGCCTCCACGGGCTGAGTGGCGTCCAGATGCGCCCAGACGATCAGCCGGTGGCTGTGTCCCCACTCCGGTTCGCAGGTCGTGAGGGTGAGGTAACGGCCCGGTCCGTCGAAGCCGGATCTGCGCGGGACGGGGTCGATGACGCCGATGTCGCCGGGGACGGTCCGGTAGGGCTTCTTGTCGACGCGGTACGTGAACCAGGTCGTGCCGTCGGTCAGGACGACGGGGTCGCCGGGGCGCAGCTTCGGGAAGTCCTTGAAGGGGTCCCCGTAGGTGCGGCGGTGGCCGGCCACGGAGAAGTTGCCCTTCTGTCCGAGCTGGGCGGTGGAGGCGTAGTGGCCTAGGCCCTTCTTCAGTACGTCGGTGCCGGTGCCCTGGAGCACGGGCTTGTTCCACGTGAAACCGAACCGCGGGATGTACATGACGGCGAAGGGCTCGCCGTCCTTGTAGGGGGCGGGCTTCGCGGGCGAGGTCCGGGCCGGATCCTCGTCCGCCCCCGTGGAGACGCCGCCCCGGGCCCACTGGTCATGTAACGCGTCTATCTGGCGGTCCATGGCGTCGTCGGCTTTCACGCCGGTCCAGAAAAGGACGTACACGACGAAGAGCACGATCAGCGCGCCGACGGTGATGCACAGTTCGCTGAACGTCCTGACGAGCACACGCACGCACACGGCCGGTCCCTCCCGGGGCTCGCTCCGGCGCGCCCCAGCCACTCCACCGTTACTCCACAGGCCTCGCGTAGTGGAGATCCACTGTGCCCGAGTAGCCGGGAAGAGTCACCGTCCCGTCGTCGTCCACTTTCCAGCCGAGGCCGTACGCGTTGACGTACAGCATGTAGTTCTGGATCTCGGGGGACGCGGCGAGGGCGTCCCTGAGCTTGTCGGGGTCGCCGACGGCGGTCACCTTGTAGGGCGGCGAGTAGACGCGGCCCTGGAGGATCAGGGTGTTGCCGACGCAGCGCACGGCGCTCGTGGAGATCAGCCGCTGGTCCATGACCTTGATGCCCTTGGCGCCGCCCTGCCACAGGGCGTTGACCACGGCCTGGAGGTCCTGCTGGTGGATGACCAGGTCGTTCGGCTGGGGCTCGGGGTAGCCGGGGAGCTTGGCCGTGGCGTCCGGCGGGGCGTCCGCGAGGGTGACCGTGACCGCCTTGCCGCGCAGCTCCTTGGTGCCGGCGTTGTCCTCCAGGGCCTTGAGCCGGGCGTCGTCGGCCTTGGTGCTGCCGTTGTCGCGCTGGGCCAGGGCTTCCACGTCGTCGCGCAGGGAGCCGTTGGACTCGTCCAGCGCACCGTTCTTGTGGCTCCGCTCCTGGATCAGGTCCGAGAGTTTCAGCAGCGAGGCGTCGGTGCGGATGTTGGTGCCCTTGGCCGTGTTGAAACTGGTGAAGAAGATCAGGCCGGCGAGCGCGAAAACGGCGCCCGTAAGCACACGTACCGGACGCCATCGTGGGCGGCGCCCGGCCCCTTCGGGGGAGTCGGCAGAATTGCTCAACGTACCCTTATCTCCTTCAGCGCCGCGGAAGCACTACGCTAACGGACGCCCGGGGGAGGCTCAGCTCCCCGTGCAGGGTCCGCCCGGCCCGACCACAGTTACCTGCGCGGCCACGCAGCGCATCGACAGGAGAGACCCTCGTGCCGAAGTCACGTATCCGCAAGAAGGCAGACGACTACACCCCGCCGCCCGCGAAGAAGGCGACAGCCATCAAGCTGACGAACCGCAGCTGGGTGGCTCCGGTGATGCTGGCGATGTTCCTCATCGGGCTCGCCTGGATCGTGGTCTTCTACGTCACGGAAGGCAAGCTGCCGATCGACTCGCTCGGCAACTGGAACATCGTGGTCGGCTTCGGCTTCATCGCGGCGGGATTCGGCGTCTCGACGCAGTGGAAGTAGTCTCTTCCACCCGGCGGAGGTAGCTTCTCCGTCCTCTCCGCGCAAGCCCTGCCCTGAGTTATCCACAGCGCTATCCACACGAGTGGAAAAGGTCTGAAGATCTGTGGATAACTCTCCGCCGGTTGACACCGGTGTGACTGGCCCACCGGCCTCCTCCCCCTCGCTCACCCCTTGCCCTTCCTGGGGAAACCCAGGTAAGCGGCGAGGGGCACGGCTGTTCCCCACAGCGTGCACAGGATCGAGTACACGCTGTGGACAACGTGTGTCACCTCACGTGAGCTGCCCGGTCCTGACGACGATCATCACCAGGGCGGCGATGAGCACCAGCGCACAGGTGCCGAACTGGATGAGGCTCCGCCGCTCGCGGGGCGCGTGCACCATCGCGTAGCCGACGATGACACCGCCGACCAGGCCTCCGACGTGTGCCTGCCAGGCGATGGTGGGCCAGAAGGCCGTGATGAGCAGGTTGATCGCCAGCAGGGCGATCACCGGCCGCATGTCGTGGTTCAGCCGCCGCATCAGGACGGCGGTCGCGCCGAACAGGCCGAAGACGGCGCCGGACGCGCCGAGCGAGGGCTGGTTCTGCGCCGCGAGCAGATACGTCAGGGCGCTGCCCGCGATGCCCGACACCAGGTACAGGGCGATGAAGCGGACCCGGCCGAGCGCCGCTTCGAGCGGACCGCCGATCCACCACAGGCTCAGCATGTTGAAGGCGATGTGCATGAGGCCGCTGTGCAGGAACATCGCGGTGACCAGGCGGTACCACTGCCCCTCGGCTACGCCCCCGAACGACCCGAGCTCCGGCACGAACGCCTGACCGAGCATGTAGTACTGAGCGGTGAAGCGCTCTCCCACCGCCTGCTGCACCAGGAACAGGGCGATGTTCAGCCCCACCAGGATCTTGGTGACCAGGCGCGGGTCCGCGGTGACCGTGCCGCCCGCGACCGTACGCGGCTGGTTGGCCGCCGGCGCGTGGCCGGTGCCCGAGCCCTCGCGGACGCACTCCGGGCACTGGAAGCCGACCGAGGCGCTGATCATGCACTCGGGGCAGATGGGCCGCTCGCAGCGCGTGCAGGTGATGCCGGTCTCACGGTCCGGATGCCGGTAGCAACCGGGCAGGCCCGACGCTCCCTGCGGCTCCTGCGGGCTGCCGGGCACCTGGTGCATGGGATCCCCTCAATCTCCGTACGAGAACACTGTGGCGGCGCGTAGAACACCGCGGGCGCCGACGGCACCGCGGGCGCCGACGGCACCGCGGGCACTGACGGCACTGCGGACTTTCTTGCGGGCGCTGCGGACTTCCATGCGGCGCTGCGGACTTGCTTGCGACGCGCGCGTGGCAACACGCCGCCCCGCCCTTCCTTACGGATGGGCGGGGCGGTCCGGTTCCCTCACCGATGGGCTCGGGTACGCGCTGATCAGGCGTCGCGGGTCTCGATGACCACGGACTCGATGACCACGTCCTTGACCGGGCGGTCGGTGCGCGGGTTCGTCTGCGTGGCCGCGATGGCGTCGACGACCTTCTTGCCGGCGTCGTTGGCGACCTCGCCGAAGATCGTGTGCTTGCGGGTCAGCCACGCGGTCGGCGACACAGTCACGAAGAACTGCGAACCGTTCGTGCCCGGACCGGCGTTGGCCATCGCCAGCAGGTACGGCCTGTCGAACGCGAGGTCCGGGTGGAACTCGTCCTCGAACTCGTAACCCGGGCCACCCGTGCCGTTGCCCAGCGGGTCACCGCCCTGGATCATGAAGCCGCTGATCACCCGGTGGAAGACCGTGCCGTCGTACAGCCGGTCCTTGGTCTTCTTGCCGGTCTCCGGGTGGGTCCACTCGCGCTCGCCCTGGGCGAGCTCCACAAAGTTCTTGACCGTCTTCGGCGCGTGATTCGGCAGCAGCCGCACCTCGATGTCGCCGTGGTTGGTCTTCAGGGTGGCGTAAAGCTGCTCAGCCACGATCTGCCTTCCGTTGTCTTCTGTGACACCCCGATCCTCGCACGGACCGGATCGGGACGAGTAGCCACCGAGTGGGCGCGTGCCGGAGCGATCCGTGGCATTGTCGGCGAAGAGCTCTTCTCGCACTGATTTTCCGCCTGATCGAGGCCCAGCCGGGTACACGTGACTGAGCCGGATGCCCGTCCTCTCATACCTGGGGGCGAACCGGAAGGCATGATCCTTGAAAGGGTGGAAAGGTGACATACGTATACGCCACCGAGGAGGAGGATCACGTGACCCGCATCGACAGCGTGCGCGCCGCGACCGGCTCGGCCAAGGACAGCGTGCGGCACGCCGCGGACGCGGTGGCGCCATACGCCGACACGGCCAAGGACCGAGCCGCGCACTACGCCCAGGAGGCGCGTGCACGGCTGGCGCCCAAGGTGTCGCAGGCGGCCGAACAGGCCCGTGTCCAGTACGGCGCCCACGTCGCCCCGCGCGTCGAACAGGCGCTGACGCACGTGCCGCCGAAGGTCGACCACGCAGCACAGGAGGCCGCCGCACGCACGCGCAAGGCAGCCCGACAGGCGGCCGACTACTCCAGGCCCCGCATCGAACAGGCGGTGGCCGCAGCGCAGCCCGTCCGCGAGGAAGCCGCCGCCCGCAGCACCGCGGCCCTCGCCGCGCTGCGCGGTCAGGTCTCGCCCAAGGAGATCCAGCGTCTGGTCCGCAAGCACGAGCGCCGCGCCAGGAACGGTCGCATCGCCAAGAGGGTCGCCCTCTTCGGCATCCTCGCGGGTGGGGCGTTCGCCGCGTGGAAGTGGTGGGACAAGCAGGCCAACCCCGACTGGCTGGTCGAACCGCCCGCGGCCACCGAGGTCCCGGACACCACGCCGCTGACCTCCGTCGACGGCAGCGCCCAGACATCCCTCGACCCCGAGGTCCAGGCCAAGCAGGCCGAGGCCGAGGCGGAGGAGGCGGACCGGGACAAGCGGGGCTGACACACGAGCCGCGCAGGTCCCTGCCGAACACGACGCCGCGGGGCGGAAGGCCGAATGGCTTTCCGCCCCGCGGCGTTTCACTGCGTGGGCCACCCGCCCGGGCGGCACGGCGCGGGCGAGCGGGCGGGCGACGGGGTCCTAGGGGAGCAGGCTGTGCTGCTGCTGGAGGGTGAGAGGCGGGGGGCGGGGAGGCGGGGAGGCCGGCCCATCGCCTCAGCGGTGGAGACTCCGCACGGTGCGGCGAGCGACGAAGAGACCGGGACGGCCCTCTCTGCCCCGCCATGCCCGCCATGCCCGCCATGCCCGCCATGCCCGCCAACCGTAGCAAAAGACCCCTTCTGGACTGCGTTTCCGCAGGTCAGAAGGGGTCTCGACAATGTGGAGCCTAGGGGAGTCGAACCCCTGACATCTGCCATGCAAAGACAGCGCTCTACCAACTGAGCTAAGGCCCCGCGAACGATGCGTCGACCGGAAGGGCCACCTCCCGGCGTGCGTCGCAGACCAGAGTACCGGGTCACCCCCCGGATCCCGCAAAAGGATTGGGGCTCCCGGTCGACGACCACGCTCCGTAAGATGCACGACGTGGTTCGCGGCAGCGAACCGCGGTCTTAGGGGAAGCGATGGGGAGACGCAATGGACGCCGCACAGCAGGACACCACCGCGAGAGCACGAGAGCTCCAGCGGAACTGGTACGGGGAGCCGCTGGGGGCGCTCTTCCGTCGCCTCATCGATGATCTGGGCCTGAACCAGGCCCGCCTGGCCGGGGTCCTCGGCCTGTCGGCACCCATGCTGTCCCAGCTGATGAGCGGCCAGCGCGCCAAGATCGGCAATCCCGCGGTCGTCCAACGTGTCCAGCTGCTCCAGGACCTGGCGGGCCAGGTCGCGGACGGCAGCGTGAGCGCCGCCGAGGCGACCGACCGCATGGACGAGATCAAGAAGTCCCAGGGCGGCTCGGTGCTGACCAACACCGCGCAGTCCACGACCAGTTCGGGCGCACCCACGGTCAAGCGCGTCGTACGCGAGATCCAGTCGCTGCTGCGTTCCGTCGCGGCGGCCGGTGACATCATCGACGCCGCGGACTCCCTCGCCCCGACCCACCCGGAGCTGGCAGAGTTCCTCCGGGTGTACGGCGCCGGACGCACCGCGGACGCGGTCGCCCACTACGAGGCGCACCAGAGCTGAGCCGTCGACCGGGCCGCCACGCGGCCCGGAAGGGGAGCGGAGCGCGACCATGGGTGAGGTCTTCGCCGGTCGGTACGAACTGGTCGACCCGATCGGACGCGGGGGAGTCGGAGCGGTCTGGCGCGCCTGGGACCACCGGCGGCGACGGTATGTGGCCGCCAAGGTCCTGCAACAGAGCGACGCACACGCCCTGTTGCGGTTCGTACGAGAACAGGCTCTGCGGATCGACCACCCGCATGTGCTCGCGCCCGCCAGCTGGGCCGCCGACGACGACAAGGTCCTGTTCACCATGGACCTGGTCGCCGGTGGCTCGCTGGCCCAGGTGATCGGGGACTACGGTCCGCTGCCGCCCCGCTTCGTCTGCACGCTCCTCGACCAGCTCCTCTCGGGCCTCGCGGCCGTCCACGCCGAAGGTGTCGTCCACCGCGACATCAAACCGGCCAACATCCTGCTCGAAGCCACCGGTTCCGGACGCCCGCATCTGCGGCTGTCCGACTTCGGCATCTCGATGCGCAAAGGCGAGCCCCGGCTGACCGAGACCGACCATGTGCTGGGCACGCCGGGTTACTTCGCCCCTGAGCAGATGCTGGGCGCCGAGCCGGATTTCACCGCCGATCTCTTCGCCGTCGGCCTGGTCGCCCTGTACCTCCTGGAGGGCGCCAAGCCGGATGCCAAGGCTTTGATCGAACACTTCGCCGAGCACGGCACCCCGGGTCCGCCCCAGGGCATGCCCGAGCCTCTCTGGCAGGTCATCGCCACCCTGCTCCAGCCCGACCCGCAATCGCGCTTCCGCACCGCCACCGGGGCACGCAAGGCGCTGGCCTCCGCCGCCGAGATGCTGCCCGAGCCGGGCCCTGACGACGAACTGGTGGAAATCTTCGACCAACTGGCTCCGCTGCCAGCCGGTTTCGGCCCTGAGGGCCCTGACGGCCCTGAGGGCCCTCAAAGCTCCGACGACCCCGATGTCCCTGACGGCCTCGGCGGGCCGGTGGGCGTGACGCAACGGCTGGGCCCCGCAGCCGCTCACGTACTCCCTTGTCCCCATCCGGACGGCCCGAGTTCCGGTCACGGTCAGGGCTCCGAGTCGGGCTCCGGCTTCAGCCCGGGTCCCGCGTCCCGCTCCGAGTCGGGCTCCGGCTTCAGCCCGGGTCCCGCATCCCGCTCCTGGTCGGGTGCCAGGTCCAGCCCGGGAACCAGCTCCGGCTCCGGGTCGGGCTCCAGCCCAGGTACCACCTCCGGCTCCGGTCCAGGTGCCGTCCCCGCACCCGCGTCGCCGCTCCCCCCGTCTCCCCCGCGGCAGCCGTCGACTCCCACCTCGACGCCTGCCCCGGCATCCACCCGCGCGTCCGCCCCCGCGCCCATCCCCGCGCAACCTCCGACCCCCTCCGCCGACACCCACACCGACACCGACAGCTTCCGCCTGCCCCCGCCACCACCTGTGCGACCGCCCCATCCGTCCACTCCCCCTACACCCATGCCCCTGCGCGCCCCCGCGCCCGGACCCACGCATGTGCCCCCCCCCCCCCCCACCGCGGCCCACACCCCCGCAGCCCGCGCTCCTTCAGGCTCCACCCCCGCTGTCCACGCCCCGACCCCGCAGCGACTGCCGGGGCCGCCGGCGAAGGTGGCGGTCCCGATGCTGCTCATCGCGCTGGTCTGCCTCGCGATCGGCGTCTGGGCACTGACGCGGCTGTGAAAGCCACGCCCGGAGCCACGCCCGTAGCCACGCCCGGAGCCACCCCCGCAGCTTCAGCCGACCCCTGAGCCGAACCCGCAGCCGGAACCGAACCCGCATGCGGAACCGCCATGGCCGCCATGGCCGCCGCCGCCCTCCGCCGAGCAAGCACCGTCCACCCGCCGAGGATCACCAGCAGCACCACACCGACCCCGATCCCCCCGACGGCGAGGACCACCATCACCCGGTCGTCCCCCTGCCCCGCACCGCTTCCGGCATCCGCCGCCGTCTCGCCCCGCCGCGCGGCCTCCCTGTCCCGCTCCGTGACGCCGAAATCCTTCGCGGGCACGGGCGGACCCGCGTACGCCGGGCCCTGCCGCGCCTCCCCGCCGACATCCACACGAAGCGTCAGCTCCAACGGGTCGTCGCCGAACTTCTCCGCGACCTCCGCGCTGAGGTGGACCGCCAGGTAGTACCAGCCGGCGAACCGCATCGCGGCCACCTCGTCCGCGGGGGCGTAACGGTTCTCGTAGGCGACCGGCGGCAGCGGGTCCAGCGCCGCCGTCTTCTGCTTGCCGTCGTACGCCATATCCGCGTCGTCGACCTCCACACGCGCCGGATTGGTCAGTGACATGACCAGGGCGGACGAGACGTACCCGGTGCCGCGCCCCACCCGGCGGCCCGCCCCACCGGACCCACCGCTCTCACCCGACCCACCGCTCTCGCCCAACCCACCGCGCTCATCCGAACTGCCGCGCTCATCCGAACTGCCGAGCTCAGCGCCCACGGAGAGCTGCTGACCCCAGTCGACAGGCACCCGGTAGAAGAGCGTCTCACCGGGCTCGACGCGGGCGCCCCAGACACCACTGCCCAGCGCACGGGCGCCGTTGAAACCCCTGCCGCCCTCACGCCGCTTCCGCTCGCCGGCCGGCGGCACGGGTGTCGCGGAGTTCCAGGAACGCGGTGGCTCCGTCGGCGTCGCCCCCGCCGACCGCGGCGAGGGCTCGGAGGCGACCCGTAACTCCAGGTCCCAGGCCTCCTGCGAGGACTCCGGGGCGCTGGTCCGCTCGACCAGCACGTAATAGGTACCGGCACCCTCACAGGTCTTCTCGTCGGGGCCCACCCGGCGTACCGCCGTGGCTGTGATGGGACGCGCGCTCTCCGAAGCGCCGAATCGCGCCTCCTGCGACTCCACGGGGCTGCAATTGTTGCCGTCGGCATCCTGTACGGACACCTCGACACCATCGGCGTAGGAAACCTTGCTGCCGAACTCCGGCACCGCCGTGACCGCGACGTACGCGTTCTCCTCCGCCGTCAGGTCCAAGCGGTAGAAACGGCCACCCGCGCGCGGGAGGGCACTTTTGTACGTCCTTCCTGAGCGCAGCCGGGGCCCCTCGACGTTGCTCGTCGCGCCGTCGACCGTCTCGGCGCCCTCAGCGAAGCCGTACGGAGCCGGCGCTCCCACGGCTTCGGCCCGCCCCGGCAGCACCACCACCGTGCACATCCCCGCACACAGGGCCGCGCAGAGCCCCGCGGCCCTGAACCCCGCCGACGGGGGCCGTCCCGAGCCCCGCACCGCCCCGCCCCAGCGCCCGCCAAGCCGCCGCCCCATCACGCGCCACCCCTCGTCGCGAACTCAGCCATCTGAGTCGTGCCAGTGGTCCTGGACGTCCAGGCCGTCCCGACCGCCCCGGCCGTCCTGCCCGCCCAGCACCACGCGGACACCACCACGACTCCGCCATGAACGCAACCGCGCCGTCCGGCTCCCGGCTCCCGGCGCCGTCCTGGCCCGGCCCGGCCTTGACCCCACCATGGCCGACATTTGCTTACGCAAGCATCCCATTCACGTAAGCGAACCGCTTCGGTCCCCCGCGAAGCGCACAGCACAAAGCCCCGGCCGCAGAGAGCGACCGGGGCTTGTGAAGTGACTGGTGTCGATGACTCACGAACCCGTGGGCACGGAGTCAGTCGCCTCCGTCCACAGATCCTGCTCGGCGCGATCCGCCTGGATCTGGCGGTACACGAGGAGCCCGCCGATGGCGGCCAGTGCGACCAGGAGAAGCTTCTTCACCGCGCGACCTCGTCTTTCCTTGACGTAGGGGACTTCTGGCGCCCGACTATACACACCGATCGATATCGATCGGTGACCTGGATACGCCCTCAACTGCCGCCCCGGACACAGCGATCGAAACGGGCCTTGACGGTCGACTCGCCACCGTCCCACCGCCGTCCCACTGTGATTTTCGCCGCTCCTGCCCCTTTCTCGGTCCACTTGCGGCCATCCGGGTGGTGTTGATCTGAACATCGGCGCCGCACGGGCGTCGGTACTTCGCTTCCGGCCCCACATACACATCATGAGGAAAGTACGCAAATCGCCCAACCCGAATTGAGGGGTCATGACCGGCAACAAGGCCATGAAGCTCTGGACCGCGATCGTCACCGCCTTCCTCGCGCTCTTCACCGCGCTGGGGCTCACCACGACGGCCACCGCGGCCACGGCGGTACAGGAGACCACGAGCGCACGCAACGCCACGGCGTGCGCACCGGCGCCGTTCACGGCCCTCTGGACAGCCGCGTACGAACGCTCCTTGCCGCCGACGATGAAGCAGCGCATCCGCGCCGAGGCCCACGGGTCGTCGCCCAGCTGCCGGCACCTTCCCCCAGCTGACACGGGAGCCGAGGCTGAGACAGACGCCCACGATCCAGGCCGGCTCGCCGCGGAGCCGTAACCCGGACCGCGCCCGGGCCCTGGAGGCCCCCACAAACTCCGAAGGCCCCCAGCCATCCGGCTGGGGGCCTTCGCACGGGGCGGGCACAGCCGGACGCACGCGGACACAGCCGGACGCGGGCACGGCCGTACGGCACAACACGAAGAGGGCGCCTCCCGCATGGGAAGCGCCCTCTTCGTGTACTGCTCTGCTGTGGGGCTAACAGGATTTGAACCTGTGGCCTCATCCTTATCAGGGATGCGCTCTAACCAACTGAGCTATAGCCCCGCCGCGCTTCGGTGTCCCGCGCGCTGACCCCTGAAGATTAGCGCACCTGTGGGCCAGTCCCAAAATCGATGCTCCCGCGGTCGGCGAACCAGGGACGAATCCGGGGCGAACCCCCGATGGATCAGTGGCTGACCAGCGTCTGACCGGCCACGGAGCCCCTCGGCCACCCACGAAAAAGCCGTCGGCCGCACCCCGGGAGACCCGAGATACGGCCGATGGAAGAAACCACTGGAGAGCCCCGGCGGCGAGAGCCACAGCGGGGCCCCTAAGCCGCCGCCGAGCCGGTCAGCCGTCGGCGACCACCCTCAGCCGCCTCAACCCCGCTACTCGTCCTCCGCGAGGGTCAGCTCCACTCCGCCCACAAAGCCCGCGGAGAGGTTGTAGATGAACGCGCCGAGCGTCGCCAGCGCCGTCGCCAGGACGACGTCGATGACCGCGATGATCGAGGTGAACGTCAGGACGCGCGGCAGCGACAGGAAGGATTGCAGGTCGAAGCCGTTGGACTCGTTCGAGCCCGTCGCCTCGGAGATCGTGCCGCCCACCGTCGAGAAGACGCCCATCGCGTCCATGACCATCCACAGGACGGCGGCCGCGACGATCGTGCAGATGCCGAGGGCGATGGAGAGCAGGAAGCTGACCTTCATCACGGACCACGGGTCGGCCTTGGCCACGCGCAGCCGCGCCTTGCGCGTACGCGGCACCGTGCGCGCCCCCGTCCGCGGCTTGCGCGCCGTACCCGCCTTGGCGCCCTGCTGGTAGGCCTGCGGCGGGTGGTACGGCTGGGACGCCTTCGCCTCGGGCTTCCGCTCGCCGGGCAGGGCACCTTCCGCCGTATCGGCGTCTCGGGTGTCCGTCACAGTCCCCCCCTGGGATCCATGAGACTCATCGGAGTCGTGTGCGTCGGTGGCGGAGCCACGGGCACCGTCCGTACCGGTTGTGCCGGTTCTCTTCGTCCCGGCGCCCGTGGCTTTACTCACGACTCACTCCTCGCGCTACTCGGCCGAGGAGTCCGTGCCCTCGTCCGTACCGGCGGCCGGCTCCGCGCCGTCCGAGTCGTCGACGACGATGTCCCCGTCGACTTCCTCGGCCTCGCGCCCGGCCTCGGCGTTACGAGCGATGCCGACCACGGCATCGCGCTTGCCCAGGTTGATCAGTTGGACGCCCATGGTGTCACGGCCCGTCTCCCTGACCTCGTTGACTCGCGTACGAATCACACCACCGCCCAGCGTGATGGCGAGGATCTCGTCGGTTTCCTCGACCACCAGGGCGCCCACGAGCTCGCCGCGGTCCTCCACGATCTTGGCGGCCTTGATGCCGAGGCCACCGCGACCCTGGACGCGGTATTCGTCGACGTTGGTCCGCTTCGCGTACCCACCGTCGGTGGCGGTGAACACGAACGTACCTGGCCGGACGACATTCATCGAGAGCAGTTCGTCGCCGTCGCGGAAACTCATGCCCTTGACGCCCGATGTGGCGCGGCCCATGGGGCGCAGCGCGTCGTCCGTTGCGGTGAACCTGATCGACTGGGCCTTCTTGCTGATGAGCAGCAGGTCGTCCTCGGCGGAGACCAGCTCGGCGCCGATCAGCTCGTCGTCCGAACCGTCCTCCGTCTCCCGGAGGTTGATGGCGATGACGCCGCCCGAGCGGGGCGAGTCGTAGTCCTTCAGGGAGGTCTTCTTGACCAGGCCGCCCTTGGTGGCGAGCACCAGGTAGGGCGCCGCCTCGTAGTCGCGGATGGCGAGGATCTCGGCGATCTGCTCGTCCGGCTGGAAGGCGAGGAGGTTCGCCACGTGCTGGCCGCGGGCGTCGCGTCCGGCGTCGGGGAGTTCGTACGCCTTGGCGCGGTAGACGCGGCCCTTGTTGGTGAAGAACAGCAGCCAGTGGTGCGTCGTCGACACGAAGAAGTGGTCGACGATGTCGTCTTCCTTGAGCTTCGCGCCGCGCACGCCCTTGCCGCCGCGCTTCTGCGAGCGGTAGTCGTCCGTCTTGGTGCGCTTGACGTAGCCGCCGCGGGTGATCGTGACGACGATGTCCTCTTCGGCGATCAGGTCCTCCATGGACATGTCGCCGTCGAAGGGCACGAGCGCCGAGCGCCGGTCCTCGCCGAACTTGTCGACGATCGCCGCCAGTTCCTGGCTGATGATCTGGCGCTGCTTCTCGGGGGAGGACAGGATCGAGTTGTACTCGTTGATCTTCGCCTGGAGCTCGTCGTGCTCGGCGACGATCTTCTGGCGCTCCAGGGCGGCGAGCCGGCGCAGCTGCATCTCGAGGATGGCGTTGGCCTGGATCTCGTCGATCGAGAGCAGGCCCATGAGGCCCTCGCGCGCGATGTCGACGGTCTGGCTGCCCCGGATGAGCGCGATGACCTCGTCGATGGCGTCCAGGGCCTTGAGCAGGCCGCGCAGGATGTGCGCCCGCTCCTCGGCCTTGCGCAGCCGGAACTTCGTACGGCGGACGATGACCTCGATCTGGTGCGTCACCCAGTGGCGGATGAACGCGTCCAGCGAGAGGGTGCGCGGCACGCCGTCGACCAGGGCCAGCATGTTGGCGCTGAAGTTCGACTGGAGGTCGGTGTGCTTGTAGAGGTTGTTCAGGACGACCTTGGCGACCGCGTCCCGCTTCAGGACGATGACCAGGCGCTGGCCGGTGCGCGAGGAGGACTCGTCGCGGACGTCGGCGATGCCGCCGACCTTGCCGTCCTTGACGAGATCGGCGATCTTCTGCGCGAGGTTGTCGGGGTTGGTCTGGTACGGGAGTTCGGTGACCACCAGGCACTGGCGGTTCTGGATCTCCTCGACCGCGACGACCGCGCGCATCGTGATGGAGCCGCGGCCGGTGCGGTAGGCCTCCTCGATGCCCTTGCGGCCCACCACCAGGGCGCCGGTCGGGAAGTCGGGGCCCTTGATGCGCTCGATGAGGGCGTCGAGCAGCTCCTCGTGCGTGGCGTCAGGGTGCTCCAGGGCCCACTGCGCGCCCGCCGCGACCTCGCGGAGGTTGTGCGGCGGGATGTTGGTGGCCATGCCGACCGCGATGCCCGCCGAGCCGTTGATCAGCAGGTTCGGGAAGCGGGCCGGCAGGACCGTCGGCTCCTGGTTGCGGCCGTCGTAGTTGTCCGTGAAGTCGACGGTCTCCTCGTCGATGTCACGGACCATCTCCATGGCCAGCGGCGCCATCTTGCACTCGGTGTACCGCATGGCGGCCGCCGGGTCGTTGCCCGGGGAGCCGAAGTTGCCGTTGGAGTCCACCAGCGGCATCCGCATCGACCAGTGCTGGGCCAGGCGGACCAGGGCGTCGTAGATCGAGGAGTCGCCGTGCGGGTGGTACGTGCCCATGACGTCGCCGACGACGCGGGCGCACTTGTAGAAGCCCTTCTCGGGGCGGTAGCCGCCGTCGTACATCGCGTACAGGACGCGGCGGTGGACGGGCTTCAGGCCGTCGCGTACGTCGGGCAGCGCGCGCGAGACGATGACGGACATCGCGTAGTCGAGGTAGGAGCGCTGCATCTCCGTCTCGAGCCCGACGGGCTCGACACGCATGCCCACACCAGGGACGGCGGGTTCCTCTTCGGGCATCACAGGGGTGTTCTCGTCGGCCATTGCTGGTCAAAGTCCTTTCGAGGTGCGGCTTGTACGGGCCGACTCAGATGTCGAGGAAGCGGACGTCCTTGGCATTGCGCTGGATGAACGAGCGCCGTGCCTCCACGTCCTCTCCCATCAGCACCGAGAAGAGGTCGTCGGCCTGTGCCGCGTCGTCCAGGGTGACCTGGCCGAGCACGCGGTGTTCCTGGTCCATCGTCGTGACGCGCAGCTCCTCGGCGTTCATCTCGCCGAGGCCCTTGAAGCGCTGGACCGAGTCGTCCCTGATGCGCTTGCCGGCCTGGCGGCCCAGCTCGATCAGGGCGTCGCGCTCGCGGTCGGAGTACGCGTACTGGAAGTCGTCCCGCGACCACTTGATCTTGTAGAGCGGCGGGCGCGACAGGTAGATGTGCCCGTGCTCGACCAGCGGCCGCATGAAGCGGAAGAGGAACGTCAGCAGCAGGGTGTTGATGTGCTGGCCGTCGACGTCGGCGTCCGCCATCAGGATGATCTTGTGATAGCGGAGCTTCTCGATGTCGAAGTCCTCGTGCACACCGGTGCCGAACGCCGAGATCAGCGCCTGCACCTCCTGGTTGTGCAGGATCTTGTCGACGCGGGCCTTCTCGACGTTCAGGATCTTGCCTCGGATGGGCAGGATCGCCTGGTACATCGGGTCGCGGCCGGACTTCGCCGAACCACCGGCGGAGTCACCCTCGACGATGAAGATCTCGCACTTCGTCGGGTCGTTCGACTGGCAGTCGCTCAGCTTGCCCGGCAGGGAGGCGGTCTCCAGGAGGCCCTTGCGGCGCGTCAGGTCGCGCGCCTTGCGGGCGGCGACGCGGGCCGTGGAGGCCTGGATGCCCTTGCGGATGATGTCCGCGGCCTCGTTCGGGTTCCGGTCGAACCAGTCCGTGAGGTGCTCGTGCACGACTTTCTGCACGAAGGTCTTCGCCTCCGTGTTGCCCAGCTTGGTCTTGGTCTGGCCCTCGAACTGGGGCTCGCCCAGCTTCACCGAGATGATCGCCGTCAGACCCTCGCGGACGTCCTCACCCGTGAGGTTGTCGTCCTTCTCGCGCAGCAGCTTCTTCTCGCGCGCGTAGCGGTTCACCAGACCCGTCAGCGCGGCCCGGAAGCCTTCTTCGTGCGTACCGCCCTCGTGCGTGTGGATGGTGTTCGCGAAGGAGTACACGCCCTCGGTGTACTGCGAGTTCCACTGCATCGCGATCTCGACCGAGAGCATGCGCTCTTTGTCCTCGGCCTCGACGTCGATGACGGTCGGGTGGATGACCTCGCCCTTGCGGGAGTTGAGGTACGTCACGAAGTCGACGATGCCGCCTTCGTAGTGGTACGTCACCGAACGCGGTTCGTTGTCGTCCGCGGCGTCGGCGTTGTCGGCACCGGTGGTCGCCTTGGCCGACTCGCGCTCGTCCGTGAGCTTGATCGTCAGGCCCTTGTTGAGGAAGGCCATCTCCTGGAAGCGCCGCGACAGCGTCTCGAAGGAGTACTCGGTGGTCTCGAAGATGTCGCCGTCGGCCCAGAAGGTGACCGTCGTACCGGTCTCCTCGGTGGCCTCGTGCTTGGCCAGCGGCGCGGTCGGCACACCCGCCTTGTAGTCCTGCGTCCAGCGGTATCCGTCCGTCTTGACCTCGACGGCGACCTTCGTGGACAGCGCGTTCACGACGGAGACACCGACGCCGTGCAGACCACCGGAGACGGCGTAACCGCCGCCGCCGAACTTGCCGCCCGCGTGCAGCACGGTCAGCACGACCTCGACGGCCGGCTTGCCCTCGGAGGGGATGATGCCGACCGGGATGCCACGGCCGTTGTCGATGACACGGACCCCGCCGTCGGCGAGGATCGTGACGTCGATCGTGTCCGCGTGCCCGGCCAGGGCCTCGTCGACGGAGTTGTCGACGACCTCCTGGACCATGTGGTGAAGACCACGCTCACCGGTCGAGCCGATGTACATGCCGGGTCGCTTGCGGACCGCGTCCAGACCCTCGAGGACGGTGATCGCGCTGGCGTCGTACGAGGACGAAGCCTCGACGTTCTCGCCGGCGGCGGTGGACGGGATGTTCTCGTTGGGGTTGCCGGAATCGGCCACGAAGCGCCCTTTCTGGCACAGCACAAGCCAAGCTCCCGGCGGTGGCCGGAGCGGCTGCGGCGTGTTTGTTCGGTAAGCCCTAGACAGCGTTGCTCGGTGCGTCCCACAAGTGGGGCGGGATTAGCTTCCAGTCTACCGGTAGCACTGACATTGATGGGGGCTTGCCGGTACCTGAGTCCTCATGTGCCGCCCTGAACCGGACTCGGCCGACTCCCCATATGCGGAACGGGGCTCCAGAGGGCTCACAGCGGCACTCAGCGCTTCGAGCCGTCAACCCCCAGCAACCGTCGTCGCCGCTCTCAGCCGTAGGTGTCGCCGGGACCCGTGCTGCCCGGTGCGCGCAAGGGTCCGAAGCGGCGCGGGGGGCCTCCGGGGCCGAGCACCTTGATGAGGCGCACGGTGCCGTGGCCCAGGTCCTCGTTGAGGCGTGCGACCAGCTGCGGCGCCATGAGGCGCAGCTGCGTCGCCCAGGCCGTCGAGTCGCACTGCACGGTGAGGACGCGCTCGTCCTCGTCGTACTTCTGCGGGACGCAGTGCTTGGCCAGGTCGTCGCCGACGATCTGCGGCCAGCGGCCCATCACGCCGCCGACCGCGGCGGGGGTCTCCCAGCCGCGCTCGGTGATCAGCCGGTTGATGGCGGAACCGAGCGGCAGCGGGTCACGGCCGTCGGCGCGCGCACCGGACCGCAGGCCGCCGCGGCGGGCCTGCTTCTTCTGCTGAGCGGCGTCCCCCCGCGCGCGTGCCTGCTCTTTCGCGGCCCGCAGGGCGACCCGGGCCAGGTCGACGCCGGAGGGCTCGGGCGGCTTCTGCGGCCCCTCGGCCTCGCCCTTGGCGGGCTCATCGGTGCTCATACGCGGTCCACCGCGCCTTCCGCCACCGTGTACCGCGCACCGGAGAGCACGCCCGGGACGTCGTCGTCGACCGCGGCCGTCACCAGCACCTGCTCGCCCGGGGCCACCAGCTCCGCGAGCCGCTCCCTGCGGCGCGCGTCGAGCTCCGCGAAGACGTCGTCGAGCACGAGCACCGGTTCGTTGCCCTCGGCCCTGAGCAGGTCGTACGAGGCCAGACGCAGCGCCAGGGCGTACGACCAGGACTCGCCGTGGCTCGCGTACCCCTTCGCCGGGAGCTGGCCGAGCTTGAGCAGCAGGTCGTCGCGGTGCGGGCCCACCAGGGTCACGCCCCGCTCGATCTCCTGCTTGCGCACCTCTTGGAGAGCGGCGGTCAGCTGCTCGTACAGCGCCTCACGCGTGTGGCCGTCGCCGGGCGCGGACGGCTTGTACTCCAGGGAGACCGGGCCGCCGCCGGGCGCCAGCTGTTCGTACGCCTTGTCGGCCAGTGGCTGGAGCGCCGAGATCAGGTCGAGCCGCTGCGCCAGCAGCTCGGCGCCGACGCGCGCGAGGTGCTGGTCCCAGACGTCGAGCGTGGACAGGTCCATGGAGCGTCCGCCGTGGCGCCGGGCGAGGGCGGCCGACTTCAGCAGGGTGTTGCGCTGCTTGAGCACGCGGTCGTAGTCGGACCGGACGCCGCCCATGCGCGGGGAGCGCGCGGTGATCAGCTCGTCCAGGAAGCGCCGCCGCTCACCCGGGTCGCCCTTGATCAGCGCGAGATCCTCCGGCGCGAACAGCACCGTACGCACGATCCCGAGCACGTCCCGCGGCCTGACCTGCGAGGAACGGTTGATGCGGGCGCGGTTGGCCTTGCCGGGGTTGAGTTCGAGCTCGATCAGCTGCTGCCGCTCGCCCTGGCGGACGTTGGCCCTGATGACGGCCCGCTCCGCGCCCATGCGCACCAGAGGCGCGTCCGAGGAGACCCGGTGGCTGCCGAGCGTGGCGAGATAGCCGACGGCCTCGACGAGGTTGGTCTTGCCCTGGCCGTTGGGCCCCACGAAAGCGGTGACGCCCGGGTCGAGAGGGACCTCGACCCGGGCGTACGAGCGGAAGTCGGCCAGCGACAGATGCGTGACATGCATGGTGTGCGCCGACCTCCCCCGGCCTACTTCACTTGCTTGCGGCCTGTGCGCCGACCGCCGTGGTCACGCACAGGCTGTGGATCAGTGCTCGCTCTTGGACTCGACCGCGTGGCCGCCGAACTGGTTGCGCAGCGCCGCGATCATCTTCATCTGCGGGGAGTCGTCCTGGCGCGAGGCGAACCGCGCGAAGAGCGAGGCCGTGATCGCCGGGAGCGGCACGGCGTTGTCGATGGCCGCCTCGACGGTCCAGCGGCCCTCGCCGGAGTCCTGCGCGAAGCCGCGCAGCTTCTCCAGGTGCTCGTCGTCGTCCAGGGCGTTGACCGCGAGGTCGAGCAGCCAGGAACGGATGACCGTGCCCTCCTGCCAGGAGCGGAAGACCTCGCGGACGTCCGTGACCGAGTCGACCTTCTCCAGGAGCTCCCAGCCCTCGGCGTAGGCCTGCATCATGGCGTACTCGATGCCGTTGTGGACCATCTTCGCGAAGTGGCCCGCACCGACCTTGCCCGCGTGCACGGAGCCGAAGTCACCCTCGGGCTTGAGGGCGTCGAAGATGGGCTGCACCTTCGCCACGTCCTCGGCGTCGCCGCCGTACATCAGGGCGTAGCCGTTCTTGAGGCCCCAGACGCCGCCGGAGACGCCGCAGTCGACGAAGCCGATGCCCTTGGCCTTCAGCTCCTCGGCGTGCTTCTCGTCGTCCGTCCAGCGAGAGTTGCCGCCGTCCACGACGACGTCGCCGGGCTGCAACAGCTCGGACAACTCGTCGATGGTGGACTGGGTCGCGGCCCCGGCCGGGACCATCACCCACACCACGCGCGGGCCCTTCAGTTTGCCCACAAGCTCTTCGAGGCTGGGGACATCCGCGAGGTCCGGGTTGCGGTCGTATCCGATGACGGTGTGACCTGCGCGGCGGATGCGCTCGCGCATGTTGCCGCCCATCTTGCCGAGGCCGACGAGACCGAGCTCCATCAGAAGTTCCTTCACTAGCGAGGTGGCGTTACGGCACTTTCGTACCTGCGTCCGAGCCTACGCCCGGACACCCGCGCACACCTGTGGGCTCAGCCGCTCAGACGTACCGGCATGATCAGGTACTTGTAGGCGTCGTCGGCCTCGGCGTCCACGGCCGGCCTGCCGCTCAGCAGCGCGGGCTTCGTCGAGGTCGTGAACGACAGCTGGGCGACCGGCGAGTCGATCGCGCTCAGGCCGTCCAGCAGGAACGTCGGGTTGAAGGCGATGGAGATGTCGTCGCCCTCCAGCTGGGCGTCGACCCTTTCCACAGCCTGTGCGTCGTCGCTGGAGCCCGCCTCCAGGATGAGCACGCCCTGCTCGAAGCTGAGCCGCACTGGGGTGTTCCGCTCGGCGACCAGGGCCACACGCTTGACGGCCTCCACGAAGGGGGCGGTCTCGATCACGGCGACGGAGTTGAACTCGGTCGGGAACAGCGTGCGGTACTTCGGCAGATCGCCCTCGAGGAGACGCGTGGTCGTCCGCCGACCCGCACCCTCGAAGCCGATGAGGCCCTCGCCGGCGCCCGAGCCGGAGAGCGCCAGAGTGACCGTGTCGCCGCTCGTGAGCGCCTTGGCGGTGTCCAGGAGCGTCTTGGCGGGCACCAGGGCGACCGCGGACGCGTCGGGGTTCTCCGGCTTCCAGAGGAACTCGCGGACCGCGAAGCGGTAGCGGTCGGTGGAGGCCAGGGTGACGGTGTCGCCCTCGATCTCGATGCGTACGCCGGTCAGCACGGGCAGCGTGTCGTCGCGGCCCGCGGCGATGGCCACCTGGGAGGCGGCGGAGGCGAAGACCTCACCGGGGACGGTGCCCGTGGCGGTCGGCATCTGCGGCAGTGCGGGGTACTCCTCCACAGGAAGCGTGTGGAGTGTGAAGCGCGAGGAGCCGCAGACCACCGTCGCCCGTACACCGTCTGTGGAGATCTCCACCGGGCGGTTGGGGAGCGCGCGGCAGATGTCCGCCAGCAGCCGGCCCGACACGAGAACCGTGCCTTCCTCGTCGACCTCCGCGTCCACCGAGACGCGCGCCGAGACCTCGTAGTCGAAGCTCGACAGGCTCAGGGCGCCTTCCTCGGCCTTCAGCAGCAGGCCTGCGAGGACGGGCGCAGGCGGCCGGGCCGGGAGGCTGCGCGCCGCCCAGGCCACCGCCTCCGCGAGTACGTCGCGTTCAACCCGGATCTTCACCGTAAGCCGCCCTCCTGCTGTTGCTGGCTGCTCTCGCCCGCTGGGCCTGTGGCCCTCGTCGTCTGACTCGGTGTCTCTCAGCCATGCCGTGGGAAGGACACCGGGGTCCAGTCTGACGCACGGCACTGACAGTCGGTGCCCGTCGGGGTCAAGTCGCGGCGAGCGGCCTCGGAGCTCCGGAGAGCGAGTTGTGCACAGGCCCCACTTCCAAACGATTTCCCCGGACTCTCTAGTTGGGAGTAGTAGTAGGGCCTGTGGAAACCGTGGATAACCGTGAAAGCGCTGGTCAGCGCCGGTTTTTTATCCACTGCGCCTGTGGGCGGCGCCCGTGGACAACCGGGGGTTTCTGTGGACGGGGGAAAGTTCTGCACACCCGATGCACAGGCAGGGGCCACTTCTCCCCAGCGCTGTCCCCAGCTTTACCCACCTTCCCCACAGGCCAATCACGCACCTTGGTGTGACGCCTTTCACTCGACCCGGTGAGGAGGCGCGTCGCGTTGCCGAACAGTGGACGGCTGTGTGGAGAAGCCGCTGAAAGCTGGGGAGAACCGGCCTGAACCTGTGGGTCGACGGTGGACAACGTCATGCACACCCTGTGGACGAAAAATTCATCCACAGCCTGTGGAGAGTCGTCGTCCACGAATCCACAACCTGTTGACCTGGCCTGATGATCCCTCAGCAGCGTCCCCTGTGGACAGCGTCTGGACAACTTTCCAGTCCCCAGGGTGTGGAAGCGAGAAAGTTCGCACATCTGTGGAGAACTGCCGTCTGACCAGCGGAAATCGAACACCCGGGGCCGGTCGTACGAAGATCCCGTGCGGTCGCGTCGGCCTCCATGGGTGCTGTGAGGGCGGGAAACGGGCGTCGAACGGGCTTCACAGTCGGCCGGGAGGGCTGGGGAACGGGCTTCAGGGTCGGCCGGGAGGGCTGGGGAGCGGGCTCCAAGGCCGGGCCGGGAGGGCTCGGGAGCTGGTTTCAAGGCCGGGCCGGGAGGACGCAGAAGCGGGCCCTACGCGCGCGTGGGCGACGAAAAGGGCGCCCCGGGAGTCGTCCCGGGGCGCCCTCAGCGACGTGGCTGCCGTCAGCCGTTCTTGATGCGGTTGGTGAGCTCGGTGACCTGGTTGTAGATGGAGCGCCGCTCGGCCATCAGCGCACGGATCTTGCGGTCCGCGTGCATGACGGTCGTGTGGTCGCGGCCCCCGAACTGCGCCCCGATCTTCGGCAGGGAGAGATCGGTCAGCTCACGGCAGAGATACATGGCGATCTGGCGGGCCGTCACCAGCACGCGGCTGCGCGAGGAACCGCACAGATCGTCCACCGTCAGCCCGAAGTAGTCGGCGGTCGCCGCCATGATGGCCGTCGCCGTGATCTCCGGAGCCGCGTCCTCGCCGCCCGGAATCAGGTCCTTGAGGACGATCTCGGTGAGCCCCAGGTCCACGGGCTGCCGGTTCAGCGACGCGAACGCCGTGACCCGGATCAGCGCCCCCTCCAGCTCACGGATGTTCCGCGAGATCCGCGACGCGATGAACTCCAGGACCTCCGGAGGGGCGTTGAGCTGCTCCTGGACCGCCTTCTTGCGGAGGATCGCGATACGCGTCTCCAGCTCGGGCGGCTGGACGTCGGTGATCAGCCCCCACTCGAAGCGGTTGCGCAGCCGGTCCTCCAGCGTGACCAGCTGCTTGGGAGGCCGGTCGCTGGAGAGCACGATCTGCTTGTTCGCGTTGTGGAGCGTGTTGAAGGTGTGGAAGAACTCCTCCTGCGTCGACTCCTTGTCCGCGAGGAACTGGATGTCGTCGACCAGCAGGATGTCCATCTCGCGGTACCGCTTGCGGAAACTGTCGCCCTTGCCGTCGCGGATGGAGTTGATGAACTCGTTGGTGAACTCCTCGGAGCTCACGTACCGCACGCGCGTACCGGGGTAGAGGCTGCGGGCGTAGTGCCCGATCGCGTGCAGAAGATGCGTTTTGCCGAGCCCCGACTCCCCATAGATGAAGAGGGGGTTGTACGCCTTCGCCGGAGCCTCGGCGACGGCGACCGCGGCCGCGTGCGCGAAGCGGTTGGACGCGCCGATGACGAAGGTGTCGAAGAGGTATTTGGGGTTCAGCCGCGCGGTCGGCTCACCGGGGCCCGTCGCGGGCGCCGGCTGCGCGGCCAGCGGACCGGGGGCGCCGCTCGACGAGGTCGGACCGACGGGCCCGCCCCGGTGCACGCCGTGGCCACCGTGTCCGGCATTGCCGCGGTGATCACGGGGGTCCCGGGGGTCACGGTGATCACGAGGATCGCGGTGGTCGCGGTGATCACCGGACGAGTCCTGCATGTCATGGCGTTCGCGCCGGTCCTGCGGCTCGGAACGCTGCTGCTCGTAGGGCGAGCGGTCCTGCGGCGGCTGCGAGCGGTAGTCGTGCTGCGGCTGCTGGACCGGATTGGCGTACGGATCACGCTCGGGGAAGCCGAGCCGCGGCTGCTGCCAGCCATAGTCGTCCTGGGGCTGCGGCCAGGCGCCGGGACCCGGCCGCTGGTAGTCCGGGTAGGCCGGGCGCGCGGTCGGCATCTGGTCGGACCGGGAGCCCGGCTGGTGATCGTCCGAGGGGCGGCGCCCGTAGTTCTCGTACGGCTCGCGGCCCTGTCCGGAGGCCGACGGCAGCTCCGGCTCCTCATAGCGCTGCTGGTGCGACTGCTGTTGCTGCTGCTGATGCTGGTGCGGCGGCGCCGGCGGGCCCGCGGGCTCACCGACGGAGTCGTCGACCGTGATCGCGATGCGGATCGGTCGTCCGCATTCCCGGCTCAGGGTCTCGCTGACCACGGGCGCCAGGCGGCCTTCGAGTACGCCCTTGGCGAATTCGTTGGGAACCGCGAGCAGCGCGGTGTCGGCGACGAGCGCCAAGGGCTGGCAGCTCCTGAGCCACCGCTCGTCCTTCGCCTCGACACCCTGCCCTCGCCCCTCGCCCAGCAGGTGCTCCAGAACGCGTGGCCACACTGCGGCAAGATCGGCAGGTACGTCAGCCACAGGGCACGCTCTCTCACGGGGTCCCACGAAGGTGTGGTTCTTGGGACGGAAATCGGGATGGGGAGGGGGAAGGGAACGAATCGGAGTTCAGCCAAGGTAGTCAGGGCGACGGCTGCGGTTCAAGTTGTTGTCCACAGGCTGTGCACAGTGTCCCCTTCCAACGGTCGGTTTGACCGGATGGCGTAGCCCCGCGTACCGTGACCAGGTCGAGTTGTCGATGGCTGCTGCCGCCTGCCTCCGATGGGCAAAGATCACGATCTGTGATTGTGAAGCGGTGCACTCGGTGCGTATTCGCGAGCTTCTCGTGGGCGCACGGTGACAGCCAGGCGATGTCCCGCCACCACACAATCATTTCTGGAGCCCCCGAGTGAGCAAGCGCACCTTCCAGCCGAACAACCGTCGTCGCGCCAAGACCCACGGCTTCCGCCTGCGGATGCGCACCCGTGCCGGCCGCGCGATTCTCGCGAACCGTCGTGGCAAGGGTCGCGCCAGCCTGTCCGCCTGATCTCAGTCAGGTCATGACGTCGTGCTGCCTACCGAGCATCGGCTGAGGCGGCGCGAAGACTTCGCGACCGCGGTACGCCGAGGACGCCGGGCCGGACGCCCGCTCCTCGTCGTCCATCTACGCAGCGGCGCCACGGACCCGCACGTGCCTGGGGAGACCCTTCCCCCGACACGTGCGGGTTTCGTCGTCAGCAAGGCCGTGGGCGGAGCCGTCGTACGCAACGCGGTGAAGCGCAGGCTTCGCCACCTCATGCGCGACCGGCTGGCCGCCGTGCCCCCCGGTAGCCTGGTAGTCGTACGAGCGCTGCCCGGAGCGGGTGACGCCGACCAAGCACAGCTGGCCCGAGACCTGGACGCCGCCTTGCAGCGGTTGCTGGGAGGGGGCGCGCGATGAAGTACCCGCTGTTGGCCCTGATCAAGCTGTACCAGTGGACGATCAGTCCGCTCCTGGGCCCGGTGTGCAAGTACTACCCGTCGTGTTCCCGCTACGGCTACCTGGCCATCGACCGGCACGGTGCGATCAAGGGAACGGCGCTCACCGCCTGGCGCGTCCTGCGGTGCAATCCGTGGTCGCTCGGTGGTGTCGACCATGTTCCGCCGCGCAAGCGTCCGCGGTGGCACGAGATGCTGCGCGCGGCCTGGCGCGAACGCAAGGGCGGGCCCTCCGCCGCGGGCGGGCCGACCGGGGCTCTTCCCCCGAGCACGGCCGCCGAGACCGAGACCCCGTCCCATGCTCAAGGAGCTTGATTAGTGGACACGATTGCCAGTCTCTTCAGCTTTATCACGACACCAGTTTCGTGGGTCATCGTTCAGTTCCACTCGGTGTACGGGAAGCTCTTCGGCCCCGACACGGGCTGGGCCTGGGGCCTGTCCATCGTGTCCCTGGTGATCCTGATCCGTATCTGCCTGATCCCGCTCTTCGTGAAGCAGATCAAGGCCACTCGGGCGATGCAGACGCTGCAACCCGAGATGAAGAAGATCCAGGAGCGCTACAAGAGCGACAAGCAGCGCCAGTCCGAAGAGATGATGAAGCTGTACAAGGAGTCGGGTACCAACCCGCTCTCCTCGTGCCTTCCCATCCTGGCGCAGTCGCCGTTCTTCTTCGCCCTGTACCACGTGCTCAACAGCATCGCGACGGGCAAGGAGATCGGGGTCATCGACGGCCCGCTCCTGGAGAGCGCGCGCAAGGCGCACATCTTCGGCGCCCCGCTGGCCGCGAAGTTCATGGACAGCGCCGACAAGGTCGCCTCGCTCGGTGCCACGCTGACCGACGTCCGCGTCATCACCGCCGTCATGATCATTTTGATGTCGGCCTCCCAGTTCTTCACCCAGCGCCAGCTGATGACGAAGAACGTCGACACCACGGTGAAGACGCCGTTCATGCAGCAGCAGAAGATGCTGATGTACGTCTTCCCGATCATGTTCGCCATCTTCGGCATCAACTTCCCCGTCGGTGTCCTCGTCTACTGGCTGACCACCAACGTGTGGACCATGGGCCAGCAGATGTTCGTGATCCGCCGGAACCCGACGCCGGGCTCCAAGGCGCAGGCCGCCTTCCTGGAGCGTCTCCAGAAGCAGGTCACGCACCACAAGAAGGTGCGGGGCCGTGGCAATGTGAACGTCATCAAGGCGATCGTCGCCAAGGGCCGGGACCGCAACGAGTTCGAGCGCAAGTTCATCAACGGTCTGACCAAGGCGGGCCTCGCGGCCCAGGCCGACGGCACCGTGGTGGAGAGCGAGACTGCCGTCGCCACGGAGACGGAGGACGGGGCCACGGCCGCCGGTGCCCCGCGGCGCCAGCAGCCCAAGCGCCAGAGCAAGGCCAAGCGCCAGTCCGCCACCGCGCAGGGCACCGCCAAGCAGCCGGACGGCGAAGAGGTCACCAAGACGTCGCTGGAGAAGGCTCAGGACCAGCCTGAGGACGCCACCCCCACGGCCAAGCCGGCGGGCGGCAACACGACGGGCAACAAGCCCGGCTCCGGTACCCGCAGCAAAGCCAAGTCGGGACAGCAGCGCAAGGGCCAGCAGCGGCCCAAGCACCCGTCCTCCAAGAAGTAGAAGGAGTCCATCCCGTGACGGAAGGCACCACCACCTCCGCCGCAGCTGAGGCCGGCGACACCCTCACCCGCCTTGAGCAGGAGGGTGAGATCGCGGCGGACTACCTCGAGGGTCTGCTGGACATCGCCGACCTCGACGGCGACATCGACATGGACGTCGAGGCCGACCGCGCCGCTGTCTCGATCATCAGCGACACGGCCAGCCGTGACCTTCAGAAGCTGGTCGGTCGCGACGGAGAGGTCCTGGAGGCGCTCCAGGAGCTCACGCGGCTCGCCGTGCACCGTGAGACCGGTGACCGCAGCCGCCTGATGCTGGACATCGCGGGCTACCGCGCCAAGAAGCGCGAGGAGCTCTCGGAGCTGGGTGCCAAGGCCGCGGCCGAGGTCAAGAGCTCCGGTGAGCCGACCAAGCTCCAGCCGATGACGCCGTTCGAGCGCAAGGTCGTGCATGATGCGATCAAGGCCGCCGGTCTGCGCAGCGAGTCCGAGGGCGAGGAGCCGCAGCGCTTCGTCGTCGTACTCCCCGCCTGAGCGGCACCGCGTGTTCCCGGCCCCGTCTGTTCACAGGCGGGGCCGGTCTTTGTCAGCCTGATAGTCAGCCACCCCAGTGCGGTACGGAAGGACGGTCCCCGTGACGGAGGCAGCGGAGCTTCCCCCGGCGCCTGATGAGGCCCGGACGGTATTCGGCGATCGCTTCGCGGACGCGGTCCGGTACGCGGAGCTGCTCGCCGATGCGGGAGTGCAGCGAGGCCTGATCGGTCCCCGAGAGGTGCCCCGGCTCTGGGAGCGGCACCTGCTGAACTGCGCGGTGCTGTCCGAGGTCGTGCCCGAGGGCGTCACGGTGTGCGACGTAGGCTCCGGCGCCGGCCTGCCCGGCATTCCGCTGGCCCTCGTCCGTCCGGACCTGAAGATCACGCTCCTGGAGCCACTGCTGCGGCGCACGAACTTCCTCACCGAGGTCGTCGAGCTGCTCGACCTCACTCATGTGACGGTGGTGCGGGGACGTGCCGAGGAAGTGCTCGGCAAGCTGCCGCCGGTCCATGTGGTGACCGCGCGAGCCGTGGCTCCGCTGGACCGCCTGGCGGCCTGGGGAGTCCCCCTGCTGCGACCGTACGGCGAGATGCTCCTCCTCAAGGGCGATACCGCCGAGGAAGAGGTCAAGGCAGCGGGTTCCGCCCTGAGCAAGCTCGGCGCGGTCGGCACCTCCGTGCTGCATGTCGGTGAAGGCGTGGTGGATCCGCTGTCCACGGTCGTCCGGGTCGAGGTCGGGGAGAGCCCGGGCGGTGTGCGCTTCGCGGCGAAGCGCGCCAAGGCCGCCCGCACCGGCCGCGCGCGACGCCGTCGCAGCTGATTGACGGCGGGCTGTACTCCACAAAAGCTGCCAAACGTACGCATACCGGGGTGTCGCACGAGCGGCACCCCGGTTGCCGTGCATCGTGTTTCACGTGAAACGTCGCTCACTGCTGCATGGCATCATCAATCGCGGCCGCGCTGCGGAACCTCGCGACCGCCGCCCCCTCGGTTCCCTCGATAAGGGCACGGAGATTTCCACAGAGGGGGATTCGTCCACAGAAGACCGGGCCTCGCTGGTTCATGACCCTCAAAGCATGGGAGGCTCTGTTCATTGTGAGCCTGAAGTCGAGGAGAGTGAATCCTTGCGGTCCGACGCCAACATCGCGGGACCGATGACCGACCCGGTCCCCGGTCCCCGCACCGAATCGGCGGGGGAGGATGTTTCACGTGAAACGCCGACTCCGATGGACGACACACCCATCGGTCGTGCTGCCCAACTGGCAGTGGAAGCACTCGGCCGCGCCGGCGAAGGCCTGCCGCGTCCTGAGCGGACCCGCATCATGGTGGTCGCCAACCAGAAGGGCGGGGTGGGCAAGACGACGACGACCGTCAATCTCGCCGCCTCGCTCGCTCTGCACGGTGCCCGAGTCCTGGTGATCGACCTCGACCCGCAGGGCAATGCCTCCACCGCTCTCGGCATCGACCATCACGCCGAAGTGCCGTCCATCTACGACGTGCTGGTCGAGAGCAAGCCACTGTCCGATGTCGTCCAGCCGGTGCCGGACGTCGAGGGCCTCTTCTGCGCCCCTGCCACCATCGATCTCGCCGGTGCGGAGATCGAGCTGGTGTCACTGGTGGCGCGGGAGAGCCGGCTCCAGCGCGCCATCCAGGCGTACGAGCAGCCGCTGGACTACATCCTCATCGACTGCCCGCCCTCGCTCGGCCTGCTGACGGTCAACGCCCTGGTGGCCGGCGCGGAAGTGCTGATCCCCATCCAGTGCGAGTACTACGCGCTGGAAGGGCTCGGCCAACTCCTGCGCAACGTCGACCTCGTACGAGGCCACCTCAACCCGGACCTGCACGTCTCGACGATCCTGCTCACGATGTACGACGGCAGAACCCGGCTCGCCTCCCAGGTGGCCGAGGAGGTGCGGAGCCACTTCGGCAGCGAGGTCCTGCGGACGAGCATCCCGCGGTCGGTCCGTATCTCGGAGGCGCCGAGCTACGGGCAGACGGTGCTCACCTACGATCCGGGATCGAGTGGTGCCCTCTCCTACTTCGAAGCGGCGCGTGAGATCGCGCTGCGTGGAGTCGGAGTGCGTTACGACGTCCACCATGCCCACACCACGGGCGCTCAGAACGACCAGCACAGCATGACGGAGGGGACGCAGTGAGCGAGCGACGGAGAGGACTGGGCCGGGGCCTTGGAGCCTTGATCCCCGCAGCCCCCACAGAGAAGCAGGTCCCGCAGAGAGTGGCCGGGGCCGCGGCCTCCCCCACGTCCGTGCCGGTGCTCACCGCCGAGCGGGGGGTGGCCGCCGCGAAGGTCACCGCGCTTCCGCAGACCCCTGTTTCACATGAAACGGCGGAACCGCCGCAGCAGGCGGCGGTACCGGAGAACGCACCGGTGGCCGGTGCGCACTTCGCCGAACTGCCGCTGGACTTCATCTCGCCCAACCCGCGGCAGCCGCGTGAGGTGTTCGACGAGGACGCGCTCGCGGAGCTGGTGACCTCCATCAAGGAGGTCGGCCTGCTCCAGCCGGTCGTCGTACGTCAGTTGGGCCCCGCTCGCTATGAACTCATCATGGGCGAGCGGCGCTGGCGGGCCTGCCGTGAGGCAGGCCTGGAGCGCATCCCGGCGATCGTGCGCGCCACGGAGGACGAGAAGCTCCTCCTGGACGCGCTGCTGGAGAACCTGCACCGTGCTCAGCTGAACCCGCTGGAAGAGGCCGCCGCCTACGACCAGCTGCTCAAGGACTTCAACTGCACGCACGACCAGTTGGCGGACCGCATCGGCCGTTCCCGCCCGCAGGTGTCCAACACGCTGCGGCTGCTGAAGCTCTCGCCGGCCGTCCAGCGCAGGGTGGCCGCAGGCGTGCTTTCCGCCGGGCATGCCAGGGCGCTGCTCTCCGTGGACGATTCTGAGGAGCAGGACCGGCTCGCGCACCGGATCGTGGCCGAAGGCCTTTCGGTGCGTGCCGTCGAGGAGATCGTGACCCTGATGGGGTCCCGGCCGCAGAGCACGCCCAAGGCCAAGGGGCCGCGTGCCGGGGCTCGGCTCTCGCCGGCTCTGACCAGCCTCGCCACCCGGCTCTCCGACCGGTTCGAGACCCGGGTGCGGGTGGACCTGGGGCAGAAGAAGGGCAAGATCGTCGTCGACTTCGCCTCTCTGGAGGACCTGGAGCGCATCCTCGGCACGCTGGCTCCGGGCGAGGGCCCCGTTCTCCAGAACGGCCAGAGCGCGGACGCCCTGGAAGACGCACCCGGGGACGACAAAGGCTGAGCCGTAGAGGCTGGTCCCATGAGAGCGGGTCGTGTCCGGTCTGTGCCGGATGCGGCCCGCTTTTTGCTTTCTTGCGCTATCGAGGGAATCGCTTCGTGGATACGATGCGATCGGGTAGGGCGCATCCACCTGACGGCACCTCATTGGGGAGGCGAGGGCCATGCGGACGATGAGCCGCACCGGACTGATGACCGCGGGCCTGGGGCTAGGAGCCGTCGGCGGGTTCGTCGGCAGCCTGCTCCGGGAACGCAGCGCTCTGACGGCCGCCCGCAGCGCGGCGGGCGAGGAAAGGGAGGAATCGCGTTCATGGGGCGTCGGCTCGTACCGCTCACGCTGGACAATCTCTCGGACCTTCCCAAGCGCTGTCGATCATGCGTCTTCTGGGAGCTGGACCCGGTCAGCGGTCAGGCCGCGGTAAAGGCCGGGACGCCGGATCTGGAGAAGGAGGCGTGGATCTCCGCGGTTCTTCTGGAGTGGGGGTCCTGCGGCCGGGTCGTGTATGTCGATGACGTGCCGGTGGGCTTCGTGATGTACGCACCCCCTGCCTATGTTCCCCGCTCCACCGCGTTCCCCACGAGCCCCGTGTCCCCGGACGCCGTTCAGCTGATGACCGCGTGGATCATGCCCGGCTATCAGGGCCAGGGGCTCGGCAGAGTGATCGTCCAGACGGTTGCCAAGGATCTGCTGCGTCGGGGCTTCAAGGCGATCGAGGCCTTCGGGGACGCCCGGTGGGAGAAGCCCGCGTGTGTGCTGCCCGCAGATCACCTTCTGGCGGTGGGGTTCAAGACGGTCCGTCCCCACCCCGCGTACCCACGGTTGCGGCTGGAGCTGCGGACGACGCTCTCCTGGAAGGAAGACGTGGAGATGGCGCTCGATCGGCTGCTGGGAGCGGTGCAGAAGGAGCCCGCGCTCCGACCGCTGTGACGGACAACAGAATGGCCCGGTCCCTCGCGGGGCCGGGCCATTCGTGTTTCACGTGAAACAACGCCGCTGACTACTCGGCGATGAAGTCCGCGAGGTCCCGCTCAAGCGCGGCCTTGGGCTTGGCGCCGACGATGGTCTTGGCGACCTCGCCACCCTGGTACACGTTCAGGGTGGGGATGGACATGACGCCGTACTTGGCGGCCGTACCCGGGTTCTCGTCGATGTTGAGCTTGACGATCTCGATCTTGTCACCGTGCTCGGCCGCGATCGCCTCCAGGGACGGGGCGATCTGGCGGCACGGGCCGCACCAGGCGGCCCAGAAGTCCACCAGTACGGGCTTGTCGCTCTTGAGGACGTCCTCTTCGAAGGAGGCGTCGGTCACGTTCTTCAGGGTGCCGGCCACGGCAGTCTCCTTAGCTTGGTGCGGTGAGGGAAGTCGGGGGTCAGACGGTGGCGGTCGCGGCGTTCTCGCTGTCGGCGAGGGCGGCGAGGAAACGCTCGGCGTCCAGGGCGGCGGAGCAGCCGGTGCCGGCCGCCGTGATCGCCTGACGGTAGGTGTGGTCGACGACGTCGCCGGCGCCGAAGACGCCGGTCAGGTTCGTCCGGGTCGAGGGCGCCTCGACCTTCAGGTAGCCCTCGTCGTCGAGCTCCAGCTGGCCCTTGAAGAGCTCCGTGCGCGGGTCGTGGCCGATCGCGATGAACAGGCCGGTGACCGGCAGCTCGGACGTCTCGCCCGTCTTGAGGTTGCGCAGCGTCAGACCGGAGAGCTTCTGCTCGCCCTTGATCTCGGCGACCTCGCTGTCCCAGATGAACTTGATCTTCGGGTCGGCGAAGGCGCGCTCCTGCATCGCCTTGGAGGCGCGCAGGCTGTCGCGGCGGTGCACGATCGTCACGGACTTGGCGAAGCGCGAGAGGAAGGTGGCCTCCTCCATCGCGGTGTCACCACCGCCGATCACGGCGATGTCCTGGTCCTTGAAGAAGAAGCCGTCGCAAGTGGCGCACCAGGAGACACCGCGTCCGGAGAGCGCGTCCTCGTTCGGCAGGCCCAGCTTGCGGTGCTGCGAGCCGGTCGTGACGATGACGGCCTTCGCGCGGTGCACGGTGCCCGCGGTGTCCGTGACGGTCTTGATCTCACCGCTGAGGTCGACGGCGACGACATCGTCGGGCACGAGCTCGGCGCCGAAGCGCTCGGCCTGGGCGCGCATGTTGTCCATGAGCTCGGGGCCCATGACACCGTCCTGGAAGCCGGGGAAGTTCTCCACCTCGGTGGTGTTCATCAGCGCACCACCGGCGGTGACGGCGCCCTCGAACACCAGCGGCTTCAGCGACGCGCGCGCGGTGTAGAGCGCCGCCGTGTAGCCGGCGGGCCCGGAGCCGATGATGATCACGTTACGGACGTCGGTCACGGCTTGATTCCTCGTCTCTGGGGACTGCTGCGTACTGCTGGCGGGGTGCCTGTCTCAGGTACTCACCCCACCCAACGGATCCTACGGGGCCTGCATTCCCCGTCGTGCCCGCGCGTACGGGAGCGTGTCAGCATCAGGGAGGGAAAGCGGGTCAGCCCTGGGGGTAGGAGTGCGTCAGCAGAACCTTGCCAGCGCCCGGTGACGACTTGCCCACGCAGGCGGCGTCGACGAGGTAAGCGGACACCTGGCCTGCGTCGGAGTCGTGGGGCACCACGACGAGGTACACGCGCTTCCCCTCGTACGAGCCCTTCTCGGCCGCGAGAGGAGTCCGGGCGCCGATGCCGCGCTGGATGCACTCCGGTACCTGGACCGAACCCTCACGCGGCGGGACGTCGGCCGGAGACTCTGGGGTGGTGCGTGTGTCGAAGGGCTTGGCTCCGTCGGACTTGCCGCCGCGAGGCTCCTTGACCGGAGTCTTGGAGAGCAGGTCGGCCACCTGTCCCTTGAGCTTTTCCTCGGAGAACGAGTCCGCGCTGTTCCGGTGACCGACGGCAGGGCCGTCCGGGTCACCGCCCACCGTCTGTATCAGCAGAGTGCCGAGGCCAAGGGCGGCCGCGGTGAAGACGGCGCCGAGTACGGCGGTACGGCGCCGGGTGCGTCGCAGAGGTCCGCCGCGTCCCGGGCCGGTGGCGGCGCGGGGTCGCCCTGTGGGACGGTCGCCGGATGCGCCCGAGCGGGTAGCAGGGGCGGCGGCGGGTGATGTTTCACGTGAAACGCGCGGCACCGAGGTCTGTGCCGGAGCGGCGGAGGCGGGGTCGGAGGTGGGACCCGGTGGCACGTCCGCCGCAGGGCCGTCGGGGGCGGTGGCGTCCAGCAGCGCTTCGGCGGCCAGTGCCGCGTCGATGCGGCCCGCGACATCGGCGGGCATCCGCGGGGGGCCGGGCAGCGTGCCGAGCATGCCGCGGATCTCCTCCAGGGAGGCATAGACGTCGGCGCAGAGCGCACAGCCGTCCAGATGCCGTCGCACGTCGCTCGTGCGCGAGGGGGAGAGCAGACCCTCGGTCAGGTCGGAGATCTCGGCGACCTCCGGGTGCCCGGCCGAATCGGTCGTGGCTGTCACGCTCGCCCACCTCCGCCCTTCACAGCAGCTGAATCGCTTGGTCCCGCATCCCGTGGCCCTGCTGCCGGTGGGACGGATGTCCCCTGCGTCCGGTTCCTTCCCGGGCCGGGGCCCTTGTTCGCGGCGTCGTCGCCGCTGTCCCCGCTGTCCCCGCTGTCCCTGCCCCGCGCACGTGACTCCGTACGCAGATGAGTGAGCAGCGGCAGCAGTCTGGCTCTCCCTCGGGAGCAGCGGCTCTTGACGGTGCCTGCGGGGACATCGAGGACGCGGGCGGCCTCGGCGACCGGGTAGCCCTGCATGTCGACGAGGACGAGAGCGGCGCGCTGGTCGGGCGGGAGCGTGCCCAGCGCCTCCAGGAGCTCACGGTGCAGATCGTGCCGCTCGACCGGGGCGGCGGCCGACTCCTCCGGCTCCAGGAGCTGCTCAAGGCGCTCGGTGTCGTCGATGGGGGAGGTCTTGCGGGACGCGGCCTTGCGGGCCCGGTCCAGGCAGGCGTTCACGGTGATGCGGTGCAGCCAGGTCGTCACGGCGGACTGCCCGCGGAAGGTGTGCGCCGCGCGATAGGCGGACACGAGAGCGTCCTGCACCGCGTCGGCGGCCTCCTCGCGGTCCCCGAGGGTGCGCAGGGCCACGGCCCACAGCCGGTCCCGGTGGCGGCGGACGAGCTCACCGAAGGCGTCCTTGTCCCCCGCGACATGGCGGGCGAGGAGGTCCTGGTCGTTCAGGTCACCCAGCGCGGTGCCGTCCACCGTCGGATCCTCCCCCCTGTGTGCTTCGCCGAGCCGGTCCCTCAGCCCTGGAACCACACGTCAGCCTTTGAGCTTGACGTCCGTGATGGCCTGCTTGTACCCCGCCCGGTAGAACCCGTCCGGGCCGGAGTTCGGCACCGCGGTCACCCACAGGAGAACGTACTGCGTCTTCACGGGCTTCTTCGCCTCGATCTTCGCGGTGGTGCCCGAGGTGGTGGCGGTTCCGATCTTCTTCATGGACTCGACCGGTGTCGACGGCGAGAGGGAATCCACGGCGTACAGCGAGATCGTGGTGTGCGGCCCGCCGTACCGAAGGGCTATCGACGCCGCCGAGACATTCCGCTTCGAGCCGAGGTCGTAGACGATGCCGACGCCGGGCTTGTAGGGGGCGAGCCGCGGACCGTCGTTGAACGTCTTCGTGCGCCAGAGCGAGGCCGGGTCCTCGTCGTAGGTGTTGCGGATGTCGCCCGGGTCCTGGGCCGAGCCCTGCAACACGAACTCCTGGCCGCCCTTGATGCTGATCGGCTTCCTGGGCTTCGGCTGGCCCTTGTCGTCGCCGTGGGTGGTCTGCGTCTCGTTGGCGTCCTCGGACTTCTCGCGCATGAGCGCGTCCGCCAGCTGCCAGCTGCCCAGACCGAGCGCGGCGATGAGCAGCGCGGACACGGCCCACTTGAGGGCCCTTCCGGTGCGGCTCTGCAACGGGGGCGGCGGCGTGATGACGGTCTGGGTGACGCTGGGGTGGGCCGAGGGGCGGCCGTAGCTGCCCTGCTGGTAGGTGGTGCGCTGGTACTCGGGGGGCGCCGTGAAGGCCGGCTCCGGCGGGCGGATGCGGGGCATCTCACCGATGGCCTTGACCAGCTCCTCCGGCGTCGTGCACGGCGGGTCCTGGCGGGAGGCGGTCGCGCCGTCGTTGACGAGCGCCCGCATGGCGAGCTCGGAGAGGCCGCGGTGGACGCCCGCACGCACCTGATCGGGGGCGATGAGGCCGATGTCCTTGGGCAGCCCGGAGAGGCCGTAGGCGTCGTCCTCGTAGGGCCAGCGCTGGGTCAGGGAGGCGTACAGGAGCGCGCCGATCGCCTCTGTGTCCGTGCGCTGCGGGGTGTCGGAGCTGATGCCCCGCAGGGCCGCGTTCACGGCGAGGCCACGGATGCGGTACTGGCCGGAGGAGGTGCGCAGCACGGCGCTCGGGGTCAGCCGCAGATGGGCCAGTCCTTCGCGGTGGGCGGCCGCCATGGCCTGGGATACCTGGCTGACCAGCTGATACGCGTCGTGCGCCTCCAGGGGACCCGCCGCGAGGACCGTGGTGAGCTCCGTGGCGTCCGGAAGCCACTCGTGGACGACGTAGACGAGGTCGTTCTCCTCGACCGCGTCCAGGACCTGTACGAACCGCGGGTCCCCGAGGAGGGCCGAGGAGCGGGCCGCGGCGAGGACCGAGCGCGCCCGCGGGTGGTCCGCGGGCAGCAGGTGCACGCCGACGGCGCGGCGGAGCTTCTCGTCCACCGCGCGCCAGCTGCTGAAACCGTCCAGACGGGTGACGCATTCTTCGAGTCGGTAGCGCCTGGCGAGCTTGTGGCCACTGTGTAGTTCGGGGGGTGAGGAGGCCCCACGGCTCATGGGCTTCTCTGTATCCGCCGTGTCATCGTCTGCTGCCGTGTCCCGCTCCCGGGTCCGGGCCACCCCGTCGGCCGTGGGCTGCTCCGCCTTGGCGGTCAGCGGCTCGTCACCGCTGTTGTCTGCCACGTCGACGGCAGCCGTGCTCCGTTCCGCCACCGTCGCTCCTGCCTCCCCATCCGATTGCGCTTCGTCAGACGCCAAAGCCAATTGTGCCCACAGTCCTGTGCTCTGCACGACACGCGGTGGCCGGCGAAGGTTGTGCGGTACTGCTCATCTCAGCGGCCGAGACGGCCCCGGACCATGCCGACCATGGAGTTGAGCTCCTCGATCCGCATGCGCTTCGCGGCGATGAAGAAGACCCCCAGCAGCACGGCACCACCCGCGAACAGGGCCGCCAGTGATCCGAGGACGCCCTGTCCGAGGCTCTTGGTGATCGCGTACGCGGCACCGCCCGCGAGAAGTGCCGCGGGCAGCGCGGCGATGCCGAGCCTGGCATACGTACGCAGTACGCGGGAACCGTCCAGGTCGCCGCCGAGCCGCTTGCGCAGCCGCTGCCAGGCGACGCCCACACCGATGGCGTACGAGAGGCCGTAGGCGGCGGCCATGCCGGTGACCGCCCAGCGGGTGGGCAGGACGAAGTAGCAGGCAGCCGAGGCGGCGGCGTTCATCGCGGCCACGATGACCGTGTTGTAGAAGGGGGTCCGCGTGTCCTCGTAGGCGTAGAAGGCCCGCAGCACGACGTACTGCACGGAGTAAGGGATCAGGCCGAGGCCGAAGGCCATCAGCATGTAGCCCATGTTCGTGGCCTGGGCGCTGCCCGAGGAGCCGAAGATCAGCGTGCACATCGGGATGCCGAGGGCGACGAACCCGAAGGAGATGGGAACGATCGCGACCGCGGTGGTACGCAGGCCCTGGGAGATGTCGTCGCGGACGGATCCGGAGTCACCGTCCTGGGCCGAGCGGGCGAGCCGGGGCAGCAGGGCCGCCATCAGGGACACCGTGATGATCGCCTGCGGGAGGCCCCAGATGAGCTGGGCGTTCGCATAGGCGGAGAAGCCGATGCCGCTCGTCGAGGGCAGGTCGACGGTGGCGGCGGTGGCCAGCTGGGTGACGACGAGGGCGCCCGCCTGATTGGCCAGCACGAAGAGGATCGTCCACTTGGCGAGCTTGGCGGCCTTGCCCAGGCCGTGGCCCTTCCAGTCGAAGCGCGGACGCAGCTTGAACCCGGTCTCTCGCAGGTACGGGATCATCGCCAGCGCCTGCACGACGAGACCGAGCAGCACACCGAGACCGAGGAGGCGCTCGGCCTCCGTCGGGATGTTCCCGACGGTCATGTCGGACGACGCCGAGGTGCCGTACACCCAGATGAACATGCCGAGTGTGGAGATGATGACGATGTTGTTGAGGACCGGGGTCCACATCATCGCGCCGAACTTCCCACGGGCGTTGAGGATCTGGCCCATCACCACGTGGACGCCCATGAAGAAGATCGAGGGCAGGAAGTAACGCAGCAGCGTGGTGCCGACCTCGGTCGCCGCCGGGTCGTTGGCGACCGGGACGGACATCACTCGCACCAGCTGGGGCGCCAGGACGATGCCCAGCACGGTCAGCACGCCCAGCGCCACCATGACGAGGGTCAGCAGGCGGTTGGCGTACGCCTCGCCCCCGTCGTCGTCCTCCTTCATGGAGCGCACCAGCTGCGGCACGAACACGGAGTTGAGACCGCCGCCGACGGTGAGGATGTAGATCATCGTCGGGATCTGGTAGACGACCTGGAAGGTGTCGCCGAGCAGGCCGACGCCGAGCGCCGAGACGATCAGTGCGGAGCGGATGAAGCCGGTGAGGCGGGAGACGAGCGTGCCTGCCGCCATGACGGCGCTGGACTTCAGCAGGCTCGACGCGCGGCCCCCCGACTTGGGGGCGGCCGGGGCCGCTGCGGGCGTGGGGAGCGGGGCCGGCGCCGGAGCGGGGACGACGGGCTGGTCGGCAGCCGGGAAACCGGCGTCGACCGGCTGCTGGAACCCGGCGCTCTGCGGGTAGCCGTTCTCCTGGGGGTAGCCACCGCTCTGCGGATAGCCGCCGTTGTGGGGGTAGGCGCCGTGCTGCGGTTGGCTGTCGTGCTGGGGGTAGCCGCTGTGGGGGTAGCCGTTGTCCTGCGGGTCGCCGCCCTGTTGGTATCCACCCTGCTGGTAGCCGACCTGCGGGGCGTGGTAGCCGCCGGCCTGCTGGTCGCGGTAGAGGTGCGCGAAGGCATCCGGCTCGTGGCGCTCCTCACCTGCCTGGGTGACCAGGTCGTCGACGCCCACGAACTGCGTCGTGCGCGCGTCGTCGCCGTACGGCAGATGCCGGGTCGGGCCCTCCGGCTCGGGGGCAGGCGTCTGGGCCCACACCCGCGGGTCAGGTGCGTGCTCGGGGGTGGGCGGCTGCCCGTAGAGCGGCTGCTGCGGATAGGTGCCGGGCGGCGGCGGGGGGTGCGCCGCGCGGTCGTAGAGCGCTTCGGTCACGGGATCCTGGGCGGAGAGGTCCTGCGCCCGGTAGGGGTCCTCCTGGTAGGCGTCCTGGAGGTACGCGTCGGGCGCGGGCTGCGGCGGAACCTGCTGCCCGTAGTCGGCAGAGTCCTGCGGAGAGCCCCCGGGCGAGGCAGGGCCGCCCGAGCCCTGGCCACGGTCACCGTCGTACGGCGCGTTCATGGTTTACCCCACCTCATCGTCCCCGGGCCCACCGGCCACGACATCGCTCAACGGTCCACTCTCTCACCCGTGTCCGATGGGTCGGTGCTTTCCGGGGCGGTGTCCGGTGCCGGGTCACTCGGCTGCTCGGGGTCGCCTTCTCCGGGCGCGGTGCCGGATTCCCCGCCGGGTCCCTCGTCCGGACCCTCCTGGGCGACCGGCTTCCGCGCCGCGCGCTTGCGCTGGGTGTACATCCGGAAACCGGCGAGTACGAGCAGGAGGAGGCCGCCGGCGATGACGAGCATCACCGCGGGCGTGACCTCGGTGACATTGACGTCGAAGTGCACGGCGTCGCCGTACGGCTCCCCGTCCTCCGTGTACAGCTGGGCGTAGACCGGGACCGGGCCGTTGGCGTTGGCCGTGGTGGTGAACTTCACCGACTGGGAGTGACCGCCCGCGATCTCGACGGAGATCTCCTCGTACTGGCCGTCGCCGATCTTCAGACGCGTGGGGTTCTGGGAGGACAACCGCAGGTTCAGGTGACGGACACCCTGCACCAGATTGTTCTGCACCGACACCGGGATGGTCGCACTGCGCCCGGAGAGCTTCGCGTCCGACCTGTCGATCAGGGCCACCTGCTTGGTGAGCTCCGACAGGTAGTTCTTGACGCCGGCCTGGTAAGCGGTCGCCTCCGACGGACGCCCGCGCCAGGACGTCGACATCTCGCGGTCTATGGCCCTCCCGAAGGGCGTGACCACGCGGTCCTTCTCGGTGAGGATGACCTGGAAGCGCTCCAGCAGGCCCTGGGTCTGCCGGATCGACTCGAACGCCGACCGGGGAAGCTCCTGCTTGCGCAGCGCGGCCGGGTAGGCCCCGGTCGACGGCACCCGGGTCGTGGCCCGCGGGTCCGGCTTCGCCCTCGCCGCGGCGGTCAGGTCCTGGAACTGCGACCACTGCCCGTCCTGGAGCGCGGTCAGCGCCTTGGCCATCGCCTGGGCCTGGCTGGCCGTGGGCATGCGCTGCGGCGCGATCACGATGCTGCGCTGCTTGCCGGGGTCCTGGAGATTGATCATCAGGCTCTGGGCGACGAACTCCTGGACGGCCAGCGTGGAGTTCTCGGCCTGCGTCATGTCGCCCTGGAAGGCGGTGGAGAGGCGCGCGTCGGCCACCACGGCGGTCGTACCGCCGCCGATGGGCCTGGCCGCGGTCGGCGAGTACGCGAGGCCGTCGGTCTCGCGGAGGCTGTCGCTGCGCGCGATCACTGTGTGGGCGCCCGCGGAGGTCGAGACGTCGACGATGGACGGGTCGATCGCCCCTTCGGCAGGCCACGCGAAGTCCGTGCTCGGCTTCACATGGAGGATCGTGTCCACCGCACTGGCCCCCGCGTCGGTGGCCGCCTTGAGATGGCTGAGTGACCCGGACACGGCCCTGCCGTTGTGCGCGAGGGAAGCGAGGTCGGGGTCGGCGAAGGGCAGCGCGACGACCTTCTTGCCCTTGACCGCTTTCTCCAGGTCGTTGAGCCAGGCCGTGGCCACCGCCTGCTGCTTGCCGGCCCTGGTGGACCGCCCGTCGGGGTTCTGGATCCGGTAGCCCTTCGTCATCGCCTCGACGGAGGCGAGGAGATCCGGATCGATCACCCACGTGACGTCGAGCTCGCTGCCGAGGGACAGAAGCTGCTGAAGACGGCCGCCCGGAGCGAGGTCGTCGGCCAAGTCGTCATTCCTGAAGACAGGCGTCTGCTGCTCATCCGACTCGGTCTTCGCCGTGAGGTGCGTCTCGGCGATGAGCGGCCACAGGTAGGTCGTCTTCGTCTTCGTGTCGGCGCCCTCGGTCTGCCACGGCAGGAAGGTGCGCTCGATGCCGAGCACCTGCGGGTAGGGCTGCGCGGCGCTCTGCCCGGTGAGGGCGACGCTCAGCTGGTAGACGCCGTCGGCGCCGAGGTGCAGCGCCTTGACGGGTACGGAGATGCTGAAGTCCTGTCGCACGCCGGGCATGAGCTTGGCGAACTTGTCGACGTACTTGCCACCGACCTCCGAGCCGTCGAGCCCCGGCTGGAAGCCCGTGCGCTTCGCGGCGCTGTCGATGTCGCTCCGGCCGCCCAGGGGCGCCGAGCCGACCCGCAGCCCGACCTGGGCCCCGGTCACCGTCTGCTTGCCCTGGTTGGTGACCGTGCCGGAGACGGTGAGCTTGTCGCCTTCGTCAGGAACGGTCGGGGTCACGGCGTCCAGCGAGACGTCCACGGTGCCCGAACCGGTGGCGTCCGCCGTCGCGCTCGGCGCGGTGGCGTGCGCCACGGGGCCTGCCGGGGCCTGCAAGAGACCGGCCAGCAAAGGGGTACCCACCAGCAGAGCTGCGGTGCGCCGCAGCCACCGGCGGGCAGGTGAGGGGCTTGTCCCCGGGTAGTCTGCCGCCTCGGCCACGCGTTAGCCCGTCCCTCGTCGTCAGTGGTCGTCGGTTGTGCGTCCACGCATGGTAACGATGCGCGCTGCGGCGAAGTGCCGCGGTCTGCTCCACATGATCGGAAGACCCGGCCGGGGGGGGCGGTGCGGGCCCTGGACGGCCCGGCGGTAATCGGGTCGGTTCCGGGCGCCCGGGGCACGTACCCTTTTCTGTTGTGCCGAACGCCAACGAAGACAATCCCAGCGCCCTGAGCCAGGTGCAGCGCCGCGCGGTCAGCGAACTGCTGCGTGTGTCCCCTGTCGCGGACGATCTCGCCCGCCGTTTCCAGGAGGCCGGGTTCTCTCTCGCCCTGGTCGGCGGCTCGGTCAGGGACACCCTCCTGGGCCGGCTCGGCAATGACCTGGACTTCACGACCGACGCCCGCCCCGAGGACGTACTGAAGATCGTCCGGCCCTGGGCCGACGCGGTGTGGGAGGTTGGGATCGCCTTCGGGACGGTCGGCTGCCAGAAGGAGGGCTACCAGATCGAGGTCACGACGTACCGCTCCGAGGCGTACGACAGGACCTCGCGCAAGCCCGAGGTGTCCTACGGCGACTCCATCGAGGAAGACCTGGTCCGCCGGGACTTCACCGTGAACGCGATGGCCGTGGCGCTCCCCGAGAAGGAGTTCATCGACCCGCACGGAGGCCTTGAGGATTTGTCCGAGCGTGTCCTGCGCACCCCGGGCACCCCCGAGGAGTCCTTCTCGGACGATCCGCTGCGCATGATGCGGGCCGCGCGGTTCGCCGCGCAGCTCGACTTCGCGGTGGCACCCGAGGTCGTCGACGCGATGAAGGCCATGGCCGAGCGCATCGACATCGTGTCCGCGGAGCGGGTGCGGGACGAGCTGAACAAGCTGATCCTCTCCGCCCACCCCCGCAAGGGCCTTGCCCTCCTCGTCGACACGGGGCTCGCCGCGCGCGTCCTGCCGGAGCTGCCCGCGCTGCGTCTGGAGCGGGACGAGCACCACCGTCACAAGGACGTCTACGACCACTCGCTGATCGTCCTGGAGCAGGCGATGGCGCTGGAGCAGGACGGACCGGACCTGACGCTGCGGCTCGCCGCCCTGCTGCACGACATCGGGAAGCCGAAGACCCGTCGCTTCGAGAGCGACGGCCGGGTCTCCTTCCACCACCACGAGGTGGTCGGGGCCAAGATGGTCAAGAAGCGCATGACGGCGCTCAAGTACTCCAACGAGCTGGTGAAGGACGTGTCGCGCCTCGTCGAGCTCCACCTGCGCTTCCACGGCTACGGCACGGGAGAGTGGACGGACTCGGCCGTACGCCGCTACGTACGCGACGCCGGGCCTCTCCTGGAGCGGCTGCACAAGTTGACCCGCTCCGACTGCACGACGCGCAACAAGCGCAAGGCGAACGCCCTGTCGCGTGCGTACGACGGCCTGGAGGAGCGCATCGCCCGTCTCCAGGAGCAGGAGGAGCTGGACTCGATCCGCCCTGACCTGGACGGCAACGACATCATGCAGGTCCTCGACGTGGGGCCTGGGCCAGTGATCGGTAAGGCCTACAAGTTCCTGCTGGAGCTGCGGCTCGAGAACGGACCGATGGAGCGGGAAGCGGCTGTGGCGGCGCTCAAGGAGTGGTGGGCGGCGCAGGACTGAGGCAGAGGCAGGTGGGTGTTTCACGTGAAACACCCACTCCCCTCAAATGTGCCGAGGGGCGCTGTTTCACGTGAAACCGTGAAACAGCGCCCCTCGGTGTTCGCCCGGTGAGCCGGGTCAGGGCTTCTTCGTGCAGAAGAGGAACTCGCTGCCCTTGCCGGTCTCCGCATAGAAGCCGGTCGCGCCCTCGACCTTGCGGCACTCGGCTTCCGCGGTGAACTGGGTGTAGTGCCCGTCGATCTTCTTGATGACCTTGGCCTCGGCCTCGGAGGAGGAGCAGTCCACGACCTCCATGCGCTCAGAGGACGAGGAAGCGGGCTTCAGGCAGTCACCCACCGCGGCGGACTCGGCATCGCTCTTGCCGAGGTACCACTTGCCGACGGCTATGAGGATGGCGACGAGGAGGAACCCGCCGATACGCAGCAGGAACTTCTTGCCGAACCTGCTCGGAGCCGCCGGCGGCGGCACGGGCCCGCCCTGGTGAGGCGGGTACGGCGCGCCCTGCTGAGGGGGATATGGCGCGCCCTGCTGCGGAGGGTAGGGAGCCCCCTGCTGCGGATACGGCGCGCCCGGGGCCTGCTGTCCGTACGGGTTCTGACCTTGGGGCGGGTACGGAGCTTGGCCCTGGGGCGGCGGAGTGGTCACTTTTGGGGGTCCCCCTCAAACGGAAGCGCGATGGCGCGAATAAGACGTCCGTAAGTTATCGGGGCCCAGTGACATCTCTGAAGCTCAGAGGGGCTCTGTGGCACTGATGTGACACTTACTGCACGTCAAATCGGGCCATATTCGCCGCAATTGCTGCGTACAGCAGAGCCGCCATGACGACAAGCGGAACCGAGCGGCCGTCGTGCGGCAGCATCAGTGCCGCCACCGCCGCCGCGCCCACGAAGGCGACGTTGAACAGGACGTCGTAGAGGGAGAAGACCCGGCCGCGGAAGCCGTCGTCCACCGAGGACTGCACCACCGTGTCCGTGGCGATCTTCGCGCCCTGTGTCGCCAGGCCGAGGACGAAGGCGGCGACGAGCAGGGGCACGGGGGCGAAGGTGAGGCCGAGGGCCGGTTCCAGGACGGCCGCTGTGGCCGCGCACGCGGCGATCCAGCCGCCCGGCCCCAGCCGCTTCGCCGCCGACGGGGTCACCAGCGCCGCCACGAAGAAGCCCGCCCCGGAGACGCCGACGGCGAGGCCGAGCAGCGCCAGCCCGTCGGACTCCGAGGACGACCATGCGTACCGGCAGAGCATCAGGACCATGACCGTCAGAGCGCCGTAGCAGAAGCGCAGCACCGTCATCGCGGCCAGCGCGCGGGCGGCCGCGGGGCGCCGGGCCAGGTGTCGTAACCCCGCCGCCAGGCCGTGGACCGTGCCGGCCAGCGCTTGCCCGAGGTGGGGCCGCACCAGGCCGGGGTCCGGTCCGAGCAGGTCACGTGCCATGCGGAGCGAGGCGAGCGCGGCGCAGAGGTAGAGGGCGGCTCCGAGGAGAACCACCACCGCGTCCGAATCCGAGCCCGTCAGCCGGACGACGAAGGCGAGGCCGCCGCCCACCGTCGCGGCGAGCGTGCCGGCGGTCGGCGAGAGGGAGTTGGCGATGACCAGGCGGTCGGCGTCGACCACCCGCGGAAGTGCGGCGGAGAGCCCGGCGAGCACGAACCGGTTGACGGCGGTGACGCACAGCGCGCAGACGTAGAAGAGCCAGTCCGGGACATCGCTGAGCATCAGCACGGCGGTGAGCGCCGCCAGCGCCGCCCGCAGGAAGTTGCCGTAGAGGAAGACCTGCCGGCGCCGCCAGCGGTCCAGGAGGACGCCCGCGAAGGGGCCGACCAGCGAATACGGAAGGAGGAGCACGGCCATGGCGGAGGCGATGGCCCCGGCGGAGGCCTGTTTCTCCGGCGAGAAGACCACGTACGTGGCGAGCGCGACCTGATAGACGCCGTCCGCGCTCTGGGAGATCAGCCGTACGGCGAGAAGGCGCCGGAAGTCCCGCAGCCGCAGCAGGACGCGCAGGTCACCGACGACAGTCATTGCCACACCCTCACATACGAGGGGGCCCGGCACATACGAGGAGGGCCCTCGGGCGGAATGCCCGGGGACCCTCGACGAGCGACAGGAGAGAGCTGTTTAGCGCTCGACCTCGCCCTTGATGAACTTCTCGACGTTCTCGTAGGCCTCGTCGTCGAAGTACTGGACCGGCGGGGACTTCATGAAGTACGAGGACGCGGAGAGGATCGGGCCGCCGATGCCGCGGTCCTTGGCGATCTTCGCGGCGCGCAGGGCGTCGATGATGACACCCGCGGAGTTCGGGGAGTCCCAGACCTCGAGCTTGTACTCCAGGTTCAGCGGGACGTCACCGAAGGCGCGGCCCTCAAGGCGGACGTACGCCCACTTGCGGTCGTCGAGCCACGCCACGTAGTCCGACGGGCCGATGTGGACGTTCTTCTCGCCCAGCTCGCGGTCGGGGATCTGCGAGGTGACGGCCTGCGTCTTCGAGATCTTCTTCGACTCGAGGCGGTCGCGCTCCAGCATGTTCTTGAAGTCCATGTTGCCGCCGACGTTGAGCTGCATCGTGCGCTCAAGGCGGACACCGCGGTCCTCGAACAGCTTCGCCATGACGCGGTGCGTGATGGTGGCGCCGACCTGCGACTTGATGTCGTCACCGACGATCGGCACGCCGGCCTCGGTGAACTTGTCCGCCCACTCCTTGGTACCGGCGATGAAGACCGGCAGCGCGTTGACGAACGCGACCTTGGCGTCGATGGCGCACTGCGCGTAGAACTTCGCGGCGTCCTCGGAACCGACGGGCAGGTAGCAGACGAGGACGTCGACCGCGCGGTCCTTGAGGACCTGGACGACGTCGACCGGGGCCTCGGCGGACTCCTCGATGGTCTGGCGGTAGTACAGGCCCAGGCCGTCGAGGGTGTGGCCACGCTGGACCTGCACGCCGGTGTTCGGCACGTCGCAGATCTTGATGGTGTTGTTCTCGCTGGCGCCGATCGCGTCCGCGAGGTCGAGGCCGACCTTCTTCGCGTCCACGTCGAAGGCGGCGACGAACTCCACGTCACCGACGTGGTACTCGCCGAACTGGACGTGCATCAGGCCCGGGACCTTGGCGTCCGGGTCGGCGTCCTTGTAGTACTCGACGCCCTGGACCAGCGAGGCGGCGCAGTTGCCCACGCCGACGATGGCTACGCGAACCGAACCCATTCCGGTTGCTCCCTGTGTGATCTCGGTATTCCGGATGAAACCCCGCGGAACGCTGGGTCTCACTTGGCGGGGTCATCGGACGGATCCGGCGGCGGGTCGTTCTCCCGCCGCCGGGGCAGGCCCGCCGACTCCCCAGATGTGCTGTCCTGCTGAGCGGAGCCTTCACGGGAGGACCGGTGCTGGTCCCGTCCCGCTCGCTCGCTCTCGATGAGCTCGTTCAGCCAGCGCACTTCGCGCTCCACGGACTCCATGCCGTGCCGCTGGAGCTCAAGCGTGTAGTCGTCCAGGCGCTCCCGGGTACGGGCCAGGGAGGCGCGCATCTTCTCCAGACGCTCTTCGAGCCGGCTGCGGCGGCCCTCGAGCACCCGCATGCGGACATCCCGCGAGGTCTGCCCGAAGAAGGCGAAGCGGGCGGCGAAGTGCTCGTCCTCGTACGCGTCGGGACCGGTCTGCGAGAGCAGGTCCTCGAAGTGCTCCTTACCTTCCGCCGTCAGCCGATAGACGATCTTGGCGCGACGTCCCGTGAGGGGAGCCGCGAGGGTGTCCTCGGTGGTGCTGCCCGCCTCCTCGATCAACCAGCCGTTGGCGACCAGCGTCTTGAGGCAGGGGTAGAGGGTCCCGTAGCTGAAGGCGCGGAAGACTCCTAGCGACGTATTGAGACGTTTTCGCAGCTCATAGCCGTGCATCGGGGACTCGCGAAGGAGGCCGAGGACGGCGAATTCCAGGATGCCGGAGCGCCTGCTCATCTTCGCCTCCCGTCTGCCGCGGTCTCTCAGTACGGCCTCTATGCCGAGCTGATGTATCGACTCGATACATCGAGACGATAGAACGGTGATCCGCATGAGACAAGAGGGGGCACGGTGAACGGCGTCACATCACCGATTCGTAGGAAGTAACTTGCCTGATTTGGGGTGAACTTCGGCTCTACGAGGGTTTTGACGGTGCGTAGTCTGTGCGCCATGTATGCCGCCGGGAACCAAGTGACGCCAGGGAGCGTCGTCGTCCCCGGTGTAGTGCGGGTGAGTGCCCGGAACGGGCGCATCCGTACGTCGGGGGGACCGGAAACCAGCCGCCGTTTCCAGGCGCGGACAGCTGCGCCTGCCCGAGGAGTAATCGTTCGATGAGCGAGCACCGTCGCAAACCGCCGCAGCCGCAGGGCGGCGGACGCGCCGCGGCCAGGCGTGGCGCCCCAGGAGCGCCGTCGGGCCGCCGTGCGGCGCCGAGAGATGCCACTGGACCGTCCTCTTCCTCCTATGGGGCACCTGGATCCGGGGCCCCGGACGAGGGGGACCAGACCTACGGAGGCCGGGCGCAGGCCCGGCGTGCCGCGCAGCGCAGTGGTTCGGTCGGCGCGGGAGGCGGTCGCCGCAGGGCGGCCGAGCCCTCCGGCGGCGGACGTGCCGGTGGTGGCGGACGCCGCGGCGGGGGTGGATCCGGTGGTTCGGGCGGGCCCGGTCGCGGCCGGGGGCGCGGACCCCAGCAGCCCGGCAAGAAGAGGTTCATCGACTACCCGCGCGCGGGCAAGCGGGGCGCGGGTCGCTGGGTGCCGTCGTGGCGCCTGGTCACCGGCCTGTTCCTGAGCTTCGTCGGCGGTCTGATGGCCGTCGCGGGCATCTCGTACGCCCTGGTGGAGGTCCCCGAGGTCGACAAGGCGGCCAAGGCGCAGAACAACGTCTACTACTGGGCCGACGGCAAGCAGATGGTCGCGACCGGTGGTGAGCGCAACCGCCAGATCATCGACTACGACGACATCCCCAAGGAGATGCGCTTCGCCGTCATGTCGGCGGAGAACAAGACGTTCGAGGACGACAAGGGCGTCGACCCCATGGGCATCGCGCGTGCCGTGGTCAACATGGCCAAGGGCGGGCAGACCCAGGGTGGCTCCACGATCACCCAGCAGTACGTCAAGAACGCGCGTCTCGGTGATCAGTCGCAGACGTTCAGCCGCAAGTTCAAAGAGCTCTTCATCTCCATAAAGGTCGGCCGGACCGAATCCAAGGAAGACATCATGGCCGGCTACCTCAACACCGCTTACTACGGTCGCGGGGCCTACGGCATTCAGGCGGCCGCCCGGGCCTACTTCGACAAGGAAGCGACGGACCTGGACCCGAGCGAGTGCGCGCTCCTCGCGACGGTGCTCAAGGGCGCCACGTACTACGACCCGGCCGGCTACCCCGAGATCGACCCCGCGGCCAACCAGAAGGACAACACCGCGCGCGCCAAGAAGCGCTGGGAGTGGATCCTCGACGAGGAGGTCAAGGACGGCCGTCTGACCGCCGCGGAGCGGAACAAGTACCGGGACTTCCCGAAGCTGGCGAACCCGCGGTCGAACACCCAGCTGGGCGGCCAGACCGGTTATCTCGTGGACCTGGCCAAGGCGTACGTCATCCGCAACACGAACATCACCGCCGAGCAGCTCCAGCAGGGCGGCTACGAGATCCACACGACCTTCGAGAGGAAGAAGGTCAAGGAACTCGAGAACGCGGTGAACAAGGTCCGCAAGGAGAAGATCAAGCCGAAGCTGCGTCCGGAGAAGGACACGCACGTCCAGTTCGGCGGGGCCTCCGTGAATCCGAAGAACGGCGCCATCGAGGCCATCTACGGCGGTGAGGACGCGACGAAGCACTTCACCAACAACGCCGACCAGACCGGTGCCCAGGTGGGTTCGACGTACAAGCCGTTCGTGCTGGCCGCCGCCTTCAAGTACGGCGTGCGCAACCCGGACGGCCCGGAGGTGCAGAGCAATGCCGAGCGCACGGTGGTCAACCCCAAGAGCCTGTACAGCGGCAAGAACGAGCTGAAGATCCAGAACTACAACGGCAGTGTCTGGACCGACCGCGAGGGCAAGGAGTGGCTCCAGAAGAACGACGGCGACGCGTCGTACAACCCTCCGAGCTACCGGATCGACCTCCGTGAGGCGATGCGGGAGTCGGTCAACTCGGCCTATGTGCAGCTCGGCATGGACGTCGGCCTGGAGAAGGTCAAGGAGGCGGCCATCGACGCCGGCCTCAAGGACGACAGCTCCATGGCCAGCGCCAACTACCCCTCCTTCTCGCTCGGCACCTCGTCGCCGAGCGCGATCCGGATGGCCGGGGCCTACTCCACGTTCGCGGCCAGCGGCAAGCAGAACGAGCCGTACTCGGTCACAGAGGTGGAGTACAAGGGCGACTCGGTCTATCGGCACGAGAAGGAGACCAAGCAGGCCTTCACCTCACAGGTCGCCGACAACGTGACCGACGTGCTGAGGACCGTCGTGGACAAGGGCACCGGCACCTCGGCCCAGCTGAGCGGTCGCCAGGTGGCGGGCAAGACCGGTACGACGGACGGCAACAAGTCCGCCTGGTTCGTCGGCTACACCCCGCAGCTCTCGACGGCGATCAGCATGTACCGGCTCGACGACGACGAGACCAACAAGAAGCGCGAGTTCCTGGAGATGTTCGGCACGGGTGGCGAGGAGAAGATCCACGGCGCCTCGTTCCCCGCGAAAATCTGGCAGGACTACATGTCGGAGGCGCTCAAGGGCGAGCGCGTGGAGTCCTTCCCGCCGCCCCAGCCGATCGGCCGGCTCGTCGGTGAGACCCCGCCCCCGCCGCCGAGCCCCACGGTGACCAAGGAGCCGGAGAAGGACGAGCCCTCGTCTCCGACCCCCACGAAGACGGAGACGACGAAGCCGCCCACGACGACGAAGTCACCCGACCCCGAAGAGTCATGCAGCCAGTGGGACTGGGAGTGCAACGGCCACGGCGGCGTCGACGGCGGTGCCGAGGACGGGGGCGCCAACGGCGATCCGGGCGGGGAATCACCGCCGCCCACAGCCGACCCGCCGGGCCACAACCAGGGGAACCAGAACGGCGGAGGGATCTTCGGCTGAGCCGGGCGGACCCGTCCGGCCGGAGTGACCCGACGGTCGGCCGCCGGGACCTCTCCCGCGGGTGTTTCACGTGAAACGAGGGCCGCCACACCGACCGGTGTGGCGGCCCTCGGCGTGTTCCCAGCCGCGTACGGCAGGATGTCGGGCATGCCCAGTGCAGACCCCAGCGCCGGCCCCGGCGCAGAGACGCCGAGCACGAGCGCGTACGAACCCATGAACCCACGGGAGCCGGAGCCGGTGCGGCCGACGAAGGAGGACGAGGTCGCCCGCGCCGGCAGCGAGCTGCTCGGTGGCCCGATCGGCCGAAGAGCGCTGCCCGCCGCGGGCTGGTGGTCCCCCGTCCGCGTCATCGCGCTCGTCGCCCTCGGGATGTTCGCGCTGGGCATGGTCCAGAAGATGCCGTGCTACAACGGCGCGTGGTTCTCGGGAGCGAGCTCGCAGTACACGCACGCGTGCTACTCCGACATCCCGCATCTCTACGAGGGGCGTGGCTTCGCCGACGGTCTCCTGCCGTACTTCGACAAGCTGCCCGGCGACATGGAGTACCTCGAGTACCCGGTCCTGACCGGGTTGTTCATGGAGATGGCCTCCTGGGTGACGCCGGGCAGCGGTTCCATCCAGCACCAGGAGAAGATCTACTGGATGGTCAACGCGGGGATACTGATGGTCTGCGCGGCCGTCGTCGCCGTCTGTGTCGCACGCACCCACCGGCGCCGCCCCTGGGACGCCCTGCTCGTCGCCCTGGCGCCGGCCCTGGCGCTGACGGCCACCATCAACTGGGATCTGCTCGCCGTCGCTCTCACGGCCGCCGCGATGATGATGTGGGCCCGCGCGCGTCCTCTGGCCTTCGGGGTCCTCCTGGGGCTCGCCACGGCCGCCAAGCTCTATCCCGTGCTGCTGCTCGGGCCGCTGCTGATCCTGTGCTGGCGCGCGGGCCGCTGGCGGGCGTTCGGGACCGGTCTGGCCGGCGCCGTCGGCACCTGGCTCGTCGTCAACCTCCCGGTGATACTGCTCGCCGGCGACGGCTGGGCGAAGTTCTACACCTTCAGCCGGGAGCGGGACGTGGACTTCGGGTCCTTCTGGCTGATCCTCAACCAACGCATGGACGCGCCGGTGTCCACCGAGACCGTCAACATCCTGGCCGTGGCGCTGATGCTCCTGGCCTGCCTGGCCATAGGAGCGCTCGGGCTGAGCGCCCCGCGCCGACCGCGCTTCGCGCAGCTCGCCTTCCTGGTCGTGGCCGCCTTCATCCTCACCAACAAGGTCTACTCGCCGCAGTACGTCCTGTGGCTGGTCCCGCTCGCCGCGCTCGCGCGGCCGCGCTGGCGTGACTTCCTGATCTGGCAGGCGTGCGAGGTCGCGTACTTCCTCGGGATCTGGATGTACCTGGCGTACACGACGAGCGGGGACGCGCACAAAGGCCTGCCCACCGAGGGCTATCAGGTGGCCATCGCCATACACCTCCTGGGGACGCTCTACCTGTGCGCTCTGGTCGTACGCGACATCCTGATGCCGGAGCGGGACGTGGTGCGCCGGGGCGGCGACGACGACCCCTCCGGCGGCGTTCTGGAGGGCGCGCGCGACGTCTTCGTCCTCGGCTCTGTGGCACACCCGACGCGGCCTGTGGCGCACTCCGCCGAGGGGCCGTTCGTGCAGTGGGGGACGGCGGCCGATCTGCCGCGCTGAGCGGCTACGCCGACGGGCAGCCGCCCCGAGTTCGCCCTGAGCGAACAGGGAGAGTGAGCGGCGGACAGGGCCGTCACGCAGCCCGGTGGACAGGGCCGCCACATGGCCGAAGGGGCCGGGACGCGACGCATGTCGTGTTCCGGCCCCTTCGCTGTGGTGCGGGGCTTCGGGCGGTGCCTCAGCGGTCCACCATGCGGTCGAACTGCGTCGTGGTGTGCCGCAGATGGGCCACCAGCTCGTCGCCGACCTTGGGCTCCTGCGCGTCGGAGGGCACGAAGAGGATGGAGACCTGCATGTGCGGGGGCTCCGCGAACCAGCGCTGCTTGCCCGCCCAGACGAACGGCGAGAGATTGCGGTTGACGGTGGCGAGACCCGCTCGGGCGACGCCCTTCGCGCGCGGCATCATGCCGTGCAGTGCCTTCGGGGCTTCCAGGCCGACGCCGTGGGAGGTGCCACCCGCGACCACGACCAGCCAGCCGTCGGACGCGACCTTCTGCTGGCGGTAGCCGAAGCGGTCGCCCTTGGCGACGGGGGTGACGTCCAGCACCGCACCGCGGTACTCGGTGGCCTCGTGGTCGCCCAGCCAGAGGTTCGTGCCGATGCGCGCCCGGAAGCGGGTCTGCGGGAACTGCTGCTGGAGACGGGCGAGTTCGTGGGCCTTGAGGTGGCTGACGAACATCGTGTGCAGCGGGAGGCGGGCGGCGCGCAGGCGGTCCATCCAGCCGATGACCTCCTCGACGGCGTCCGAGCCGTCGGTGCGGTCCAGTGGCAGGTGGAGCGCGAAGCCTTCGAGGCGTACGTCCTCGATGGCGGCGTGCAGCTGCGGCAACTCCTGCTCGCTGACGCCGTGGCGCTTCATCGAGGACATGACCTCGATGACGACGCGGGCGCCGACCAGGCCGTGCACGCCGTCGAGCGACGAGACGGAACGGATGACGCGGTCGGGCAGCGGCACCGGCTCCTCGCCCCGCCGGAACGGGGTCAGGACCAGCAGGTCACCGCTGAACCAGTCCTTGATCCGGGCCGCTTCGTAGGTGGTGCCCACGGCGAGGATGTCGGAGCCGAAGCGCGTGGCTTCCTCGGCCAGACGCTCATGACCGAAGCCGTAGCCGTTGCCCTTGCAGACCGGGACGATGCCCGGGAACTGCTCCAGCACGTGCTTGTGGTGTGCCCGCCAGCGCGCGGTGTCGACATAGAGCGTGAGCGCCATGGCTGGATCCCGGAACCTTTCTCGTGTCTGCGGTGTATCAGGGTTGTGGAGCGAAATTGTGCGGGATCAGCGGCGCGACATGTAGATGTCGAGCGCCTTGTGCAGCAGCTTGTTGAGCGGGAAGTCCCACTCGCCGATGTACTCGGCCGCCTCACCACCGGTGCCCACCTTGAACTGGATCAGGCCGAAGAGGTGGTCCGTCTCGTCCAGGGAGTCGGAGATGCCGCGCAGGTCGTAGACCGTGGCCCCCATGGCGTACGCGTCGCGGAGCATCCGCCACTGCATCGCGTTCGAGGGCCTGACCTCGCGCCCGATATTGTCCGAGGCGCCGTAGGAGTACCAGACGTGCCCGCCGACGACGAGCATCGTGGCCGCCGACAGGTTCACGCCGTTGTGCCGCGCGAAGTACAGCCGCATGCGGTTGGGGTCCTCGGAGTTGAGGGCCTGCCACATCTGCTGGAAGTAGCCGAGCGGCCGCGGACGGAACTTGTCGCGGATGGCCGTGATCTCGTAGAGGCGCTGCCACTCGGCGAGGTCCTGGTAGCCGCCCTGGACGACCTCGACGCCGGCCTTCTCGGCCTTCTTGATGTTGCGCCGCCACAGCTGGTTGAAGCCCTTCTGGACCTCGTCCAGGGAGCGGTTGGCCAGCGGCACCTGGAAGACGAAGCGAGGCTGTACGTCGCCGAAGCCGGCACCGCCGTCCTCGCCCTGCTGCCAGCCCATCCGGCGCAGCCGGTCGGAGACCTCGAAGGCACGCGGCTCGATGAACGTCGCCTCGACGTCCCGCAGCCGCTTCACGTCCGGGTTCTGGATGCCGGCCTTGATCGCCGGAGCGTCCCAGCGGCGGATCACGACCGGCGGGCCCATCTTCACGGAGAAGGCGCCCTGCTGCTTGAGGTGGGCGAGCATCGGCTGGAGCCACTCGTCCAGGTTCGGGGCGTACCAGTTGATGACCGGGCCCTCGGGAAGGTACGCGAGATACCGCTTCAGCTTGGGCAGCTGGCGGTAGAGCACCAGGCCCGCGCCGACGAGCTGGCCGGTCCTGTCGTCGAACCAGCCCAGGTTCTCCGAGCGCCATTCGCTTTTCACGTCAGCCCATGCCGGGACCTGGCAATGACTCGCCGACGGCAGTGTCTGGATGTACGCCAGATGCTGCTCGCGACTGATGGTCCTCAGGGTCAGACTCATTCGGGGCGCTCCTCGGCTGGTGTGTCCCCATGGGTTCAGGGGCTCCGGCTCTCGCGCCGAAGCCTACTGCGCCCTGCGAGCGCCCCGGCTGGCCGTACGCCACCTCGGCCCCCGGTCCCGGGCGGGACCGGGGTGCCGCGGGGCGGTCAGCCGACGATTCCGCCGAAGAGTCCGCCGTGTGCCATGCCCAGGAAGAACCCGATCGCCGAGGCGCCGAGGCCCAGGATCAGGCCGAAGCGCTCACGGGTCGTCGCCGAGATGAACTGGCCGTACGCGCCGGTGATGATGCCGACCAGGCCCGTCCACGAGCTCAGCAGGTGCAGGTCGTGGAACATCGCCGTCACGAAGGCGATCGCACCCAGCACCAGCGTCACGCCGACCAGCGTGTCCTGGAGCGGATGGGACCTGCCGTCCGAGGCGAAGAGCGAGGTGGTGGTGTTCTGTCGCATCGTCTGTGCCATGTGAGGCACCTCCTGCGGAAAGCGGCGCATCGTAGCGCCATACACACCCGATGTGTACAGATTCTGCCCGTCCCCCGCCGGATTTCAACCGGAAGCCTCGGTGCGGGTAGTCTGTACCGTCTGCACCCGTGTCTGCCCGGACCACGGCAGGAGCTCCCGTTCGCGGAAGCCGATTGTCAGTGGCGGCCGATACGGTTGCGTACGCATCACGACCCTCCTGCCACGGAACGACCGTGGCCGCTGAGTCCAAAGGAGGTGGGTTCCACATGCGTCACTACGAAGTGATGGTCATCCTCGACCCCGATCTCGAGGAGCGCGCTGTCTCCCCGCTGATCGAGAACTTCCTCTCCGTCGTCCGTGAGGGCAACGGAAAGGTCGAGAAGGTCGACACCTGGGGCCGTCGTCGTCTGTCCTACGAGATCAAGAAGAAGCCCGAGGGCATCTACTCGGTCATCGACCTCCAGGCCGAGCCTGCGGTCGTCAAGGAGCTCGACCGACAGATGAACCTGAACGAGTCGGTCCTCCGGACCAAGGTCCTCCGTCCCGAGATGCACTGAGCTCTCTAGCTCAGCGGCACCCGGGAATCGAGTAGCAGCAACAAGCAGCCAGCAGCAAACCCGCCGAGAGGTTCCCCCATGGCAGGCGAGACCGTCATCACGGTCGTCGGCAATCTTGTCGACGACCCCGAGCTGCGCTTCACCCCCTCCGGTGCGGCGGTCGCGAAGTTCCGTGTCGCGTCCACCCCCCGCATCTTTGACAAGCAGACCAATGAGTGGAAGGACGGCGAAGGCCTGTTCCTGACCTGCTCGGTCTGGCGTCAGGCGGCGGAGAACGTCGCGGAGTCGCTTCAGCGAGGCATGCGCGTCATCGTGCAGGGCCGACTGAAGCAGCGGTCCTACGAGGACCGTGAGGGCGTCAAGCGCACGGTCTACGAGCTGGACGTCGAGGAAGTCGGCGCCAGCCTGAAGACCGCCACGGCCAAGGTCACCAAGACCACCGGTCGCGGTGGCCAGGGCGGTTACGGCGGCGGCGGTGGCGGCGGCCAGCAGGGCGGCGGCTGGGGCGGTGGCTCCGGCGGCGGTCAGCAGCAGGGTGGCGGCGGTGCTCCCGCCGACGACCCCTGGGCGACCGGTGCTCCGGCCGGCGGCGGTCAGCAGCAGGGCGGCGGCGGTGGCGGCTGGGGCGGAAGCTCCGGCGGCTCCGGTGGCGGCTACTCGGACGAGCCCCCCTTCTAAGCCTCTGGGCTTCTGGCCTTCGGGCCGAGGGCGGGTCGTACCCCCACTTCTTGATCACACAGGAGATACACCATGGCGAAGCCGCCTGTGCGCAAGCCTAAGAAGAAGGTCTGCGCTTTCTGCAAGGACAAGGTCACGTACGTGGACTACAAGGACACGAACATGCTGCGGAAGTTCATTTCCGACCGCGGCAAGATCCGTGCCCGCCGCGTGACCGGCAACTGCACGCAGCACCAGCGTGACGTCGCCACGGCCGTGAAGAACAGCCGTGAGATGGCGCTGCTGCCCTACACGTCCACCGCGCGATAAGGGAAGGGTGACCGAATAATGAAGATCATCCTCACCCACGAGGTCTCCGGCCTCGGTGCCGCCGGCGAGGTCGTAGACGTCAAGGACGGCTACGCCCGCAACTACCTGATCCCGCGGAACTTCGCGATCCGCTGGACCAAGGGTGGCGAGAAGGACGTCGAGCAGATCCGTCGTGCTCGCAAGATCCACGAGATCGCCACGATCGAGCAGGCCAACGAGATCAAGGCGCAGCTCGAGGGCGTCAAGGTCCGCCTGGCCGTCCGCTCCGGCGAGGCCGGTCGCCTCTTCGGTTCCGTCACCCCGGCCGACGTCGCTTCGGCGATCGAGGCTGCCGGCGGTCCGAAGATCGACAAGCGTCGCGTCGAGCTGGGCTCGCCGATCAAGACCCTGGGCGCCCACGCGACGTCCGTGCGTCTGCACCCCGAGGTTGCCGCGAAGGTCAACGTCGAGGTCGTCTCTGCCTGAGCCTTGTGCTCGGCTGGACTGAGTGAAGGGGCCGCACCCGTGGGGTGCGGCCCCTTCCTTGTATGGCGGCCCGCCCATGGGGCCTTGCTCTGGGCTGACTGCCGAATCGTGCGCGCTTCGAAGTCGCCGTGGTTTCACGTGAAACAGCGGGAACGGTGGGGAACGGTCAGCGTGTGAGCGGGGGTCGTTCAGGGCGTTGCCCGGGGGTCGTTCAGCGCGTGGAGCGGGTCGTTCAGCGCGTCGCGCCCGTGACGATCCAGCGGCCGGACCGGGAGCGCAGCCACAGGGTGAGCATGCGCACCGTCATCATGAGGGTCATCGCTGCCCACAGGGCGGTCAGGCCGCCGCCGAGGGTTGGTACCAGCAGGGCGGCCGGTGTGAACGCCGCAAGCGTGAGCAGCATCGCCCAGGCGAGATAGCGCCCGTCGCCGGCGCCCATCAGGACACCGTCGAGCACGAAGACGATGCCGCAGATCGGCTGGGCGAGGGCCACGACCACGAGAGCGGGCAGCGCTGTGTCCTGGACGGCGGTGTCTCCGGTGAAGAGCGGGATGAAGAGCGGTCGGGCAAGGACCACGATCAGGCCGAGGCCGACGCCCGATGCCATGCCCCACTGCACCATGCGTCGGCAGACGGCTCGGGCGCCTTCGGCATCGTTGGCGCCCAGATAGCGGGCGATGATCGCCTGCCCGGCGATGGCGATGGCGTCCAGGGCGAAGGCCAGAAAACTCCACAGGGAAAGAATGATCTGGTGGGCGGCCACCTCGGCGTCTCCCAGCCGTGCGGCCACCGCAGTCGCGATCATGAGGATGGCCCGCAGGGAGAGCGTACGGACCAGGAGCGGGACGCCTGCTTGGGCGCAGGCCCGGATGCCGGCACTGTCAGGGCGCAGCGAGGCGCCGTGGCGCCTGGCGCCGCGTACGACGACGAAGAGGTAGACCGCTGCCATGCCGCATTGGGCGAGGACGGTGCCCCAGGCGGAGCCGGCGATGCCGAGGTCGGCGCCGTAGACCAGGGCGACGTTGAGGACGCCGTTGGCGACGAAACCGCCGACGGCGACGTAGAGCGGGGTCCTGGTGTCCTGGAGGCCACGCAGTACGCCGGTGGCGGCGAGGACGACGAGCATGGCGGGGATGCCGAGGGAGGAGATCCGCAGATATGTGACCGCGTACCCGGCCGCCGCGTCCGAGGCGCCGAAGACGTCCACGAGCGCGGGGGCGGTGGGCAGGACGACGGCGATGACGGCGGCGCCGAGCAGGAGTGCCAGCCAGATGCCGTCCATGCCCTGGCGGATCGCTGCCGACAGGTCGTCGGCGCCGACCCTGCGGGCGACGGCGGCGGTGGTGGCGTAGGCGAGGAAGACGAACACGCTCACCGCGGTGGTGAGGAGCCCCGAGGCGACGCCGAGGCCGGCCAGTTGCGCGGTGCCCAGGTGGCCCACGATGGCGCTGTCGGCCATCACGAAGAGGGGCTCGGCGACCAGTGCGCCGAAGGCGGGGACGGCGAGCGCGATGATCTCGCGGTCGTGCCTTCGACGGTCGGCCTTGGGCGCGACGGAAGCCTGTGTCATGGGCACCAATCTAATCTTCCACAGGTAAGAGCTGCAACTGTGTTGAGACCCTTACTTTGATTGCGGCTGGATGCTCCTTGACGCGCCGTTTGTCGTGATCTTGGCCCACTGGGAAAAGTTTTTCTTCTGCACAGCCGGTGGACGGGAAAGGTGCAGGTCAGGGGCATTGTGTGAGGACGGCTGAGGGCTTGTTCACAGGCCTGTCCACCGGGCCGTGCACAGGTTTGACGGGGTTCTCCACAGCATCGGGCCCGTCATCCACACCGCCTGTGGATAACCAGATTGGCTGACGGTGCCGACAGGCCTACCGTTGTCCGGCGCCCGCCTCGTCGTAAGACCTCGGAAACCCAGGGAAAACCGACGCGTCAGAACCGGAGTTGGGCCCCCTGATTTGTCAGTGTCGTGCCGTAGGAAATGGGGCACGGCGAGGTCCGCGCGGCGGACGGGAGGAGGTGGCCCGGTGAGTATCTCCGAGCCTTTGGACGACCCCTGGGCCGACAGCGGTCCCAGTGACCGTCTGCCCGTCTCCCGCCAGCGCCGCGATGGAGGCCGGAGCCGCGACGAGCAGCACGAGCGCGGACGCGAGGGCGGCTGGGACGGCGGAGGCTCCTCCTTCGAACGCGTCCCCCCGCAGGACCTCGACGCCGAGCAGTCGGTGCTCGGCGGCATGCTGCTCTCCAAGGACGCCATCGCCGACGTCGTCGAGGTACTCAAGGGCCACGACTTCTACCGGCCCGCGCACGAGACGATCTACGCCTCGATCCTCGACCTGTACGCCAAGGGCGAGCCGGCCGACCCGATCACGGTCGCCGCCGAGCTCACCAAGCGGGGCGAGATCACCAAGGTCGGCGGCGCGTCGTATCTGCACACGCTGGTCCAGACGGTCCCGACCGCGGCGAACGCCGAGTACTACGCGGAGATCGTCCACGAGCGCGCGGTGCTGCGCCGGTTGGTCGAGGCCGGCACCCGCATCACCCAGATGGGATACGCGGCCGACGGCGACGTCGACGAGATCGTCAACAGCGCCCAGGCCGAGATCTACGCGGTCACCGAGCAGCGCACCACCGAGGACTACCTCCCGCTCGGCGACATCATGGAAGGCGCGCTCGACGAGATCGAGGCGATCGGCTCGCGGTCGGGCGAGATGACGGGCGTGCCGACCGGGTTCACCGACCTCGACCAGCTCACCAACGGCCTGCACCCCGGCCAGATGATCATCATCGCGGCTCGTCCCGCGATGGGTAAGTCGACGCTGGCGCTGGACTTCGCACGGGCCTGTTCGATCAAGCACAACATGCCGAGCGTGATCTTCTCGCTCGAAATGGGGCGCAACGAGATCGCGATGCGCCTGCTCTCCGCCGAGGCACGCGTGGCGTTGCACCACATGCGGTCCGGCACGATGACGGACGAGGACTGGACCCGGCTGGCCCGACGCATGCCGGACGTCTCGGCCGCCCCCCTCTACATCGACGACTCCCCGAACCTGTCGATGATGGAGATCCGCGCCAAGTGCCGTCGCCTCAAGCAGCGCAATGACCTCAAGCTCGTCGTCATCGACTACCTCCAGCTGATGCAGTCCGGCGGTTCCAAGCGGGCCGAGAGCCGACAGCAGGAAGTCTCGGACATGTCGCGAAACCTGAAGCTCCTGGCCAAGGAGCTGGAGCTGCCGGTGATCGCGCTCTCCCAGCTGAACCGTGGCCCCGAGCAGCGTACGGACAAGAAGCCCATGGTCTCCGACCTGCGTGAATCCGGTTCGATCGAGCAGGACGCGGACATGGTGATCCTGCTGCACCGTGAGGACGCGTACGAGAAGGAATCGCCCCGCGCGGGCGAGGCGGACATCATTGTCGGCAAGCACCGTAACGGCCCGACGGCGACGATCACGGTCGCTTTCCAGGGCCACTACTCGCGCTTTGTGGACATGGCGCAGACCTGACGTCCGTCCGTATGCGGCTCGCGGGTCGGCCTGCGGTTCGTCCCGTATTTCGGCTTGCGGGCCGGCTCTCGGTCTGACGGTTTGACCCTGACCCAGAGACAACCTTTCAGCATGGCCGGCATGACTACGAGAACCAGTGAGATCGAGGTCGTAGGACTGCGCAAGGCGTACGGGGACCGCGAAGTGGTCGCCGGTGTCGATCTGGCCGTCCCCGCCGGAACCGTCTACGCACTGCTCGGGCCCAACGGCGCCGGCAAGACCACCACCGTCAGGATCCTGTCCACGCTGCTGCCCGCGGATGCCGGGGAGGTGCGCGTCGCCGGGTACGACGTGCGGCGGGAAGCCGATCAGGTGCGTGCGTCGATCGGGGTGACCGGGCAGTTCTCGGCCGTCGACGAGTTGCTGACCGGGCGGGAGAACCTGCGGTTGATGGCCGACCTCGGTCACCTCGGCCGCTGCGGCGCGCAGGCCGTGGTCGGACAGTTGCTGGAGCGGTTCGGCCTGGTCGAGGCTGCCGACCGGCGTGCGGCGACGTACTCCGGAGGCATGCGACGGCGGCTCGATTTGGCGATGACCCTGGTCCCCGGGCCGCGACTGATCTTCCTCGACGAACCCACCACCGGACTCGATCCGCGCAGCCGCCGTGATCTGTGGGAAATCGTGCGGGAGCTGGTGACTGAGGGTGTCACCGTCTTCCTCACCACCCAGTACCTGGAGGAGGCCGACCAACTGGCCGACCGGATGGGTGTGCTCGACGGCGGCCGGCTGGTCGCCGAGGGCACGGCGGCCGAGCTGAAGCGGCTGGTCCCCGGCGGTCGCATCGAGCTTCAGGCCGCCGACGGGGAGGCGGTGGCCGAACTGGCGCGGCGGTTGCCCCAGGCCAGTCCGAACCCCGGGGCGCTCACCCTGACCCTGCCGCACGACGGCAGTCTCACCGCGCTGCGGCGGCTGCTCGACGGGCTCGACGACCGCGCGGTCACCGGCCTCGCCGTGCGCACTCCGGACCTGGACGATGTGTTCCTGGCCCTCACCGGCCGCCCCACCGCGGACGGGCGGACCTCGGAAGAGGTGCCGGTATGAGCGGGGCAGGCTGGGGTACGTACGCCGTTCGGGACTCGGCGACCATGCTGCGGCGCCTTCTCCGGCGCATGGCCCGGTATCCGTCGATGACGCTGGTCCTGATCGGCCAGCCGCTGCTGTTCCTGCTGCTGTTCGTCTACGTCTTCGGCGGCACCGTGGGCGCCGGGCTGCCGGGAGCGCCGAAGGCCCAGACGGGGGGACGCGGTGACTACCTGACGTTCATCACTCCCGGGATCTTGATGATGGCGGTGGCGAGCGTTTCCATATCCACCGCGGTGTCGGTGTCCACCGACATGACCAACGGGATCATCGACCGGTTCCGGACGATGGCCATCGCCAAGGTCTCGGTCCTCACCGGGCACGTGCTCGGGGCGGTGATCCAGACCGCGCTCGCGCTGACCGCGGTCTTCGCCGTGGCGTTCCCGCTCGGGCTGGAGACCGCCGCCTCGCTGACGCAGTGGTGCGGCCTGGTCGGTCTGCTCGGGCTGGTCTCCTTCGCGATGACCTGGTTCACCGTGGCGCTGGGTCTGGCCTCACCGAATCCGGAGACCGCGAGCAACTGGCCGATGATCTTCGTGCTGTTGCCGTTCGTCGGCAGCGGGTTCGTGCCGGTCGAGTCGATGCCGGCCGGGCTCCGGTGGTTCGCCGAGCATCAGCCGTTCACGCCGATCATGGACAGCTTCCGAGGGCTGCTGGCCGGAACGCCGGACGGTTCCGACGCGCTCCAGGCCATCGGCTGGTGCGCGGTGATCGGCTCGGGCGGTTACCTCTGGGCGCGTCGCCTCTACCGGACCCACGCCGCGCGCTAGGAGACTGGCCTCATGCTGACCATCGGTGAGCTGGCGTCGTACGCCGGAGTGACAGTGCGCGCGGTGAGGCATTACCACGCGAAGGGGCTGCTGCCGGAGCCCGAGCGGGACCATTCCGGGTATCGCCGGTACGACGCCGGGGCCGTGGTCGAACTGATCCGGATCCGGACCCTCGCCAAGGCCGGGGTCCCGCTCGCGCGCATCCGGGAGTTGCTCCAGGCCGGCGAGGAGCAGTTCGCCGCGGCGGTCGCCGAGATCGACGAGCGGCTGCGGGCGGAGATCCGGGAGCGGCAGCGGCACCGTGAGCGGATCGCCCGCCTCGCCGCCGGGGACAGCCTGGCGCTGCCGCCGGAGGTCGTCGGGTTCCTCGACCGGCTGCGGGTGCTCGGCGTCGACGAACGGATCGTCCGGGTAGAACGCGACGGGTGGATCCCGCTGGCCGCCCACGCGCCCGAGCGGGTCCCGGAGTGGGCGGCGCGCAAGCGGGAACAGCTCGATGATCCGCAGCTCCTCGACTTCTACGTCACCCTGGGCCAGGCGCTGGACCGGGCCGACGACGACCCGAGCCTGGTCGAACTGGCCGACAAGCTGGCCCTCTACCTCACGCGGGTGGCCGACGAACAGGGCGAGGACTACGTCGACGACGCCGACATCGAGCCGCCGTTCGCCCAGCTGATGGACGCGCTCGCCTTTGACACCGCGCCGCCGGCCCGGCGGCTGATCGAGCTGTTGAAGGAACGGGGCTGGGCGGGCTGGACGAAGCTGGAGCGGGTAGCACCTGTGCGGCGTCGGCGGTGACCAGAAGGCTCGGTGACGGGACGGCGGCCGAGCTCTGGGCGCCGTCACCAGCACCCGTACCTGCTCGCCCGAGCTCACCGACCCGCCGATCCACTCGACGCACCGGCTTCACCCAGGTGAACTGTTCCCATGACAACGCCCCACGAAGAACTCCTCCCCACCACCCGCCGCACCCTCCTGCACCGCATCGCCACCGCGCAGACGGAAGGCCGGGCCCCCTCGCTGGTGGCCGCGGTGGCCAGGGACGGAAAGGTGGTGTGGAACGGTGCCCGCAACATGGTGGACGGGCACGCGCCGGACGAGAACGTCCAGTACCGCATCGGCTCCATCACCAAGACCTTCACCGCCGTCCTGGTGATGCGACTGCGGGACGAGGGACTGCTGGACCTGCGGGACCCGCTGGAGAAACACCTGCCGGGGACCGGCGCGGGGGAGGCCACGATCGCCGATCTCCTCGCACACACCGGCGGCTTGGCGGCCGAGACACCGGGGGAATGGTGGGAGCGTACGCCCGGGACGACGCGCCCGGAGCTCACGGATGTCCTCGGCGAGCAGCCCTTCCGACACCCTGTCGGCCGTCGCTTCCACTACTCCAACCCCGGCTATACGTTGCTCGGTTCGCTGGTGGAGGCGGTGCGGGGCGCATCGTGGGAGGACGTGCTGCGCCGCGAGGTGCTCGAACCGCTGGGACTGGATCGCACGAGTTCACAACCGCAGGCCCCGCATGCGGGTGGCTGGGCGGTGCATCCGTGGGCGGACGTGATGATGCCGGAGCCCGTCGAGGACCTGGGACTGATGGCGTCGGCGGGTCAGCTGTGGTCCACGACGGCGGATCTGGCGCGCTTCGCCTGTTTCCTCGCGACGGGTGACGAGAGGGTGCTCGGCGCGGAGTCCGTACGGGAGATGCGGACTCCGTCGGCGCCGTCCCAGCCGGAGAGCTGGGACAGGTCATATGGCCTGGGTCTGGACCTGCTGCGGTGGGAAGGGCTCAGTCTGGCCGGGCACACGGGATCGCTGCCGGGCTTCCTCGCCGGCCTGTGGGTGAGTGAACAGGAGGGGGTGGCCGCGGTCGCGCTGGCCAACTGCACCTCCGGGCCCCTGGTGGCGATGCTGGCAGCGGATCTGGTGAAGATCGTGGTGGAAGCGGAGCCGCGCATCCCCGAGCCGTGGCGGCCGCTCCCTGAAGTCGACGAGAAGGTTCTGGAGCTGGCAGGCCCTTGGTACTGGGGCACTCAGGTGCTCGCGCTCCGCCTGTCGGCCGACGGCGGCGTCGAGATCGGCCCGCTGTCCGGCGTGGGACGCCAGGCGCGGTTCCGTTCCAACGGCGACGGCACCTGGACCGGGCTCGACGGTTACTACGCGGGGGAGCTGCTGCGGCCGGTGCGGCGGGCGGACGGCTCGGTGAGCCATCTCGACCTGGGGTCGTTCGTCTTCACACGTGAGCCGTACGACGCCGGTGCGCCGGTTCCCGGCGGGGTGGATCCTGAGGGCTGGCGCGGCTTCTGACGGCGGTGACGAGGTAGGAGCGAGGGGGGTGTTTCACGTGAAACACCCCCCCCGTTTCACGTGAAACACCAATGTCGTGCCGACGCCTCAAAGCTGCAGTTTGAAGCCCACATGCGACGCGGTGAACCCCAGCCGCTCGTAGAACCGATGGGCGTCTGTCCGGGTGGCGTCGGAGGTCAGCTGCACCAACTGGCAGCCCTCCCGGCGGGATTCCTCGATGGCCCACTCGATGAACCGGGTGCCGAGCCCGGTGCCGCGCTCGTCGGCATGTACCCGTACGCCCTCGATGATCGACCGTGAGGCGCCCTTCCGGGAGAGCCCCGGAACGATCGTGAGCTGAAGCGTGCCGACCACGCGCCCCTCCCGAACGGCGACGACCGGGCGCTGGTTCGGATCGTCGGCCAGGCGCCGGAATGCCTTGACGTACGGAGTGAGGTCGTTCGGCGACTCACGCGTGGCACCCAAGGGGTCGTCGGCGAGCAGGGCGACGATGGCGGGCAGGTCGTCGACTACGGCCGGGCGTATCTCAAGATCTCCCATGGCCGCAGCCTATGCGGGCCGCCGTGTCGGGAGCAGGCCCTTTCCTGAGGAGGCGGGCAGCCCTAGGCAGGCACGCGCAGCGTCTCGACGGCCTTGACCAGCGGCGCGAGTTCCGGATTCCGGGCGGCCTCGTCGAGAGCCTCACGCAGGGCGGCGTCATTGGTGGGCCGCGCCTCGTTGAGCAGCGCCGTACCGGCCTCGCTCACGTCCGTATAGATGCCGCGCCGGTCGGTGGGGCACAGGTAGCGGGAGAGCAGCCCGCGGTCCTCCAGGCGGGTGACCAGTCGCGTGGTGGCGCTCTGGCTCAGGACCACGGCGTCCGCGACCTGCTTCATCTGCAAGTGGCCGCCCTCGCCGTCGTGCTGGCGGCTGAGGACGTCGAGCAGGGAGTACTCGCGCACGCTCAGTCCGTGCTTGGTCTGGAGGGCGCGCTCGATGCGGCTCTCGATCTGCCCGTGAAGCAGGGAGAGTGCGCACCACCCCTGAGCAAGGGCGGTGAGCGCGGGATCCGTCGCTGTCATGGCTCCTGTTTCCTCCGTCCCGGAGTGACTACGACCCAGGGTAGTCCACGGATGCAATATCCAGCGCTTGCAATTAACCAGCGCCTGCAATTATTGTGGACGCACGTTAAGTGCACCTGCAATCGTCTGGAAGGTAGTTCCATGCCTCTCGCGCTCCTGGCTCTCGCGATCGGCGCCTTTGGAATCGGCACCACCGAGTTCGTGATCATGGGGCTGCTCCCCGAGGTCGCGGGTGACTTCGGCGTCTCCATCCCCACGGCCGGCTTCCTCGTGACCGGCTATGCCTTGGGCGTCGTCCTCGGCGCCCCTCTGATGACGGTCCTCGGCACCAAGATCTCGCGCAAGCGGATGCTGATGCTGCTGATGGGCCTGTTCATCGCGGGCAATGTGCTCTCCGCCGTCGCCCCCGTCTTCGGCGTGATGCTGGCAGGGCGTGTCGTCGCGTCCCTCGCCCACGGCGCCTTCTTCGGCATCGGTTCCGTCGTCGCGGCCGAACTGGTCGCCCCAGAGAAGAAGGCCGGGGCCATCGCCATGATGTTCACGGGTCTGACCGTGGCCAATGTGGTCGGCGTGCCGCTCGGCACCTTCGTCGGGCAGACGCTCGGCTGGCGCATGACCTTCGCACTCGTCGCGGCGCTCGGCGTCCTCGGCCTCGCGGGCATCGCCCGGCTCGTCCCGGATCTGCCCAAGCCCGAAGGTGTGCGGCTGCGCCATGAACTGGCCGCCTTCCGCAACGTACAGGTGCTGCTGGCCATGGCGATGACCGTCCTCGGCTTCGGTGGTGTCTTCGCCGCCGTCACCTACCTGGCGCCGATGATGACGGATGTCGCCGGTTACGCGGACTCCTCCGTGACCTGGCTGCTCGTCCTCTTCGGCCTCGGCATGGTCGCGGGGAACCTGATCGGCGGGAAGTTCGCGGACCGCGCGCTGATGCCGCTGCTCTACATCTCGTTGGGCGCCCTGGCCGTCGTGCTCGCCCTCTTCACGCTCACCGCGCACAACAAGATCACTGCCGCCGTGACCATCGCGCTGATCGGCGCCCTGGGCTTCGCGACCGTACCGCCGCTCCAGAAGCGCGTCCTCGACCAGGCCTCCGGCGCCCCCACCCTCGCCTCGGCCGTCAACATCGGCGCCTTCAACCTCGGCAACGCCCTCTCGGCCTGGCTCGGCGGAATCGTCATCGCCGCCGGCTTCGGCTACACCGCCCCGAACTGGGTGGGCGCCGCCCTCGCCGGATCCGCCCTCGCCCTGGCCGTCCTCTCGGCCGTACTGGAGCGCCGCTCCCCGGCGGCAAACCCAAGCCTCGTCGTCACGACCGGTACGGCCCCCGTCGAGCAGACCGCGGCCATCCACCACTGACCCCTCTTCGCCCCCAAGACCGCACCCCGCACCACAAGGAGAAAACACCGCATGAGCACCACCGCTACGGCTGTCGCCCCGCTGTCCATCGAGGACGCCGAAGCGCTCGTCACCGCGGCCCGCCGCGCCGCCGAGGCAGCCGATGTCACGGTCAGCGTCACCGTCCTCGACGCGGGCGGCCACCTCCTGGCCTTCCGGCGTGACGACCGGGCCGTGCTGATCTCCGGTGAGACCAGCACCCGCAAGGCGTACACAGCCCTCCAGCTGAACGCCCCGACCGCCGACCTGGTCGACGCGGTCCAGCCGGGCGGCCTCTTCCACACCCTGCCCACCGCCCTCGACCGGCCGCTGCTCTTCATCGCGGGCGGTGTGCCGGTCCACCGTGAGGGTCGTCTGATCGGCGCGATCGGAGTCGGCGGCGGCGCCCCTGAGCAGGACCACGGCTTCGCGACGGCGGCCGTGGAGGTCCTCGCGTAACACGCGCAGGGAGAGGCCCTTGCGCAATACGCACACGGAGAGGCCCGCCCTCAAGCACCGGAAGGTTCCGGGCGTTGAGGGCGGGCCTCTGCGTGTCGTGGCTTTGGGCCGCTGTCGGCCGCCGTGCTCGTCGGCTGTCAGCCGGCCGCCACCGTCAGCGGTGCGAAGCGGCGGGTCCAGTCACCCGGCAATTCGGGCATGCCGTGGGCCATCACCGCGTTGAAGGCGACGGGTTCGAGGCCGCTCTCCTTCACCCAGTCCAGCAGCTCTTCGTGGCGTACGTCGATGTCGGTGCGCAGTGGCCGGTCGGTGTGCGCGCCGAGCGAGGCGATGAGCGCCTTCGCGGTCTCCGTGTCACGGGCGATGAGCGGGCCGACGACATGGGTCTCCATGTTCGGCCAGGCGCCCGCGTAGCCGATGATCTCGCCGTCGGCCTCGGCGACCCGGAGCTGATCGGTGAAGGCGGGCAGGCGGGTGATCACGTGGGTCCGGTCGTGCCCGAAGACCTCGGTGTCGAGCCGGAGGATGGCCGTCAGGTCCTCCGCGGTGGCCGCGCGGGTGGCGATGCCGGGAAGCGGCCCGGAGGGGGTGAGGTGCCCGCGAACCATCTCGGCCCGCCCGATCACCTTGAAGCCGAGCTGCTCGTAGAGAGGGCGGCCGTTCGGTGTCGCGTGGAGCGTCACCGGAACGGTGGCGGTCTCCTCAAGGGCGTACTGCATCAGTCGGCGGCCGATACCGCGGCGGGCGTACCGCTCGGCGACGAGGACCATGCCGATCGCCGCGAGGCCGGGCCGCTCCTGCGGGCCGTACCGGGTCACTACGTAGGCGCCGATGAGGCCGTTGCCGTCGGGATCGTCGATGCCGTAGCCCGTTCCGGCCGACAGGAGGAGACCCCACTTGTGTTCCTCGCGGGGCCAGCCCCGGTCCTCGGACAGATCGGCACAGGACGTCAGGTCGCGGGGGGTGAGTCGGCGGATGGGCAATGCGGAGAGGGAAGGTGTCGACACTCGGGTCAGGCTGTCTGACGTACGTCCCCGGCGTCCACCCGTTTGTGGGCAGAAGCACGTTGCTTTTGGCCACGTTGTTGCTTCCGGCCACGCCGGGTGAGTCCCCAGGGCTTGAGTACCGAGAGGACCGTCATGAACAGGTAGGCGCTGAGCGAGACCAGAGGGCCGGCGATCAGGTCGGCGGTATCGGTGACCGGGTTGCCGGCGGCCACGGTCGCGGCCGACTCGTCGACACCGGGTCGTAGCGCGAAGAGCGACGCGACGGTGGTGGCCAGGGTGAGCCAGAACTTCGTGTAGACCCAGCGGTGTCTGGCGAGCCCCCAGTGAGTGCCCAGGGAGAGCACCAGACCGCTCAGCAGGGTGACCAGGGCGAGCGGGAGCACCAGCCAGTCCGCGAAGACCTTCATCGAGCGGACGGCGGCCTCCACGGCCGCGGAGGAGTCCGTCGTGATCGCGGTGAGGGCGAGCGCCACGAGGCCGAGCGTGAGCCCGAGCCAGCAGGCTGCACCGATGACGTGGACAACCAAGGTGGCCCGACGAGCGGGACGGCTAAGTTTCACGTGAAACACAGTGCCGACCGAGGCGGGACGGGGGCGTCCGACAGCGGGAGTAACCGTGGGTACTAGCCTCGGCGTACATGGCACGACTGCACCTCTTCGATCTGGACGGGACGCTGTTGCACGGCACGGCGGCGCCCGTCGAGATATCGCGGCAGCTCGGACTGGACGCGGAGATCTTGGCGCTGGAGCGGGACTTCGTCGCCGGGCGCATCGACTCACCGGAGTACGCGGTGCGTGTGCACGCCCTGTGGGCGGAGCTCACGGACGCACAGGTGACCGCCGCCTTCGAGGAAGCGCCCTGGCTCTCCGGCATCCGGGAGACCTGGGCCGACATCCGCGAAGACGGTGACTACTGCGCGGTGGTGTCGCTCTCGCCGTCCTTCTTCGTGGAACGGCTCGTCGCGTGGGGCGCGCACGCCGCGTACGGTTCGCGGTTTCCGGCCGTGCCGTTCACCGAACCCGTCCAAGCGGCGGGCATTCTCGACGCCGCGGCCAAGGTGGAGATCGCGAACCGGCTCTGTGAAGAGTTCGGGGTACGCCGGAGCGATTGTGTCGCGTACGGTGATTCGCTCTCTGACCTGGAGCTCTTCGGCGTCGTGCCGGTCTCCGTCGCGGTCAATGCCGATCCACGGCTGGTCAGCCTGGCCACCCACTCCTACGTGGGGCGCGATCTGCGTAAGGCGTACGAATTGGTGCGGCACACCCGGCAATAGAGGCAATTGGCAGGCGAGTGCGTTGAATTACTGAGGAAGGGCAGGGGACTTGTATGTCGGGCGGCTGCCGGTATGGTCGACTCCGGTTCGTGCCGGGTGCTCTTCTTCGCGTCCTGGGGGGGACGCGCGCAGATCAACGCAGCCTAACGGAGCGAAGAGATCCAGAGCCGGTACTTCCTGTTATACGTCCGACGCGGTGGCTCTGAATGGGATGCTGACGTAACACGAGTGCGGCCAATGTCACATTCCGACCTACTTGTCCGTAGGGTCCGGTAACTCGGGGTTCAATGTGGCCGGATCGGCCATCGAGGCAGAGCGGGGAAAGCAGGCGACTTCCGACAGGAAGTGCACAGACCGACCGAGAGATGTTCGAGGCGAGGCACAGCATGGACGCTCCGACCACCACGTCGGCGGAGGACGGCACTTCCGGTGGCGGGAGTGGCTGGTTCACTCCGCGCAGGCCCCCGAAGCGGCTGGAGGACGACCAGCCGCAGCGGCAGGCCGCCGACGCGGGCCAGACCCCCGAGGGGCGTCGGCCCGCGCCGATAAGGCCCTTGGGGCGGCCCGAGGCCGCCGCACCCGCCGCGGAGGCTGTCGCCGCCGTCCGCCGGGTCGAAGAGCCGACGGACGAGGTGGCGCACGAGTCGGCGGACGGTGCGGTGAACCAGCCGACGGATGATGCGGTGGACGAGTCGGCGGACGGGCGAATACCCTCCGCTGCTTCCGCCGCCCGCCCGGCTGCTCCTGCCGCGCGGGAGCCGGAACCGGAGCGAGAGCTGGACCGGGAGCGGGAGAGCGGGCACGCGGCCGTCCCGCAGCCAGCTCCAGCAGCCGCGGCGCCACCCCACCCCCAGCCCGGTCCGCCTCCACCCACACAGTCGGCGCCGCCGCCCTTGGCGAAGGCCCCCGAGGCGGAGCCGTCCACATCGGCGTCACCCGACGCCGCCCTGGTGCAGCGCACGATGGCCGAGATCGGCCCCGTCGCCGACCAGGTCACCTCGTACTTCTACGCCCTGCTCTTCACCCGCCACCCCGACCTGCGGCCGCTGTTCCCCGCGGCGATGGACACCCAGCGGGACCGCCTCCTCAAGGCGCTCCTCACGGCGGCCGAGCACATCGACCACACCGACGTACTGGTCTCGTACCTGAAGAACCTCGGCCGTGGACACCGCAAGTACGGCACCCGGCCCGAGCACTACCCGGCCGTCGGCGAATGCTTGATCGGTTCGCTGAGCCGGTATGCGAGCGCGATCTGGAACGAGGAGACCGAGGCCGCGTGGGTCCGGACCTACACGACGATCTCCCAGGTCATGATCGACGCCGCGGCGGAGGACGAATTGCGCGCGCCCGCCTGGTGGTTCGCGGAAGTCGTCTCGCATGATCTCAGGACGCCGGACATAGCCGTGGTGACGCTCCGCCCGGACCAGCCGTATCCGTTCCTCGCCGGGCAGTACACCAGCCTGGAGACTCCCTGGTGGCCGCGGATCTGGCGGCACTACTCCTTCGCGTCGGCGCCCCGTTCCGACGGGCTGCTGTCCTTCCACGTCAAGGCCGTCCCGGCCGGCTGGGTCTCCAACGCCCTGGTGCACCACGCCCGCCCGGGCGACATCCTGCGGCTGGGCCCGCCGGGAGGATCGATGACTGTCGACCACACCACCGACAGCGGCCTTCTCTGTCTGGGCGGCGGCACGGGCATCGCGCCCATCAAGGCCCTGGTCGAGGACGTCGCCGAGCACGGCAGACGGCGCCCGGTCGAGGTGTTCTACGGCGCCCGCACCGATCACGACCTGTACGACATCGACACGATGCTGCGGCTGCAACAGAGCCATCCCTGGCTCTCCGTCCGACCGATCGTGGACCAGCGGGCCCAACTGCCGGACGCCGTGCGCGAGTACGGGCCCTGGGACGAGTACGACGCCTATCTCTCTGGACCGCCCGGCATGATCCGCAGCGGCCGGGACGCGCTGCGGGAAGTCGGCATCCCCGAGGGCCGCATCCGCCACGACTCCGTGGAGGAACTGGTGGTGGTCGGGGATTAGCCGAGGTCGGGGGCGTGCATCGCGCGTACGCCCTCGATGTTGCCGTCCAGGTAGTGCCGCAGCGACAGCGGTACGAGGTGGACCGAGGCGATGCCGACCCGTGTGAAGGGCACGCGCACGATCTCGTATTCTCCGCACGGTTCCTCGACCTCGGGACCGTGCCGCAGGCCGGTGTCCATGGACTCCAGGCGGCAGACGAAGAAGTGCTGCACCTTTACGCCGGTCGCCCCGCCGTCCTCGCCGATGTGCTCCACGGTGTCGACGAAGCAAGGCACGACATCGATGATCTTGGCGCCGAGTTCTTCGTGCACCTCGCGGTGGAGCGCGTCGACGACGGTGGCGTCCTCCGGCTCCACACCGCCTCCGGGGGTGATCCAGTACGGATCGACTCCGGGCTTGGTCCGCTTGATCAGGATCAGGTCGTCTCCGTCCAGCAGGACGGCGCGGGCGGTGCGCTTGACCACGGGTCGGACGGTCATGGGGGAAATGTGGCCCGGACTGTTCCACGTGAAACATCGCGACCCCTTCGGAACCACCATCAAGCCCAGTCCTGGGTCATCAACGAGCCTGATCACACGGCCGTCACCGCGTCACCGATGCCAGCCGCGGGGCCCCTTCAAGACCACTCGCCGGCGGCCCGCAGCAGCCATTCGTGTGCCCGCGCGATGTGCGGCATGGCCAGCGTCCCGGTGCGCACCACCAGAAAGTACGTCCGCAACGGCGGCACCGGCGGTTCGAGAAGCGCCACGACGTCACCACGCTTCAGGGCGTCGGCGCAGAGGTAGCGGGGCAGCACGGCGAGACCGGCGCCCCAAGCCGCGCAGGCGAGGACCGCCCGCAGATCCGGCACGATGACGGCGCCGGAGGCCGCGGGACAGGCGTCGAAGACGGCGGCCCAGTAGCGGGAGACGAACGGCAGCGTCTCGTGCACCTCGACCACCGGCAGATTCTCCAGCGGCAGCGCTTCCCCGCCGCCCAGCCTGTCGGGGCCGAGACGGGCGGCCCAGCGCTCCCCCGCGATCAGGACGTGCTCCTCGTCGCAGAGCGGTGTCGCGGTGAGCAGCCCGCCACGCGGCCGGGCCGTGGCGATGGCCAGGTCGTGGTGCCCCGCCGCGAGCCCCTCCAGGACCTCGTCGGCGGCGCCGAACGAGGCGCGCAGGGCATAACTGTGACCGTCCTGCCCGGTCAGGGCGGTGAGCGCGGGCAGGGCGCGTTCCGCGGTGAACTCGGGCGGGCCCGCGAGGTGAAGGGTACGCATCGACGACTCCTCGTCGAGCCCTGTCTCGGCGATCTCCACCAGGGCGTCCAAGTGAGGGGCGGCCTTGTGGGCGAGCTCGTCGCCGATGGTGGTGGGCGTCACGCCACGGGCCTGACGGAGGAAGAGGGGGCGGCCCAGCTGGCGTTCCAGGGTGCGGATCTGGGACGTGACGGCGGGCTGGGAGAGGCCGAGCAGTGCCGCGGCGCGGGTGAAGGAGCCGGCCCGGTGCACCGTCACAAAGGTGCGCAGCAGGGCCAGATCCATGACACCGTCCCTCCTCTTCGCGATCTCAGGACGCGCTCAACTATAAATATGTCGATAGGTCACTGTCGCTACTGTGATTGAACACTGACACACAGTCAACTAGCCTTGTTCGCGCGGTTCTGCGCGCGCGGAACCGGAACGGTCCGAGCCACGAGGGGGGAGGCTCGGACCGTTCGTTGCGCCTGGCCGGGGTCGCGTCTTCTTACTCGGCGGACGCGTCCAGCGCGCGGAGCACGTCGCCCACCAGGTCTCGCGGGTCCTCGGCGCCCGCGGAGAAGCGGATGAAACCCTCCGGCACATCGTCGCCGCCCCAGCGTCCGCGCCGCTCGGCCGTGGACCGTACGCCGCCGAAACTCGTCGCGTCGTCGACAAGGCGCAGCGCCTCCAGGAACCGGTCGGCACGCTCACGGGTGGGCAGCGTGAAGGAGACCACGCACCCGAAGCGCCGCATCTGCCGCGAGGCGATCTTGTACGAGGGGTCGTCGGGCAGCCCGGGGTAGCGCACGCCCGCCACCTCGGGACGGCCGCGCAGGGCCTCGGCGAGGGCCAGGGCGTTCGCGCTCTGCCGGTCGGCGCGCAGCTGGAGCGTGGCGAGCGAGCGGTGCGCGAGCCAGGCCTCCATCGGGCCGGGAATGGCCCCGACGATCTTCCGCCAGCGCCGCACGGAAGCGGTCAGCTCCGCGTCGCGGCAGGCGACGTATCCCAGAAGGATGTCGCCGTGGCCGGTGAGCATCTTCGTGCCGCTGGCCACCGCGAAGTCGGCACCCAGTTCGAGCGGACGTTGGCCGAGCGGCGTGGCCAGGGTGTTGTCGACCGCCACCAGGACGCCACGCGCGCGTGCCGCCTCGGTGAGGCGACGCACGTCGCACACGTCGAGGCCGGGGTTGGACGGCGTCTCGATCCAGAGGAGCCTGGCGCCGTCCAGGACGTGGAGCTGGGCGTCACCGGCGGTGGGGGCGGTGCGCACCTGGATGCCGTACGCCGTGAGCTGCTCGCGGACGAGGGGGAGCACTTGATAGCCGTCGTCCGGCAGGACCACCGTGTCCCCGGTGCGCAGCTGCGAGAAGAGCACCGCTGAGATCGCGGCCATGCCGGAGGCAAAGACGAGCGTCTCGACCTCCTCGCCGGCGTCCGGCGCCTCCAGCTCGCCGATGGCTCGCTCCAGGTGCGTCCAGGTGGGGTTCTCGTCGCGTGCGTAGGCGTAGCCGCCGGTGGGGTCGCCGGGGAGGTGGAAGTGCGCGGCGAACACGGGGCCGGGCAGCGTGGGTTCGTGCTTCACCGGTTCCGGCAGCCCGGCCCGCACCGCCCGCGTTCCGTCACCGATGCCCGTCGGGTCACCGCTCGGCTCACCGCTCGGTCCGCCGACCGGGCCGGTGGGACCGCCGGTCTCGTCGCCCACACCGCCGCCTGTCGCCGAAGAATCCGTCATGCCGATCAGTCCTTGTCGTCCGGGAGCACCACGTTCATGGCCCAGGACACGACGGAGATGATCAGGCCGCCCAGGACGGCGGTCCAGAAGCCCTCCACATGGAAGCTGACGTCGAACTTGTCGGCCAGCCACGAGGTGAGCAGCAGCATCAGGGCGTTCACCACGAGGGTGATCAGGCCCAGGGTCAGGATGAACAACGGGAAGGTGAGGACCTTCACCACCGGCTTGACCAGGAAGTTGACCAATCCGAACAGCAGCGCGACGACGATCAGGGTGCCGACCTTCTTGCCGGTGCTGCCGCCGGTCAGCGTGATCTTGTCGAGCAGCCATACGGCCACGGCCAGGGCCGCGGCGTTGGCGATCGTCTTGACTACGAAATTCTTCATGTGTCTGATCGTGGCAGACATGGACCGGAAGCGGTCGGGTCACGAGCCCGGCGGGAATCCGCGGGACGAGCACCAGCGAGGGGCGTACGAGGGCGATGAAGGCATTCCGGCTGGACGATCTGGAGGCGGAGCGCGTCGCGAACGACGGGGCGTATCTACAGTTTCTGCGGGAGCGGAACATGTCGGTCGGTCTCTACGCGCTCAATGCGGGGGAGTCGGACCCGCAGCAGCCGCATGGACAGGACGAGGTGTACATGGTCGTCAGTGGCCGCGCCTCGATCACGGTCGGCATGGAGACCACGCAGGTCGCGCGCGGCAGCGTGGTGTACGTGCCGGCCGGGGTGCCCCACAAGTTCCACCACATCAGCGAGGACCTGCGGGTCCTGGTCGTCTTCTCTCCGCCCGAGGCCTGATCTCCCTCTGTGGGCCGAGGATTTCAGGGCTATGACCTCGGGGTTCTCTCAGGGTCGGATCAGGGGAGGACAAGGGCTGCGCGGCCCCCGCAGAGGGCTTCAGCGCCCTAGCATCGAATACGAGAAGCCGGGAGCCCGCGGACATTCGGGCTCCGGCACCGACGCGAAGTGTGCGGAGAGAGGTAAGGACGATGGCAGCGAAGGAGATCTTTGCGGGAATGCCGTGGTGGGTGAAGTGGGTGGCTGTGCCCGTCATCGCCTTGGTCGTGTTCGGCGGCGTGATAGCGACTGTTGTCGGTTTCGTCGTCGGCCTGCTCTTCAAGGCACTGCTATTCGTCGCCTTGGTCGGTGGACTCATCTATGTCGTACGGAAGTTCATATCCGGCACGTCAGCATCCCGCAACGACTGGTGAACGCTGATGGGTGATCGCCGCTTGGTAGCCGATGTTTCATATGATTACCGAGTGATGATGGAACCCTGATCGTTCAAGGCTGCCGGGGCAGCGGTTATGCGCGAAGTGGTTGCTCACCGAGTGGTTACTGTCTGGCGGTGAATTTTCGAGACGGGTCCCTCGGCCGGGGGAAGTTTCCCCGCAGACGGCCGAGGAGCGGTGGCCAAGGGTTAGAGTCCGAAAACCGACGCGGGGCCGTTCCCCGCGGACGGGCGCATTGCCCTCCCGTGTGTCTCCGGGCACGGGCGGCCCCCCACGCGCTTCGGGAGTGAACCTTGGCCGCGGTCGACGCCTCCACTTCACCGGTCGGTATCCCCACCGCTCGGACCTACGCCGCTTCCTCACCGGTTGACGCGCCGGCCGCTCCACAGGCCGCCCCCGCTACCCCATCCCCCGGCACCGCCCCCACCCCAGCGGCCGACGCCGCCACCGTCGCGCCCACCCTCATCGGCTCCGTGCAGCGGGCCATGCGGCTGCTGGAAGCCGCCGCCACGCACGCGGACGGGGCACCCGCCAAGCAGTTGGCCCGCGAGGCGGGACTCGCTCTCCCCACCGCCTACCACCTGCTGCGCACGTTGACCCACGAGGGTTATCTGCGCCGCGAGAAGGGAGTGTTCGTGCTCGGCGAGGCGGCCGAGCGGCTCAGCGGCAGCGGGGCACAGCAAAATCGTCGCGGCAGGATCGGGGACGCGCTGGCGCACTGCCGGGACGCCATCGGGATGCCGGTGTACTTCGCCGTCTACCGCGAGGGCGAGATCGAGGTCGTGGCGGTCTCCGACACCCCGGGCAATCCCGCGGTCGAGGAGTGGGCCGATTTCCGGGAGACGGGTCACGCCCACGCCATCGGGCAGTGCCTGCTCTCCCAACTCGACGATGAGGCGCGGCAGGACCACCTCGATCGCTATCCGGTTCGGTCGATCACGCGTTACTCGGTCCGCGACAACCACGCGCTGCTGCGTCGGCTCGACACGATGGGGCGTATGAGGCCTGTGGTGGAGCGTCAGGAGTACGCGTTGGGAACGGTCTGCGCGGCGATTCCGATCTTGGCGGGAGACACCGCGGCGACCCTCGCCATTTCCGTGCCCGCAGGTCAGGCGGATCGGTTGCTGCCCGCGGCGGAGAGATTGCAACGTGAGATCGGAAAGCTACTAGGGACACTCGCCTTCTCTATCAGCATCTGAAAACTCACTCCTTGTGATCTGGTGTACACGTTAAGCAAGATGCCATGAGTGTCAGGGAGTTGGTTCCTGGCCACTTGAAGGCCAAGTGACGGGGTAGGGCGCGATGGACGAGACGGTTCAGGCAGAGGTCATGATGAGCTTCCTTGTTTCCGAGGAGCTGTCGTTTCGTATCCCGGTGGAGTTGCGCTATGAGACCGGCGATCCTTTTGCCGTGCGGCTGACGTTTCATCTGCCCGGTGATGCACCGGTGACCTGGGCGTTCGGCAGGGAGCTGTTGATCGACGGGGTGGGGCGGCCGTGCGGGGTCGGGGACGTGAGGATCGAGCCCATTGACCCCGAGTTGATGGACGAGGCGCTGATCAGGCTTCAGGTCGGTCCGGATCAGGCGCTGTTCCGGGTGGGTATCCCGCCGCTGCTCGCCTTCCTGGACCGTACGGACAAGCTGGTGCCGCTCGGACAGGAGCGGGCGTTCGCCGACTTCGACGCGCACCTCGACGAGGCGCTCGACAGGATCCTGGGGGAGGAGCAGAACGCGGGCTGACCACCTGGCCCGGTGGGCGGATATGAATGGCAGATCGGTGCATTTGGCGGCCGGTCGAGCCGTCCCCGGGCCCAACGCCCGCCCGGCGCCCGCCCCCTGGCGCCCGACCGTCTCCCGGCGCCCGCCCGCCCCCCACGCCCGTCCCCCGCGTGTCCGTCCCCGGCGCCCGTCCCCCGCGTGTCCGACGCCGGCGCCTGCCCCCGGGCCCCAGGTGCCTGCCCCCGGCCCCAGGCCCCAGGTGCCTGCCCCCGGCTCCGGTGCCCGGCCCTGCCCGCCCGTGCCGTTCGCACACAGCGTGCGATGGAACCGCCGCCGGGACGCCGCGTGTGGCCTCGCGTGGTGCTCTCCCCCGAAGGAGAGGCCGTGTCCTGCGGGGTCAGGCCTTGCGGCGGCGGCCCTTGCCGCCGCGGGAGGAGCGGGGGGCGGGGGTGGCCATGGCCGGGCGGCCGGGGCCACTGGTGGCGGAGCGGTCGGCGGAGACGACCAGGGCGGCCAGCGCGGTGGTCACCGGTACCGACGCGACCAGGCCGATCGAGCCGATCAGGGTGCGCACGATCTCCTCGGCGACCAACTCGCTGTTGGCGACCGTGCCCACACTGGACTGCGCGATCGAGAAGAGCAGCAGCAGGGGCAGCGCGGCGCCCGCGTAGGCGAGGACGAGGGTGTTGACGACCGAGGCGATGTGGTCGCGGCCGATGCGGATGCCCGCCCGGTAGAGGCCGCGCCAGCCCATGGTCGGGTTGGCCTGGTGCAGTTCCCAAACGGCCGAGGTCTGGGTGACCGTCACGTCGTCGAGGACGCCGAGCGAGCCGATGATGACGCCCGCGAGCAGGAGGCCGCTCATGTCGATGGAGGGATACAGGCCGTGGATGAGACCGGTGTTGTCGTCCGTGTTGCCGGTCAGCGCGGCCCAGCCGATGAACAGGGAGCCGAGCAGCCCGATCAGGAGGAGGGAGATGAGAGTGCCGAGGACCGCGACGGAGGTACGGGCGGTGAGGCCATGGCAGAGGTAGAGCGCGACGAGCATGATGGCGCTCGCCCCGATCACCGCCACCACCAGCGGGTTCGAGCCCTGGAGGATCGCCGGCAGGATGAAGAAGGTGAGGACCAGGAAGCTGATGGCGAGGGCGACCAGGGCCATCACACCGCGCAGCCGCCCCACCACCACGACGGCGAGCGCGAAGATGCCGGCGAGCAGTGCCATCGGGAACTTGCGGTTCACGTCGGTCACCGAATATTGCAGGCCCTCGGGTGCCTTGGGCTCATAGGCGACCACCACCTCTTGGCCCTTGTGGAGCTGCCGGGGCGAGTCCGGCTGGATGATCTCGGTGAACGTGCGGCCCTTGTCGTCACCGCTGGTCACCTCGATCAGCGCCTTCTTGCAGGTGCCCTCGGCGCGTGACTGGGCGGTCTGTCCCTCGGGGGTGGAGGTGTCGCCGTTGGGCTGGGGCTGCGAGGGGTTGAGGTCCTTGCAGGGCAGTTCCTGCACCTTGGCGACCGTTGCCGACTGGGTCTGCCGGTCGAAGCCGACGCCGGTGCGTTCATGGCTCGGCGTTCCGCCCGGCCACAGGACGACGAGGCCTACGACGACCGCGGTGGCGAAGGGGATCAGCACCGCCGCGATGACCTTGCGCAGATGCCGGGAGACGGGCGCGGCCGGGCCATGGCTGTGCGTATGGCCGTGGCTGTGGCCGTGGCCATGCCCGGGGGCGTGCCCGTGGCCTTCCGGCGACGGCGACGAGGGGCCGGAGTGGGGCGGTCGCGGGGGCGGAGGCGGCGGCGGGGGTGTGGTGGTCACGGACCGATCATCGCAAGAACGGAGGGGGCCCTCTGTTCAGCGTGGCCGACATGACGCTAGCGTGGAGCCACCTTTGCAATCGCGGGAGCTCGGAGCACCGGGCTGAGAGGACGCTGACCTCCGTACGGAACTGCACCAGGAGTGCACGAACCGTACGGGATCCGCTGCGTCGACCGCCGAACCTGTTACCGGGTAATGCCGGCGTAGGGAGTAGGTCTCATGACCACATCGGACACACGCACGCCTGCCTCCAGCAGCGACGACAACGTCGAGAACGTCGAGAACGTCGAGAACACCGTCGCGGCTGACGGGGCCGGGAAGTCCATCGGCTGGCACAAGGCGTACATCGAGGGCTCGCGCCCCGATCTGCGCGTGCCGGTCCGCCAGGTGCACCTCACCAACGGCAAGGCCGTCACCCTGTACGACACCTCGGGGCCGTACACCGACCCGTCCGCCGAGACCGACGTCCGCCGCGGCCTGCCGCCGCTGCGGGAGAACTGGATCATCGCCCGCGGCGACACCGAGGAGTACGTGGGCCGCCCGCCCCGCCCCGAGGACGACGGCATCAAGCACACCTCGCCGCGCGGCGGGCTGAAGAACCTCGACGCGGTCTTCCCCGGCCGCCCCCGCCAGCCGCGGCGTGGCCGACCGGGCCAGGCGGTGACGCAGCTCGCGTACGCCCGGCGCGGCGAGATCACGCCCGAGATGGAGTTCATCGGAATCCGCGAGAACATGGACCCCGAGGTCGTGCGGGCAGAGGTCGCCGCCGGCCGCGCCGTGATCCCGGCCAACGTCAACCACCCGGAGATCGAGCCGATGATCATCGGCAAGAAGTTCCTGGTGAAGGTGAACGCCAACATCGGCAACTCCGCGGTCACCTCCTCCATCGAGGAGGAGGTGGACAAGATGACCTGGGCGACCCAGTGGGGCGCCGACACGGTCATGGACCTCTCCACCGGCCGCAACATCCACACCACCCGCGAGTGGGTCCTGCGCAACTCCCCCGTGCCGATCGGCACCGTCCCCCTCTACCAGGCCCTGGAGAAGGTCGACGGCAAGGCCGAGGAGCTGACCTGGGAGATCTACAAGGACACGGTCATCGAACAGGCCGAGCAGGGCGTGGACTACATGACGGTGCACGCCGGTGTGCGCCTGCCGTACGTCCCGCTCACCGCCCGCCGCAAGACCGGCATCGTTTCGCGCGGTGGTTCGATCATGGCCGCCTGGTGTCTCGCGCACCACAAGGAGAGCTTCCTCTACGAGCACTTCGAGGAGCTGTGCGAGATCCTCGCGGCGTACGACGTGACGTACTCGCTCGGTGACGGCCTGCGGCCCGGATCGATCGCGGACGCCAACGACGAGGCGCAGTTCGCCGAGCTGCGGACCCTCGGGGAACTCAACACGATCGCCAAGCGTCACAACGTACAGACGATGATCGAGGGCCCCGGTCACGTCCCGATGCACAAGATCAAGGAGAACATCGACCTCCAGCAGGAGATCTGCGAGGAGGCGCCGTTCTACACGCTCGGCCCGCTGACCACCGACATCGCGCCCGCCTATGACCACATCACCTCGGGCATCGGCGCCGCCATGATCGGCTGGTGGGGCACGGCCATGCTCTGCTACGTCACGCCGAAGGAGCACCTGGGCCTGCCCAACCGCGACGACGTGAAGACCGGCGTCATCACGTACAAGATCGCGGCGCACGCGGCGGACCTCGCCAAGGGGCACCCGGGTGCGCAGGACTGGGACGACGCGCTCTCGGACGCCCGTTTCGAGTTCCGCTGGGAGGACCAGTTCAACCTCGCGCTCGACCCGGTCACGGCGCGGGAGTTCCACGACGAGACGCTGCCGGCCGAGCCCGCGAAGACGGCGCACTTCTGCTCGATGTGCGGGCCGAAGTTCTGCTCGATGAAGATCTCCCAGGACATCCGCCGCCAGCACGGCGGTGACCTGGCGGAAGGCGAGATCGAGGCGGGCATGGAGCAGAAGTCCAAGGAGTTCGCCGCCGCCGGCAACCGGGTCTACCTCCCGATCGCCGACTGAGCGAACCCCGAATGGGGCGTGGAGGGGGTGTCCGCAGAGTGCCGTGACGACTGGCTCTGCGGACACTCCGGCCTACTCCGGCTTGTGTTCGGGTCCGCCGAAGTTCGGGCTGGAGAAGTCGGGGCTCGAAAAGCTCGGCCGCGTGCCCGTCGCGGGACCGCCGTCCGGGCTGCTGAACCCAGGCCGGTGGTAGCCGAGTTGCGGCATGCGACCGCTCGGTGCGGTGCCACCTGTCCCCTGTGACGGCGCGCGGGTCGTGGGGTCCGCGCCCGGTTCCGCCAGGGCCTCCCGCAGGAACGGCACGATGCCCCGTTCCAGCAGCGCCTGACCCCAGGCCTCCCTGGCTCGGGACACCGCCTCGTACTGCTCTCCGAGCGGATCCGCCGGCTGCGAGGTGGCGCCGTTGCGCAGGGCCGTCAGGAGCAGACCGGCCGCGGCGACCAGGATGCCCCCGGCGGTGAGCGCGCCGAACAGCCAGCCCGCGGTGAGCATGGTGTCCGCGAAGGCGGGCTCGGGGTCGAGCATCTTCAGGATGTAGCCGACGAGCAGGAAGATCGCGGCGGCCGCTCCCGCGAGGACGGGTGCGAGGACCGCGACGACGGCTATCGCCCCGGCGCCCGCCGCTGCCGCCGGTTCGGCGACCTCACCCATCGTCGTGGCGAGGCCGACGCCACCGGAGCCGGACTCCGCGGCGCTCTGTCCGCTTCCGCTCCCTTCGCGAATCGACGTGGAAGACGGTCGAGGTGCGCGCGACTCCTCGCGCACCTTCACGTAGTGCGCGTACTCGGCCGCGGCGGCGGCCGTGATCAGTGCTGTCGCGTTCAGGGCCATGGTGCGCAGTTGTTCGATGTTGAGCCGCCGGCCCACTGCGGCGAGTTCAGGACGGTCAGGTGCGGTGCGCAGCGCCTCGTCGAGGATTCGCTCGTATGCGGGGCGGTCCTCATTGAGCAGGTGTGGAGCGCTGTTCATGTGCATCCCCCGATGCTCCGTAGGGCTGAGGCTCGCATGGCTACGAGCCGTGGGGCAGAAACGGAGGGGAGCCTGCTACGGATAAGCCGATGGTAGAGCCGTGACGGCACGCGGTGACAGGGGGTTTCCAGAATTGGCGTCCCCGGTCGGCGTGATCCTGTATGGGGTCGCCTGCCCGGTGAACGCTCAGATAGCCAGGGGGAGTTGGCAGACCAGTAGCTTTCCGGCCATCGTCACTCCGCCGTCCATGGCGATGGCCAGGCCGTCGGCGTAGACGTGCGGTCCTTCGATGACCGGTCCGCCGCCGTCCGACTCGTCCTCGGAGCCGACGTCACCCAGGAGGTAGGGGATGGGGCTGTGGCCGTGGACGATGCGCGTGCCGCCGTACACGTCCAGGAGCTCGCGTACGGCCGAGGGGCCCGACTCGTCGCGGAAGGCGAAGCGCTTGGTGAACTTGCGGAAGAGGTCCCAGCACTCGTCGGCGTCGTTGCGGGTGAGGGTCTCGCGGATGGTGTCGTTCACTGCCTCGATCGAGTCGCCGTAGTCCAGGTAGGCGGTCGTGTCGGAGTGCACGAGGAGATGGCCGTCGGCCTCCTCCATCGCGTCGAGCCGGGCCATCCACTGGAGGTGGTGGTCCTCCAGGCGCTCCATGTCGGCTTTCTGGCCGCCGTTGAGCAGCCAGGCGGCCTGGAAGGTGGCGGTGCCCGCGCCGGAGTTGACGGGCGTGTCGCCGAAACGCTTGGCGCCGAGCAGGAGCAGCTCGTGGTTGCCCATGAGGGCCTTGCAGTAGCCGCCGGCGGCGGCGGCCTCGGCGGACAGCCGCATCACGAGGTCGATGACGCCGATGCCGTCGGGCCCGCGGTCGGTGAAGTCGCCGAGGAACCACAGGCGCGCGTTGCCCGCGGACCAGTTGCCGTCGGCGTCGATGAGGCCCTGCTCGTGGAGGGCCGCGAGGAGCTCGTCCAGATAGCCGTGCACGTCACCGACGACGAACAGCGGGCCGTGCTCGCCGCTGGGCCTCGGCTGCGGGGGTTCCGGCATGACCTGCACCTGGAGCGTGTCACCGCGGTTGATGACCGGCAGGTCGCGCTGGGTGGGGGTGTAGCCGTCGTCCGGCAGCCCCCCCGGAGCCGGCGCCGGAGGGCCCGCCTCGGCGGGGCCGGTCGTCTCATGGACGTACGCCGGTACGCGGAAGTCGCGCAGCGTCGCCGTCCGCACATCGGGTCCCTGACCGGCCCCCTGAGTCATCGACCCCTCCACCACCATTGCGCCGCATCTGCACCGAGAACGGACTGCCTGGTCGCAGCGGCCCGCGGTGTCGTCCGCCCATCATAGGAATGCGGCTCCCGCTGTGTGGTGCACCAGGGGTGGTGAATCGGTCCCCGCCGCCGGTTCACCAAGGATTTATCCCGAATTGGGCAGAGGTTTCCCCCCTGATGGCGGGTCGGTAACCCACCTCTGCCCGAAATCGCCTGGGTCAGCCCGAGCCCGATGAGCGTGGCGGACTGACCGTCGTACGCGGCGGACGTCGCTCGGACGAGGTGCGCACGATCAGTTCGGTCGGTATCACCTGTTCGACGGGCCGGCCCGAGTCGAGTCCCTCGATGGCGTCGATGAGGAGCTGTACGACGGCCGTGCCGATACGTCTGGGCTTCAGGGAGAGCGTGGTGATGGGCGGTTCCGTGGTGGCGTACACCATGGACTCGCTGCAACAGACGAGCAGCAGGTCATCGGGGACGCGCAGGCCGTACCGCCGGGCGGCGGCGAGCAGGTCGGTGCCGTTGGGGTCGAAGAGGCCGTAGACGGCGTCGGGGCGGTCGGGGCGGGCGAGCAGCCGGTCGGCGGCCACGGCGCCCGCGCACGGGTCGTGGGCGGGATAGGACTCGTAGACGGGGTCCTGTCCGACGCGTTCGCACCAGCGCAGGTACGCGGTCGTGGACAGGTGGGTGTAGGTGTCCGTGGTGTTGCCGGTGAGGAGGCCGATCCGGCGGGCGCCCGCCGCCGCGAGGTGGTCGAGGATCTCCAGGACCGCGGCCTCGTGGTCGTTGTCGACCCAGGCGGTGACGGGCAGCGAGCCCGCGGGCCGGCCGTCGGAGACGACCGGCAGACCCTGTCTGACCAGCTCGCTGACGACCGGGTCGTGGTCGGAGGGGTCGACGACGACGGTGCCGTCGAGCGCGACGTTGGACCATACGTCGACCGGGCTGCGGCGCGAGGTGGCCGGGAGGATCACCAGGGCGTAGCCACGGGCGAGGGCGGCGGAGGTGGCGGCTCTGGCCATCTCCGCGAAGTAGGCGAATTCGGTGAAGGTGAAAGGTTCATCCCCGTACGTGGTCACGGTCAGGCCGATGAGGCCGGACTTGCCGGTACGGAGGGTTCGGGCCGCGGCGGAGGGGCGATAGCCCAGCCGCTCCGCGACCTCGCGGACGTGGCGTCGGGTGGCGTCGGGCAGCCGCCCCTTGCCGTTGAGGGCATCGGAGACAGTCGTGATGGAGACACCGGCGGCGGCGGCGACATCTCTGATGCCCGCTCTGTTCTGCCGGTTGCTCCGGCGGGCGGTCTCCGCTCGGCTCACCTGGTGCTTCCCTGCTGCTGTCATGGCGAGCCGATAGTAGGGCTCATCGGGGTGGGTAGGGCGGACGCATATTCACTCGTTGACAGGCACGTTTCTGCATGGTCCTGAAGCGTCAATGACCATGGATTGGAAGGGTGTTGGCGGGTCGGGGCATTAGCTGCCGCTGATGTCGCGCATGAGCCTGCCAAGAGCGCGAGATCTCGAAGAGGTCTCAACTCACCTTCACGGGGGATGCGCGCCACGGAGCGAGCCACCGGCGCGCGGTGGCCCACGGGGCGCTCCCCCTTACCCGTGCGCCTGTCTTACGTGACCCCCGGAAGCCATTCGCACCGGCGCCGAATCCTCATAAGGTGAGCAGTATTCGAACTGTTGCCAGTACCGGTACGAGGAGGACTGCGGTGAGCGAGACGAACCCGAGGCTGCGCGCCGAGCTGGAGGGTATCCCCACCTACAAGCCGGGCAAGCCCGCCGCGGCCGACGGTCCGGTGGCCTACAAGCTGTCCTCCAACGAGAACCCCTACCCCCCGCTCCCCGGCGTCCTGGAGAGCGCGCTCGCCGCGGCCGGTTCCTTCAACCGCTACCCCGACATGGCCTGCACGGCCCTGATGAGCGAGCTGGCCGAGCGCTTCGGGGTGCCCGTCTCGCACATCGCCACCGGCACCGGCTCGGTCGGCGTCGCCCAGCAGCTGCTCCAGGCCACGTCCGGCCCGGGCGACGAGGTCATCTACGCGTGGCGGTCCTTTGAGGCGTACCCGATCATCACGCAGGTCAGTGGCGCGACATCGGTGCGGGTGCCGCTGACGGAGGGCGAGGTCCACGACCTGGACGCGATGGCCGACGCCATCACCGAGCGGACGCGCCTCATCTTTGTCTGCAATCCCAACAACCCCACCGGCACCGTGGTCCGCAGGGCCGAGCTGGAGCGCTTCCTCGACCGGGTGCCGCGTGACGTCCTGGTCGTGCTGGACGAGGCGTACCGCGAGTTCATCCGTGACCCCGAGGTCCCGGACGGCATCGAGATCTACCGCGAGCGCCCGAACATCTGTGTCCTTCGTACGTTCTCCAAGGCGTACGGCCTCGCGGGTCTGCGCGTGGGCTTCGCGGTGGCGCACGAGCCGGTGGCCGCCGCGCTGCGCAAGACGGCGGTGCCCTTCGGCGTGAGCCAGCTCGCGCAGGACGCGGCGGTGGCCTCGCTGCGGGCCGAGGACGAGCTGATGGGCCGCGTCGGGGCACTGGTCGCCGAGCGCACGCGGGTGGTCGAGGCGCTGCGGGGGCAGGGCTGGACGGTGCCCGAGACGCAGGCGAACTTCGTGTGGCTGCGGCTCGGCGACCGCACGAACGACTTCGCGGCGGCGTGCGAGCGGGCGGGCGTGGTGGTGCGGCCGTTCGCGGGCGAGGGGATGCGGGCCACGATCGGGGAGACCGAGGCCAACGATGTCTTTCTGGCGGCGGCGGAGGCGTTCCGCAAGGAGCTCTAGCCGAGGGGGGGCTGACCCGTCCGCCATCCCTGAGACCGTCCGCCTCCCGTCGACCCGCCGCCTCCCTGAGGCCGTCCGCCGCCCCCGGCAGGGCAGCCCCCCGCCCCGGAACCCTCGCTCCCTTCAGTCGACCACCCGCTCGACGCGGATCGGGTCGCCGGGCCGCACCGTCGACAGGAGGCGCGGGTCTCCGTCGACTCGGCCGAGTACGTTGCACGGGCTCGCGAGGCGGCATTCGTCGGCCCGTGAGATCGGGGTGGGCCCGTAGGGGAGGGCCAGGGCGTCGCCGTCGGGCCAGAAGGCGACCGTGCCCGGTTCGACGACCTCGCGGGCGCCGGCCTCACGCGGCACGCTCACGCCCGTGTCGAAGTAGACCTCCTCGCCCCACGTCCGCGCGGTGGCGGCGAGCGGCAGGGCCTTCTCCAGGGCCTGCGCGGTCGGGCTCTCCTCGATCGTGGCCGTCAGGTGCCCGGCGGGCCAGGAGATGCGTATCCGTAGCTGGTGCTGCTCCGTATGCATGCGGCGGATTCAACAATATGTTGAACTTCCTGGGAAGGCCTGGGAAGGCCCGGGAAGGCCGAGGAAGGTCTGTGGGGAGGCCCCGGAGGCGCGTCTCCGGGGCCTTCGCACGTTCCCCGCCCGTTCCCGGTGGCTAAAAGGGACCCCCCATTTGGGTGACGCGGACCGGTACGACATAATGCTTGTGAATGTGAACGCGTTCACAAGCGGCCCCGTTTCCTCCGGAGATCAGTAGGACAAGCAGGGGCGAATCGCCGTGCCGGTCACGGTCGGCAAGGCGATTGAGGCGAGTAAGGAGAGACGCAGTGGACCTGGCTCTGGCGCCGGAGACTCTGGCGCGATGGCAGTTCGGCATCACGACCGTCTACCACTTCCTGTTCGTGCCGCTGACGATCTCGCTGGCCGCCCTCACGGCGATCCTCGAGACGGCATGGGTGCGCACGGGCAGGGAGCACTACCTCCGGGCGACCAAGTTCTGGGGAAAGCTGTTCCTGATCAACATCGCGATGGGTGTCGTCACCGGCATCGTCCAGGAGTTCCAGTTCGGCATGAACTGGTCCGACTACTCACGCTTCGTCGGTGACGTCTTCGGGGCACCGCTGGCCTTCGAGGCCCTCATCGCGTTCTTCTTCGAGTCGACCTTCATCGGCCTGTGGATCTTCGGCTGGGACAAGCTGCCGAAGAAGCTGCACTGCGCCACGATCTGGATCGTCTCCATCGGCACGATCCTGTCGGCGTACTTCATCATCGCCGCGAACGCCTTTATGCAGCACCCGGTCGGCTACAAGATCGTGGAGCGGGACGGCACCAAGCGCGCGGAACTCACCGACTTCGCGAAGGTGCTCTTCCAGGAGACGACGCTGGTCAACTTCTTCCACGTCATCTCGGCGGCCATCCTGGTCGGCGGCGCCTTCATGACCGGTATCGCCATCGTCCACCTGCGCAAGAAGCGGCACATCCGCACCATGCGCATGTCGCTGCGGCTCGGCCTGGTCACGGCCTTCGTCGGCACCCTGCTCACCGTGGTCAGCGCCGACACGCTCGGCAAGGTCATGTACGAGCAGCAGCCGATGAAGATGTCGGCCGCCGAGGCGCTCTGGGAGTCGGAGAAGCCGGCGCCCTTCTCGATCTTCGCGTACGGCGATGTCGCCGAGGGCCACAACAAGGTCGCCATCGAGGTTCCCGGCGTCCTGTCCTTCCTCGCCAAGAACAACTTCAGCGCCGAGATCCCCGGCATCAACGACCTCAACAGGGAGGCACAGGAGAAGTTCGGGCCCGGCGACTACCGGCCCAACATCCCCACCGCCTACTGGTCGTACCGCTGGATGATCGGCTTCGGCGGCGTCTCGATGGCCCTGTGCACCGCCGGCCTGTGGCTGACGCGGAAGAAGTTCTGGCTCGCCCCGGAGCACCGCACCGGCGCGGACGAGATCCCCAAGCTCATGCTCACCAAGAACAAGGAGCTGGCCCCGAAGCTGGGCGCCTGGTGGTGGCGGCTCTCGCAGTGGACGCTGATCTTCCCCCTCATCGGCACCGCCTGGGGCTGGATCTTCACCGAGACGGGCCGTCAGCCCTGGGTGGTCTACGGCGTGCTGCGCACCAGGGACGCGGTCTCCCCCGGCGTCTCGCAGGGCGAGGTGCTCACCTCGCTCATCGGGTTCACGCTCATCTACGCGATCCTCGCCGTCGTCGAGGTGAAGCTGCTGCTCAAGTACGTCCGCCTGGGCCCGCCCGAGCTGACCGAGGCGGATCTCAACCCGCCCACCAAGATCGGCGGTCCGGGTTCCGGCAAGGGCCCGGGCTCGGGTTCCGACTCCGATTCCGACGCCGACGCCGACCGGCCCATGGCCTTCTCGTACTGAAGGAAGGAGCGCTCAGAGCATGGAACTCCACGACATCTGGTTCGTACTGATCGCCGTTCTGTGGATCGGCTACTTCTTCCTGGAGGGCTTCGACTTCGGGATCGGGGTCCTGACCAAGCTGCTCGCCCGGAACCGGGTCGAGAAGCGGGTCCTCATCAACACCATCGGCCCTGTGTGGGACGGCAACGAGGTGTGGCTGCTCACGGCGGGCGGCGCGACCTTCGCCGCCTTCCCCGAGTGGTACGCCACGCTCTTCTCCGGCTTCTACCTGCCGTTGCTGATCATCCTGATCTGCCTCATCGTGCGCGGTGTCGCCTTCGAGTACCGCGCGAAGCGGCCCGAGGAGCGGTGGCAGACCAACTGGGAGCACGCGATCTTCTGGACGTCGCTGATCCCGGCGGTGATGTGGGGCGTGGCCTTCGGGAACATCACGCGGGGCGTCAAGATCGACGCCCACAAGGAGTACGTGGGCACCTTCGGGGACCTGCTCAACCCGTACGCGCTCCTCGGCGGTCTCGTCACCCTGACGCTGTTCACCTTCCACGGCGCGGTGTTCGCCGCACTCAAGACAGTGGGCGACATCCGCATGCGGGCGCGGAAGCTCGCCCTCGGCCTCGGGCTCGTCACAGCCGTGTTGGCGCTGGGATTCCTGCTCTGGACCCAGGCGGACAAGGGTGACGGCAAGAGCCTGGTCGCGATGATCGTGGCGGTCGTGGCGCTGCTCGGCGCCATCGGGGCGATCAAGGCGGGGCGCGAGGGCTGGTCGTTCACGCTCTCCGGCATCACGATCGCGACGGCCGTCGCGATGCTCTTCCTGACGCTCTTCCCGAACGTCATGCCGTCGTCGCTGAACGAGGATTGGAGCCTCACGGTCACCAACGCCTCGTCCAGCCCGTACACCCTGAAGATCATGACCTGGTGCGCGGTCATCGCGGCGCCCGTGGTGATGCTCTACCAGGGGTGGACGTACTGGGTGTTCCGCAAGCGGATCGGCACGCAGCACATCGCCGACGCCGCTCACTAGGGCGCCGGTTTCTGGCCGCCGCTCACCAGGTTCTGACGTTCCCGTGGTTTCCCGGAGGGTGTGTTTCACGTGAAACCGATCGACCCGCGCCTGCTTCGGTACGCCCGCGCCACCCGTTTCTTCCTCGTCGCGGTCGTGGCACTCGGGTTGGCCGGGGCGGGCCTGGTCATCGGACAGGCGATGCTCATCGCCGAGATCGTGGTGGGCGCCTTCCAGAAGGGCCTCTCCGTCGGAGACCTGGGCACGCCACTGCTGCTGCTCGCCCTGGTGGCGGTCGGGCGGGGCCTGGTCTCCTGGCTGACCGAGCTCGCCGCGCACCGGGCGAGCGCGGCGGTCAAGTCCGAGCTGCGGGGGAGGCTTCTGGAGCGGGCCGGGGAGCTGGGGCCCGGCTGGTTGAGCGGCCAGCGGACCGGCTCGCTGGTCTCGCTGGCGACGCGTGGTGTGGACGCGCTCGACGACTACTTCTCGCGCTACCTGCCGCAACTGGGACTCGCGGTGGTGGTGCCCGTGGCGGTGCTCGCCCGCATCGTGACGGAGGACTGGGTCTCAGCGGCGATCATCGTCGTGACGCTGCCGCTGATCCCGGTCTTCATGATCCTCATCGGCTGGGCGACACAGAACCGGATGGATCGTCAGTGGCGCCTGCTCTCGCGGCTCTCGGGGCACTTCCTCGACGTCGTGGCGGGCCTGCCCACCCTGAAGGTGTTCGGCCGGGCCAAGGCGCAGGCCGAGTCGATCCGAAAGATCACCGGCGAGTACCGGCAGGCCACGATGCGTACCCTGCGCATCGCCTTCCTGTCCTCCTTCGCCCTGGAACTGCTCGCGACGATCTCGGTCGCGCTGGTTGCGGTCACCATCGGCATGCGGCTCGTCCACGGCGAGATGGACTTGTACGTCGGTCTCGTCATCCTCGTCCTCGCGCCCGAGGCCTACCTGCCGCTGCGCCAGGTCGGTGCGCAGTACCACGCGGCGGCGGAGGGACTGGCCGCCGCCGAGGAGATCTTCCAGGTCCTCGAAACCCCGGTGCCGGCCGCCGGTGCGGGGGCGGCGCCCTCGGGTGCGCTGAGCGTGGAGGGCGTGACGGTCCGGTATCCGGGGCGGGCGGCGGACGCGGTTTCCGGGGCGTCCTTCGAGGCGGCGCCCGGGGAGACCGTGGCGCTCGTGGGACCCAGCGGCGTGGGCAAGTCGACCCTGCTGAACGTGGTGCTCGGCTTCGTGCGGCCCACCGAGGGGCGGGTGCGCGTCGGGGGCGTCGACCTCGCGGACATCTCCCCGGAGCGGTGGCGTGAGCGCATCGCGTGGGTGCCGCAGCGGCCGCACCTCTTCGCCGGGACCATCGCGGAGAACGTACGGCTCGCGCGGCCCGACGCGTCCGAGGCGCAGCTGCGGGAGGCCCTGCGGGACGCGGGTGCCCTGGGGTTCGTGGACGCGCTGCCCGCCGGGGCCGAGACCCCGCTCGGGGAGGACGGGGCCGGGCTCTCCGCCGGGCAGCGGCAGCGGCTGGCGCTGGCGCGGGCGTTCCTGGCCGACCGGCCCGTGGTGCTGCTCGACGAGCCGACGGCGGCGCTGGACGGCGGAACCGAGGCCGAGGTCGTCGAGGCCGTCCGGCGGCTGGCCGTCGGACGCACCGTCCTGCTCGTCGTGCACCGGCCCGCACTGCTGGCCGTCGCGGACCGGGTGGTGCGGTTGGCGGCCCGGCCCGCGGACGCGGGGGCGGCTGTGCGGAGGAGGGGAGACGCGGTGCGCGGTGTCTCGGGCGAGGAGTGGGGGGTGGTCGGGGCGGGAGCTGCGGGGGCCGCCGGGGGCGTGGGGGGCGTGGGGGTGGCTGGAGGCGGTTTCGGGTCCGCAGGGGCCGCCGGATCCGCCGGGGTCGCCGGAGCCGCTAAGACCGCTGTAGCCGTAGAGGGTGCTGGGGTGGCTGAAGGCGGCTTCGCGTCTGCCGCGACTGCCGCTACCGCTGGGGCTGCTGGGGCTGCCGGAACCGTGGGGAGCGCTGGGGTAGTTGAAGACGGCTTCGCGACCGCCGTCACCGCCGGGGCCGCTGGAGCTGCTGGAGCCGTGGAGAGTGCTGGGGTGGCTGGAGGCGGCTTCGCGTCCGCCGGGGTCGTCGGGGCCGCCGCCGTCGGCGACACGGTGCCGTCGCGCGGCTCAAGTGCTCCCGGTTTCAAGGGCGGTCGGATCCTGGCCCGGGTGCGGATGGCCGCGCGGGCACGGCGCGGGCAGCTGGCGCTCGCGCTGCTCCTCGGTTCGCTCGCGCTCGGCAGCGCGGTGGGGCTCATGGCGACGTCCGGGTGGTTGATCTCCCGGGCTGCGGAGCAGCCACCGGTGATGTACCTGATGATCGCCGTGACGGCGACCCGTGCCTTCGGCATCGGCCGCGCCGTCTTCCGGTACGCCGAGCGCCTCGTCTCGCACGACGCCGTGCTGCGGATGCTCGCCGACACCCGCGTCGCCGTCTACCGGCGCCTGGAGCGGCTCGCCCCCGCGGGCCTGCGCACCACCCGCCGGGGGGACCTCCTCTCCCGGCTGGTCGCCGACGTCGACGCCCTTCAGGACTACTGGCTGCGCTGGCTGCTTCCCGCGTCCGCCGCAGCCGTGGTGAGCGCGGGAGCCGTCGGCTTCACCGCCTGGCTGCTGCCGGAGGCCGGAGCGGTGCTCGCCGCCGGGCTGCTCGCCGCGGGCGTCGGGGTCCCGCTGCTGAGCGGCGCCGTGGCGCGCCGCGCGGAGCGGAGGCTGGCTCCCGCGCGCGGGGTGCTCGCCACGCGCGTGGCCGATCTGCTGACCGGCACCGCCGAGCTGACCGTCGCCGGCGCGCTGAAGCGTCGTACGGCCAAGGCCGCCGAGGCCGACGTCGAGCTGACGCGGATCGCCTCCCGGGGCGCCACCGCCACGGCACTCGGCGACGGGCTCACCGCGCTCGTCACCGGGCTGACCGTGACCGCGGCCGCGCTCGTCGGTGTGCAGGCGGTGCGGGACGGGCGGCTGAGCGGTGTCGCCCTCGCCGTGGTCGTGCTCACGCCGCTCGCCGCCTTCGAGGCGGTACTGGGCTTGCCCCTCGCCGTGCGCTACCGCCAGCGGGTGCGCAAGAGCGCCGAGCGTGTCTACGAGGTGCTTGACGCCGCCGAGCCCGTACCGGAGCCCGCCGCGCCCGCCGCGGCGCCCGGTTCGCCCTTCCCGCTGCGCGTCTCGGCTCTGCGCGCCCGTCACGAGGGCCAGGCGGGGGACGCGCTCGCGGGCGTCGACCTGACGCTGGAGCGGGGCCGGCGCATCGCCGTGGTCGGCCCCTCCGGTTCCGGCAAGACGACGCTCGCCCAGGTGTTGCTGCGGTTCGTGGGGGCGTACGAAGGGACGTACACGCTCGGGGGTGTGGACGCGGCCACGCTGGACGGTGACACGGTGCGCGGCATGGTCGGGCTCTGTGCCCAGGACGCGCACATCTTCGACAGCTCGGTGCGCGAGAACCTGCTGCTCGCCAAGAAGGACGCCACCGACGCCGAGCTGCGCGGCGCCCTGGAGCGGGCGCGGCTCGACGGCTGGGTCGGCTCGCTGCCCGACGGACTCGACACGCTTGTCGGTGAGCACGGGGCGCGACTCTCCGGAGGGCAGCGCCAGCGGCTCGCGCTGGCCCGCGCGCTGCTCGCCGACTTCCCCGTCCTGGTGCTCGACGAGCCCGCCGAGCACCTCGACCTGCCGACCGCGGACGCCCTCACCGCCGATCTGCTGGCCGCGACGGAGGGGTGTACGACGCTGCTCATCACGCACCGGCTCGCCGGGCTCGACGCGGTCGACGAGGTCATCGTCCTCGAGGCGGGGAGGGTCGCGCAGCGCGGCACGTACGCGGAGCTGGCGGTGGTGGAGGGGCCGCTGCGGCGGATGCTGGAGGTGGAGCGTGCGGCGGATCTGCTCACGGCGGGCTGAATGCGGCGGAGCCCGGGCCGGGGCCGAAGCCGCGGTGGGGGCCGGAGCTGGGGCCGAGGCGGGGGTTGGAGCCGGGGGTTGGAGCCGGGGCCGGGCCCCGGCTCCGCGACTCGGATGGCCATCGGCTTCGACTTTCCCCTGCAAATAGGACTAACTAGGCTCAAAGGCATGTCAGTCCCCTCGGAATCCGCCGATCCCCCGCTCCCCGACGGCCCACCGGACACGGCGAACCCGGCGGGCCCGTTGGCCCCGGCGGACACGGCGGACCCGTTGGCCCCGGCGGCCCCGGTGGACGCGACGGCGCGGGCGGCCCGCAGCCTCCAAGGGCTCTCGCCCGAGCTGACCTCGCGGGTGCCGCAGCTGCTCGAAGCCATGCGGTCGGTCGGTGCCGGGCTGGAACTCCACACCACCCTGGACCGCATCTGCGAGACCGCCGCCGAGCTGGCGGACGCCCAGTACGCCGCGATCGGTGTCGTCTCCGAAGACGGCGACGGGCTCTCCGACTTCGTCTACCACGGCATCGACGCGCGGACCGCCGAACGGATCGGGCGGCTGCCCGACGGCCACAAGGGGCTTCTCGGCGCCCTCATCCACCAGCCGAGGACCCTTCGCCTCGCCGATCTCTCCGCCGACCCGCGCTCCTGCGGTTTCCCCGCCCACCACCCGCCGATGCGGACCTTCCTCGGCGTCCCCATCCGCGTCCAGGGAAAGATCTTCGGCAACCTCTATCTGACCGAGAAGCGGGGCGGGGCCGAGTTCAACGACCACGACGTGCACATGGTCCGCGTCCTGGCCGCGGAGGCCGGTATCGCCATCGGCAACGCGCGCCTGTACGAGGCCGCCAAGCAGCGCGAACGCTGGATCGACGGCTCCGTGGCGGTCACGACGGCCCTGCTCTCCGGCAGTGACGCGGAGGACGCCCTCGCCGTCGTCGCCGAGCAGGCCAGGCATCTCGCGAACTCCGCGGCCGGGATCGTGCTGCTGCCCGACGAGGAGGGCGGCATGGAGGTCGCCGCCGTCTCCTCGGACGAACCCACCGGGGCGCTCGGCATGACCGTCACCGCGGAGAGCCACATCGTGGCCCAACTGCTCCGCGGACAGGCCGTCTTCATCGACGACGCGGCGACCGACCCGCGCACCGCGGCCCACCTCGCCGGCCGCTACGGCCCCGTCATGCTGTTGCCGCTCCAGAGCGACGGCCGGGTCCTCGGCACGCTCGTGACGCCCCGCGCGCGCGGGGCACGGCCCTTCACCGAGGCCGAGCGAACGCTCGCCGCCCAGTTCGCCGCACAGGCCGCGCTCGCGCTGATGATGGCCGAGGCGCAGCGGGACCGGGAGCGGCTCGCGGTGTACGAGGACCGCGACCGGATCGCCAGGGACCTGCACGACCTGGTCATCCAGCGGCTCTTCGCCACCGGCATGATGCTGGAGAGCGCCCAGCGCAGGTCGGTCGTGCCGGAGGTGCAGGACGGTGTGGGCAAGGCGGTCGACGAGCTGGACGTGACGATCCAGGAGATCCGCACGGCGATCTTCGCGCTCCAACAGGGCCCGGCGGAGGCGCCCTCGGGACTGCGCACCCGCGTGCTCCGGGAGATCAACATGGCCGCCGTCCCGCTCGGCTTCAAGCCCACGCACCGCTTCCTGGGCCCCGTCGACACCGTGGTGGGCGAACTGACCGCCAAGAACCTCATCGCGGCCCTGCGGGAGGCTCTGTCCAACGCCTTCCGGCACGCGCACGCCGCCCGTATCGACGTCGTCGTCGACGCGACGGTGCTGCTGCCCGGCGACCGGCAGGGCGTGCGTCTGACGGTCGCCGACGACGGCGTGGGCATCGCGGAGGGCGGCCGGCGCAGTGGCCTGAAGAACCTCAGGAGGCGGGCCGAGTCGCTGGGCGGCGACAGTTGGTACGGGCCCGGCATCGGGGAGGACGGAGGCGGGACCACGGTGGTGTGGCAGGCGCCGTACTGACTTCCGGGCAGGGCCTGCGGCGGGGCTTCCGGCGGCGCTTCTGGCGGGCCTCCGGCGACGCGCGCGGCACGGCCCCGCGGCCCGGTGCGACCGGCATGGCCCCGCAGCCCTGTTCGGCGGTACGCGCGTGAGCCGTACGGGGCACCAGATCCCCCGAGTGCCCCAGTCCAGCCGTGCTCGTGCCGCCGCGGCGGGCGACGATCCGTGACATGCGCCAGAGCCATCCACGTCGTCCGCGCCCACTCCTCGGTGTGTCGGTACTGCTGTGCGCGCTGCTCGGTCTCACGCCACCCGCCGTCGCCTCCGAGGGGCCCACCAGTACGAGCGCGGATGTGGCACGCCTCTACGAAGAGGCCTCCCTCGCGACCGCCCGCTACGAAGAGGGACGGCGGGCCGCGCGTCTCCATAGGGAGAAGGTCCGGAAACTGAACCGACTCCTCGCCGGGAAACGGCGGAAGATCGCGGTCCTGCACGGCGACCTCGGCCGGCTCGCGAGCGCCCAGTACCGCACCGGCGGCGGCCTCCCCTATACCGCGCAACTGCTCCTGGCCGACAACCCCGACGCGCTGATGCGCGGCAAGCAGGTCCGGTCGCAGGCCGACCTCGCCGTCAACAGCGCCGTCGTCAAGACGCGTCGCGCCGCGGTCCGCCTCGCTGCCGCCAAGAGCGAGGCGGAGCGCGCCGAGCACGGCCTGGCCCGCCGTCTCACCCGCCTGGCGGTGCTGAAGCGCGGCATCGAGCGGAAGCTGGAGTCGGCCCAGTGGGCCCTCCAGGGCGAGGCCGACCGGGCGGTGGCCGCGGGCAAGTGCCGGGGCGCCGTCCGCCTGCGCCAGCCGAAGAAGAAGGCCGCCACGCGCGCGTGGGTCACGCCCGTGCAGACGTACGAACTCTCCGCCGGTTTCGACAGCGCCGGAAAGCGCTGGTCGCATCGGCACACCGGGCAGGACTTCGCGGTCGACATCGGGACGCCCGTGCGGTCGGTCGGTGCGGGCCGGGTGGTGAGCGTGTCGTGCGGCGGCGCGTTCGGCATCGAGGTCCTGGTGCGGCATCCCGGCGGATACTTCACGCAGTACGCGCATCTCGCCGCCGCCGCGGTCGAGCAGGGGGACAAGGTGCGTACCGGTCAGTGGATCGGCCAGGCCGGCACGACCGGCAACTCGACCGGGCCGCATCTGCACTTCGAGACGCGGCTCACCCGGCATCTCGGGTCGGGGGTCGACCCGCGGAAGTGGCTGGCGGAGCGGGGCGTCGAGCTCTAGGAGCAGCCGGAGCGCCGAGCAGCCGGGGCGTCCAGCTCGGAGCAGCCGGGGCGTCGAGCTCGGAGCAGCCGGGGCGCCGAGCAGCCGGGGCGTCGAGCTCTAGGAGTTCTGCTCCCGGCGCTCCGCCACGATCCGCTCGATCACCATGGCGACACCGTCGTCGTTGTTGGCGACCGTGCGCCCGGAGGCGGCGGCGATGACGTCCGGGTGGGCGTTGCCCATCGCGTACGACGTACCGGCCCAGGACAGCATCTCGATGTCGTTCGGCATGTCCCCGAAGGCGACGACCTCCTCGGAGGAGATGCCGCGTTCGGCGCAGCACAGCTCCAGGGTGCTGGCCTTGGAGACGCCGGGGCCGCTGATCTCCAGGAGCGCGCTGGGGCTGGAACGGGTGACCGTCGCCCGGTCGCCGATGGCCGCGCGGGCCAGCACCAGGAAGGCGTCGGGCGCGAGTTCGGGGTGGAAGGCGAGGATCTTCAGGACGGGCTGCTCGGCGACGACCGGGTCAGCGGGGTTCTCGGCGAGGAGCTTCTCGGCGGGCGCGACGCTCTCGCCGGGCTCCATGTGGAGCGGCGGATACGTCTCCTCGTGGTGCAGTCCCCCGGTCCGCTCGATCGCGAAGGACGTGCCGGGCGACGCGGCGCGCAGCCTGCGGACGACATCGAGGGCGCACGCCCGCTCCAGCGGGCGGACCTTGACGAAGCTGTGGGCGCCGGGGCCGCCGTGCAGGTCGACGACCGCCGCGCCGTTGCCGCAGATGGCGAGGCCATGGCCGTGGACGTGCGCGCTGACCACGTCCATCCAGCGGGCCGGGCGGCCGGTCACGAAGAAGACCTCGATCCCGGCCTCCTCGGCAGCGGCGAGCGCGGCGACCGTGCGGTCGGAGACCGACTTGTCGTCGCGCAGCAGCGTGCCGTCCAGGTCCGTCGCGATCAGCCGGGGCCGCGGGTGTTGCCCGGCCGGGACGGGAGCGGCCGGGGCGGGGTCGGCCGGGGGCTGCCCTGGGGTAGCTGAGGTCACGCCGTCGATTCTCCCGCATATGCCCGCACGGCCGTGCGCTGGGGCGCACATCTGAGTGGCGTGGGGACTCGGTCCCTGCCTGGGGCGGCGGAACGGTCCTGCTATGGCTGTGGCCGAGGCTTCTGTGACTGCCGGGGCGCGTGTGCCTCACCGTAAGCTCGGAGACATGAGCCTGCGTCTGAGCACTGTGATCCTCCCCGTACGCCGCTGGCACGACGGCGGCCGCGACCAGTGGCTGCGCGCCGAGGAGCTGGGCTTCCACGCCGCGTACACGTACGACCACCTGGCCTGGCGCAGCTTCCGGGACGGCCCGTGGTTCGGCGCGGTGCCCACGCTGACCGCCGCCGCGGCGGCCACCGAGCGGATGCGGCTGGGCACGCTCGTGACGTCACCCAATTTCCGTCACCCCGTGACGCTCGCCAAGGAACTCATCTCGCTCGACGACATCTCCGGCGGGCGGATCACGCTCGGCATCGGCGCCGGTGGCAACGGCTTCGACGCCACGACACTGCTGAAGCAGAACCAGGAGCCCTGGACGCCGCGCGAAAGGGCCGACCGGTTCGGTGAGTTCGTGCCGCTGCTCGACCGCCTGCTGACCGAGGACTCGGTGACGTACGAGGGGACGTTCTACTCGGCGACCGAGGCCCGCAACATCCCCGGCTGCGTCCAGCGGCCCCGGCTGCCCTTCGCGGTGGCCGCGACCGGCCCACGCGGCCTGCGGCTCGCGGCGCGGCACGGGCAGGCGTGGGTGACCACGGGTGACCCGAAGCTCTTCGAGGCGGGTACGCCCGAGCAGTCCCGCGAGGCGATCCGGGGGCAGGTCGAGAAGCTCGAGAAGGCGTGCGCGGACATCGGGCGGGACGCGGCCGAACTGGACAAGATCCTCCTGACCGGCTTCACCCCGGACCGCAACCGGCCCCTCGAATCCCTCGGCGCCTTCGTGGACTTCGCCGGCAAGCACGCGGAACTCGGCTTCACCGAGATCGTCGTCCACGCCCCGATCCCCGACTCGGCCTTCGCCGCTGACCAGGCCGTCTTCGAGCAGATCGCCACTGAAGCGCCGGCGCAGCTGCGCTGAGGACACGGGGGCGGCACAAGGGCAGCGGCAGGGCTCCTGGCCTTCGGCTGCCCGTTCCGGAGGATCCCCGTTCCGGTGGATCCCGGTTCCGGTGGCTCCCCGTTCCGGCTCAGCGGACGCGTGCGCTGAGCCAGGGCGTGAGAGTGACCATCGGGATGAACTCCTTGTACGTCTCGTCGCCGGGCAGGGGCACGATCAGGCGGTAGCCCGGCGGGAAACGCCTGCCCTTGACGTACGCGAGGCCGCCGAGGACCGACCGTACGAAGGCGGGCACGGAGTCACGTGGCACATCGGGGCACTCCACGCCCTCCACGGTGATCAACGCGTCGGCGTCCCCGTCGTCGTCGGGATAGAGCCGCACCGAGATCCGCGGCGAACCGCCGAACTCGACGAAGGCCTCGTGCGGCAGCGAGCCGTCGGGATCCGCCGTCACGCCGATGCCCGCGGCGGTGCGGCGCGACGTCTGGTCGGCGCCGATGTCGTGCGCGACCTCGATCTCCCGGTGGTACTCGCGGGCGAGCTCGCGCAGGGCGGTGAGGGCGGCCTCGGTGCTCGGCAGATGCTCCATGCGACCGATCATGCCTGTCCCTCTCCCGGGCCGCGGGCTCAGGGGCGCCGCTTCGGCTCAGTGGGAGCCGGGAAAGCGCCGGGAGCCGGGAAAGCGCAGGTAGCCGGGCGGGACGGCGGTTGTGAGCCAGACGCCATTGCCGCTGACCTGGAAGACGTGACCGTCCCGGTGCATGGCGCCCGCGTCGACGGACAGCACGACCGGCCGCCCGCGGCGGGCACCGACGCGTGTCGCGGTCTCACGGTCGGGCGAGAGGTGGACGGCGTGCCGGTTCATCGGCCGCAGCCCTTCGGCACGGATCGCGGCCAGGCGCGCGGTCACGGTGCCGTGGTAGAGGTACGCGGGCGGAGTCGCCGGGGGCAGACCGAGGTCGACGCCCACGGAGTGCCCCTGCTGAGCGCGGATCCGGGTGCCGTCCACGGCGAAGCGCTGTTTGTCGTTCACGGCCACCACGTGGTCGAGCTCGGCACGGGTGAGGGGGAAGCGGTGCGCGGCAGCCGCCGCCAGGAGCGCGTCGATCTCTACCCAGCCGTTCTCGTCGAGGGCGAGTCCGATCCGGCCGGGGTCGTGCCGCAGGTGCTTGGACAGGAATTTGGACACCTGCACAATGCGCCGCTCATCGGGGGCGCGCCCCCGCTCGTCCGCCACGCCAGATCGCGGACCCGCGCCGGGAGGTGTTTCGTTCATGCCGTCAGCGTCGCGCTGTTCCGTTCTCCACGCACTCGATTATTGTCCACCCGCTTTTCATTCACGGATTTCGGCCCACAGGTTTGATCCACAACCAAGTCCGCTTACCCACAGGCCAGTTGGCGGTTCTGTGGGTAACTCTCGTACCACGGAGGGGACTTAGCGAACTATATTTTTCTTTATAGCATTTGTCGTAAGTGAGTCCAATGTCCGTGTCTGCACCTCGCGTTCAGCCGCTGCCGCGATGAAAGCCGACGCGTTACCGTCGCCAACCAGACCACGAACGGCGCGCATTGTGGAGGCGGGGAGCGCCACGCTCTCCGTGTCCTCCTCACGGGCGGGCGGCTGCTCCGGGTCAAGCTGCTGACGCAGGTGCCGCGTGGCGAACAGCCGCATGGCACGGGCGAGTTCGGCGTCGACCGACTGCTGTGCGAGAGGCCTGAGTCTGCGCACGAGCGAAGCGGCCTCGGCGGCGTCCGCCTCCGTCGGTGGGTGATGGCCGAGATAACGCGCGAAGACGTGCTCCGTCGTGAAATCCAGGAAACGGGACGCTATATGTTCGACCTGCCCCCTCAACTCCCTGAGGTGTCCGGAGATCGCGGACAGCGGAACCCCTGCTGCGTGCAACTCCACTGCCACCGCCAGCTCTTGGGGGCTCGGTACCAGGAACTCGTCCTCCCGCCCGGGTACCGGCTCCAGCACCCCAAGGGAGACCGCGTCTGCCACCGCCGCCTCGTCCGGGACGCCGCCGAACGCCGCGTCGAGCTCCGCGCGTGTGATCCGGTCGGCCTTCTCGTCCGTCCAGGGACCGTCGACCTCCACGGCCAGGCCGAGCACCCCGCCGAGGCCCCGGCCGGTGTCCCAGGCCTCCAGGAGCTCCTTGATGGAGGCCAGCGTGTAACCACGGTCGAGCAGGTCGGCGATCTGCCGCAGCCGCGCCAGATGAGCCTCCTCGTACACATTGGACCGGCCGCGACGCTCCGGGCGGGGGAGCAGCCCGCGGTCCTGATAGGCGCGGATCGTGCGCACCGTCGCACCGCTGTGGTGCGCCAGATCCTCGATGCGGTACTCCACGCTGACCGTCCTCCGTGATGCTTCGTGCCGGGCGGTGACCGCCTGATCAGGCCGGGCCCCTCGGGTTACGCGAGGGCTCCCCGACCCAGCGCGCCTGCCGCGGCCCGCGCCGCGGGCGACCGCGCCAGGTAGGCGACGGCCTTGCGCAGCGAGCCCTCCTGCGAGGGATGGTACGACCGCCGCAGATAGCGCGGTATCGCCGTGCCCAGCTCGTGCCACGTGGGCAGCAGGCCTTTCGCGACCGCCTTGTTGTGCTCCGCCAAGGAGTACCGCAAACGACCGGCCAGTTGGGGGTCGTGACGGATCAGATAGGCCGTGCCCCAGACCCACAGGTACAGCATCACGGGCGCCGTGACCGTCATGCCGGCGATCCTGCGGGCGTACCGGGGCAGGCCCTCGCCGCCGCAGTGCTGGTACATGTCGAAGGCGACCGCGCGGTGCTCGACCTCCTCCGCGCCGTGCCAGCGCAGCAGATCGAGCATCACCTCGTCGGCACCGGCCCGGTCGAGCCCGTCGGCATGCAGCACCCAGTCACCGAGGACCGCCGTGAACTGTTCTATCGCCGCGACGACCGAGAGGCGGAACCGCAGCCACTCCCGCGTCGACACGGGCAAACCCAACGGCGGTTTCTCACCGAGAAGCTTCTCGAAGAGGAAGTCGACGTACTTGGTGAACGCGGCGGTGTCGAGCCGCTGCGCCGCCAGGTGGTCGAGCACATGCGCGTGCTGCACGCTGTGCGTGGCCTCCTGCCCCATGAACCCCTTGACGTCCCCGCGCAGCACCGGGTCGGTGACGAGCGGCAGGCCCTCCTTGAAGACCCTCACGAACCACCGCTCGCCCGCGGGGAGCAGCAGATGCAGGACGTTGATGACATGGGTGGCGGTGCGCTCGTCCGGTATCCAGTGCAGCGGGGTCCTGGCCCAGTCGAACGAGACCCGGCGCGGGACGATCGCGTAGTGCTCCTCGGGGAGCGGGCCGGGTGCTTTCTCCTCGCTCACAGCGGCGGCTCCAATCGGGCTATCGCGCGCAGGACCTTGGGGGTGAATCGGGACATGAGGTGGGCGCCGCGGGCCTCGGGGGTGACCGGGACGACCGCCTGGTTCCTGACGACGGCCCCCAGGATCGCGTCGGCGACCTTCTCCGGCGGGTAGTTGCGCAGGCCGTAGAGCCGGGCGGTGCGCTTCTGGCGGCGCTTCTCCTCGTCGGCGTCGACACCGACGAAGCGGGACGTCGCCGTGATGTTCGTGTTCACGAAGCCCGGGCATATCGCGGAGACCCCGATGCCCTGACCCGCCAGCTCCGCGCGCAGGCACTCGCTGAGCATCAGGACCGCGGCCTTGGAGGTGCTGTAGGCGGGCAACGCCTTGGAGGGCTGGTACGCCGCCGCCGAAGCGGTATTGACGATGTGGCCGCCCTGGCCGCGCTCGGCCATCTGCCTGCCGAAGAGCCGGCAGCCGTGGATCACTCCCCACAGATTGACGTCCAGGACCTTCTTCCAGTCCTCGGTGCTCGTGTCGAGGAAGGAGCCGGAGACGCCGATGCCCGCGTTGTTCACGAGGACGTCCACGACGCCGTACTCCCTGGCGACCTTCTCGGCGAGCTTCTCCATGCCCTGCTCGTCCGTCACGTCGACCGCCTCGCCCCAGGCCTCTGGGGCGCCGATCAGGCGGGACATCTCCGCCGTGCGGGCCGCGCTCTCGGCGTCCCGGTCGACGGCCACCACGCGCGCCCCCGCCTCGGCGAACGCGAAGGCGGTGGCCCGCCCGATGCCGCTGCCCGCGCCGGTGACCAGGACGAGCTGGCCGCCGAACCGGTCCGCGTACTTCCCCGTGGCCCTGATGTCCCTGGCCGGCACACCGTCCTCGTGGGCCGCGACGAATCCGCCGATCCAGGCCGCCAGTTGGTCGGGCCGGGTGCGCGGCACCCAGTGCTTCGCGGGCAGCGTGCGCCGGGTCAGTCCGGGGGCCCACGACTCCAGGTCGTCGTAGAGCCGCTCGGACAGGAAGGCATCGCCGGAAGGCGTGATGAGCTGCACGGGCGCGTGGGCGTATGCGTCGGTGCGGGGCCTGCGCAGTCTCGCGCGGACGTTGTCGCGGTAGAGCCAGGCGCCGTGGGCGGCGTCCTGGGACAGCGACGGCGTCGGATAGTCGCCCGCCGGGACCTTCTCCACCCGCTGAAGAATCTTGGGCCAGCGTTTGCCGAGCGGGCCGCGCCAGGCGAGCTCCGGCAGGACCGGTGTGTGCAGCATGTACACGTACCAGGACTTGGCGCCCTGGCCGAGCAGCTGGGCGACCCGGCGTGGGGTGGGCCGGGACATCCGCTTCTTGATCCAGTGTCCGAAGTGGTCGAGCGAGGGCCCCGACATCGAGGTGAAGGACGCGATCCGCCCCTCGGTCCGCTTGACCGTGACGAACTCCCAGGACTGCACCGAGCCCCAGTCGTGCCCCACCACGTGCACCGGCCTGTCCGGGCTGACCGCGTCGATGACCGCCACGAAGTCGTCGGTCAGCTTCTCCAGGGTGAAACCGCCGCGCAACGGCTGCGGCGCGGTGGACCTGCCGTGGCCGCGCACGTCGTACAGCACGACGTGGAAACGGGGGGCGAGTCGCTCGGCGACCTCGGTCCACACCTCTTTGGAGTCGGGGTAGCCGTGCACGAGCAGGACCGTGGGCCGCTCCGGGTCGCCCAGCTCGGCGACGCACAGCTCGATCCCGCCCGTCCGCACCCAGCGCTCGCGCGCGTCCTTCATCTTCTCCGCGCCTGCTCCGATAGTCATGCGGCGGCCCTCTCCTCAGCCCAGCGCCGCACATGCGGCAGATCGTCGTCCAGCCAGAACGCGCTCTGCTCGGGATCCTTGGAGTCGGTGACGACCAGGATCTCCTCGAACTTCGCGCCCGTACCCCTGAACCCGAGGTGCGGCTCGACCGCCCAGAGCCCCTGCTGGGGCGGGTGGTCGGAGAACTTGTAGGGGGACCACAGCGGCGACCAGCCGTCCCGGTGGCCATGGATGGCGTCGCTCGCCAGGCCCTTGAGCGACCGGGTGCCGAACCCGAAGAGGTGCGGTGACAGGCGGCGCTCCTTGACCCGGCCGACCTTGTGCGCGATGACGCCGAAGGGATACGCGCGATGGCGGTTGGCGTAACCCTGGCGGACCATGAGCCGGTCCACGTCCTCGTATATCTCGCGCAGCGGGCGGCGCTCGCGCACTTCGCGCAGGATCAGCTCGCGGTGCGCCTCCAGGTCGGCCAGCAGCTTGTCGTGCACGGGATTGAGGCCCAGGCAGCCGGAGTAACCGATGTCGGCGGTGAAGCCCTTGTAGATGGGGGCCATGTCGAGGATGAAGGGCATCCCCGGCTCCAGCTCGCGGTGTGTGGGGAAAAATTGCAGCGGTATCCGGAAGCCGGTGAACGCCGTGCGGTCGCCGAACCAGGCGAAGGGCAGGTGGAACCAGTCCCGCACCCCCCGCTCCCGCACCCCCCGCTCCCGCAGCCACTCGCGCTGCATCCGCGCGGCGCCGCGCTCGGTCACACCGGGTTTGAGCTGGGCCGCGACCGCCTCCGCGCATTCATACGCGAGGGACTGCACTTCCCTGAACCCCCGCAGTTCCGCCGAGAGTTCATCTGCAACTGCTGAGGTCATGCCACCGTCCGTCCCGAGTCCGGTCGCCCGTGCCCGGCTCGTCGCCGTACGCGGTCGTAACTTGACACTGACGAATGTGACAATGCCTGGCGGCTGCGTCAATAGTTCTGCCCGACCCTGCGGGACAGGTCCGGAAGATCCCCCAGGGGTAGACCTCCGTACGACCCCTACGGGCCCGTAATACTCCAGAGTGAGGGCAGGGCAAGCCCGTGGTCTGACGACTGGTGTGGCCTGCGCCACTACCGTCGAGGACGTGACTGTGATCGCGACCGAAAGCCTGAGCAAGCGGTTCCCGAGGGTGACCGCGCTTGACCGGCTCACCATGGACATCGGACCCGGTGTGACCGGGCTCGTCGGGTCCAACGGGGCCGGCAAGTCCACTCTGATCAAGATCCTGCTGGGCCTGTCCCCCGCCACGGAGGGCAGTGCCGCCGTGCTCGGTCTCGACGTCGCCACCAGCGGCGGCCAGATTCGCGAGCGGGTGGGGTACATGCCCGAGCACGACTGCCTGCCGCCCGACGTCTCGGCCACCGAGCTCGTCGTCCACATGGCACGCATGTCCGGGCTGCCGGCCACCGCGGCCCGCGAGCGCACGGCGGACACCCTGCGGCACGTGGGGCTGTACGAGGAGCGTTACCGCCCCATCGGCGGCTATTCGACGGGCATGAAGCAGCGCGTCAAGCTCGCCCAGGCCCTCGTCCACGACCCCCAACTGGTCTTCCTGGACGAGCCGACGAACGGCTTGGACCCGGTCGGGCGTGACGAGATGCTCGGCCTGATCCGCCGCGTCCACACCGATTTCGGCATCTCGGTCCTCGTCACCTCACACCTCCTCGGTGAGCTGGAGCGCACCTGCGACCACGTCGTCGTCATCGACGGCGGCCAGCTCCTGCGGTCCAGCTCCACCACCGACTTCACCCAGACCACCACGACCCTGGCCGTCGAGGTCACGGACACCGACGAACACCCGGACGGCACCCGCGCGTTGCGCGAGGCGCTCAGCGCACGGGGCGTCGACACCCGGACCGGCGGCGAACTGCCCGGTGCGGGCCACACCATCCTGCTCACCGCCGAGGGTGAGGAGACGTACGACCTCGTGCGGGACCTCGTCGCCGGCCTCGGGCTCGGCCTGGTCCGCATGGAACAGCGCAGGCATCACATCGCCGAGGTCTTCCAGGACCAGGGCGAGGACGAGCACGAGCACCAGCCCCAGGCCCCGCGCCGGCCCCAAGACCTGCGTCGGCCACGGCATCGGCAGCAGCCCCAGGGCCAGGACCAGCACGAGGCGCGGCCGGAGCCGGGCTCCGAGCGCGCCGCCGCGCGGCCCGCCACCGCACAGCAGACAGGAGGCGGACGCGATGAGCAGTGAGTCCACCCAGATCCACAACATCGGATACAGGAACTACGACGGCCCGCGCCTCGGCCGTGCCTACGCCCGCCGTGCGCTCTTCTCCCAGAGTCTGCGCGGCGCGTACGGCCTCGGGCGGTCCGCGAAGTCCAAGGTCCTGCCCATGATCCTCTTCGCGGTGATGTGCCTCCCCGCGGCGATCATGGTGGCGGTCGCCGTCACCACCAAGGCGAAGGACCTCCCCGTCGACTACACGCGCTACGCGATCTTCCTCCAGGCAGTGATCAGCCTCTTCCTCGCCGCCCAGGCCCCCCAGACCGTCTCCCGCGACCTGCGCTTCAAGACCGTGCCGCTCTACTTCTCCCGCCCCATCGAACGCGGTGACTACGTCCTCTCGAAGCTCGCCGCGATGTCCTCGGCCCTCTTCGTCCTCACGGCCGCCCCGCTGCTCGTGCTCTACGTGGGGGCACTGCTCGCCAAGCTCGACTTCGCGGACCAGACGAAGGGCTTCACCCAAGGCCTGGTCTCCGTGGCGCTGCTGTCGCTGCTCTTCTCCGGCATAGCCCTGGTCATCTCCGCGGTCACGCCTCGCCGCGGGTTCGGCATCGCCGCCGTCATTGCCGTCCTGACCATCACCTACGGCGCGGTGTCCACGGTCCAGGCGATCGCCTACGAGCAGGGCAGCACCGGAGCCATCGCCTGGCTGGGCCTCTTCTCGCCGATCACGCTCATCGACGGCGTACAGACCGCCTTCCTCGGCGCGACCTCCGCCTTCCCTGGAGGGGAAGGCCCCTCGTCCGGCGTGGGCGTCGTCTACGTACTCGTCGTCCTCGGCCTCATCGCGGGCTGCTACGGCGCCCTGATGCGCCGCTACCGAAAGGTCGGGCTGTGACCACGATCAACATCGACCACACCTCACGCTGGTTCGGGAACGTGGTCGCCGTCAACGACATCACCATGAACATCGGCCCGGGAGTCACAGGCCTCCTCGGTCCGAACGGCGCCGGCAAGTCGACGCTCATCAACATGATGGGCGGATTCCTCGCTCCTTCCACGGGCAGTGTCACCCTCGACGGCAAGCCGATCTGGCGCAACGAACAGATCTACAAGGAGATCGGCATCGTGCCCGAGCGCGAGGCGATGTACGACTTCCTCACGGGACGCGAGTTCGTCGTCGCCAACGCCGAGCTGCACGGCCTGGACGAGCGTGCCGCCAAGAAGGCCCTCGCCACGGTCGAGATGGAGTACGCGCAGGACCGCAAGATCTCCACGTACAGCAAGGGCATGCGGCAGCGCGTGAAAATGGCCTCCGCCCTGGTCCACGACCCGTCCGTGCTGCTGCTCGACGAGCCGTTCAACGGCATGGACCCGCGTCAGCGCATGCAGCTGATGGATCTGCTGCGCACCATGGGCGGGCAGGGCCGCACGGTCCTGTTCTCCTCGCACATCCTCGAAGAGGTCGAGCAACTGGCCTCGCACATCGAGGTGATCGTCGCCGGACGGCACGCGGCGAGCGGTGACTTCCGCAGGATCCGCCGCCTGATGACCGACCGGCCTCACCGCTATCTGATCCGTTCCAGTGACGACCGCGCCCTGGCCGCCGCGCTGATCGCCGATCCGTCGACGGCCGGCATCGAAGTGGACCTCAAGGAGGGCGCGTTGCGCATCCAGGCGGTCGACTTCGGCCGGTTCACGACCCTGCTCCCCCGCGTCGCGCGTGAGCACGGCATCCGGCTCCTGACGGTCTCGCCCTCGGACGAGTCCCTCGAGTCGGTCTTCTCCTACCTCGTCGCGGCCTGAAGGAGCGATCGTGTACGACCCCACCGTCGCCCGGCTCACCTACCGGGCCCTGCTCGGCCGCCGCCGGGCTCTGATCCTCTTCGCCCTGCCCGTCCTGCTGATCGTCATCGCCGGTGCGGTACGCGGCTTCGGCGGCGCCGACGACCAAGTGGCCGTCGACGTCCTCGGCGGGTTCGCGCTCGCCACGATGGTGCCGATCATCGGCGTCATCGCGGGCACGGGCGCCATCGGCCCGGAGATCGACGACGGCTCGGTCGTCTATCTCCTCTCCAAGCCGGTCAAGCGGCCCACGATCATCTTCACCAAGCTGATCGTCGCCATAGCCGTGACCATGGCTTTCTCCGCTATCCCCACGTTCGTCGCCGGGATGATCCTGAACGGCAACGGTCAGCAGATCGCCGTGGCGTACACCATCGCGGCGCTGGTCGCCTCCATCACGTACGCTGCGATCTTCCTGCTCCTCGGCACGATCACCCGGCATGCCGTCGTCTTCGGGCTGGTCTACGCCCTGGTGTGGGAGGCGGTCTTCGGCTCGCTGGTGACGGGTGCGCGGACGCTCAGCGTGCAGCAGTGGTCCCTCGCCGTGGCCCAGAAGGTCGGTGACGGTGACCTGATCACCTCCGATGTCGGCCTGCCGACGGCGACGGCCCTGCTGGTCGTCGTCACGGTGGCCACGACCTGGTTCGCGGGACAGAAGCTGCGGTCGCTGAAGCTGGCCGGGGAGGAGTAGCGGATTATTCGGTGGCGGCGAACTCCGGGGGTGGGCAGAGTGGTTGATGCCACCGCGCCGACAGGTGGCGCTCACCGACCGGGAGAGGAGCCGACGTGTCCGTCAGTGGTCCGTCGAGTTCCCGGCAGGGCAGCCCGCGGCAGGCTTCGGAGTAGTCACTCACTTCGCAGAGCCCCGCTCACGGGGGAGCTGCCCGGGGCGGCCGCTTCGAGCGCGCAGATCACCTTGCTGCGCGGGCCGCCCACCCGGAGGATTGGCCGAGTGGTAAGGCAGCGGCTTGCTAAGCCGTCGTCAGGGTTGACGCCCTGCGCGCGTTCGATCCGCGCATCCTCCGCGAGACGTTGCACTGGGCTTGGGCGGTTGTCGGTGCCCGGCACCGGGGCGGGCGTCTGTCACCGGCTTCGCCGAGTTCGTCCTCAAACGCCGGACGGGCTGGGGATGCTGGTCCTGCCCCACCCGGGCTGGATATGTCTGTCCCGCCCCGCTGACGGGCTGGGGATGCCGGTCCTGCCGTGCCGCCGGGTTGGAGATGCTGGTTCTGGCCCGCTGGACGGGTTGGAGATGTCTGTCCCGCCCCCGAGGGGCTGAATTGCGGGTCCTGCCCCGCGACGGGTCGGGGATGCTTCTCCTGCCCCGCTGGACGGGTTGGAGATGTCTGTCCCGCCCCCGAGGGGCTGAATTGCGGGTCCTGCCCCGCGACGGGTCGGGGATGCTTCTCCTGCCCCGCTGGACGGGTTGGAGATGTCTGTCCCGCCCCCCGAGGGGCTGAGATGTGGGTCCTGCCCCGCGACGGGATGAAGATGCTGGTCCTGCCCCGCGGGGACGGGCTGGAGATGCTTGTCCTGCCCCGCCGCCGGAGATGTCTGTCCCACGCTTGCCGACGGGCTGGGAGGCTTGTCCCGTTCCCCCGGCGGGCTGGGAGGCTTGTCCCGTTCCCCCGGCGGGCTGGGAGGCTTGTCCCGTTCCCCCGGCGGGCTGGGAGGCTTGTCCCGTTCCCCCGGCGGGCTGGCAGGCTTGTCCCGTTCCCCCGGCGGGCTGGCAGGCTTGTCCCGTTCCCCCGGCGGGCTGGCAGGCTTATCCCGTCCCCCGGCGGGCTGAGGATGTGTGTCCTGCCCTGCCGACGGGCGGGAGATGCCTGTCTCGCCTTGCCGACGGGCTGAAATGCGTATCCCGTCCCCCGACGGGCTGGCAGGCTTGTCCCGTCCCCCCGACGGGCTGAGGAGGATGTGTGTCCTGCCCTGCCGGCGGGCTGGAGATGCTTGTCCTGACCCGCCCTGCCGACGGGCTGAGATGCCCGTCCCGTTCCGTCGGGCGTCGCGTGCACAGTGGGGCGGGGCGGGAGTGTCGTCGCCTCAGCTCAGCAGGCGTTCCAGGACCACCGCGATGCCGTCCGCCTCGTTCGACGTCGTCACCTCGTCCGCGACCGCCTTCAGTTCCGCGTGTGCGTTGGCCATGGCTACGCCGTGGGCCGCCCAGCCGAACATCGGGATGTCGTTCGGCATGTCGCCGAAGGCGATCGTGTCCGCGGCCTTGGCGCCCAGGCGGCGGGCCGCCAGGGAGAGGCCCGTGGCCTTGGAGAGGCCGAGCGGGAGGAGTTCGACGACGCCCTCGCCGGCCATGGTCACGCCGACGAGGTCGCCCGCCACCTGGCGTGCCACGTCGGTGAGCGCGTCGTCGTCGAGGCCGGGGTGCTGGATGTACACCTTGTTCAGCGGGGCGGCCCACAGATCGGCGATCTCCGTGAAGGGGATGCTCGGCAGTGGGCCGTCCTGGACCGCGTAGCCCGGTCCGACCAGGACCTCTCCGTCGAGGCCGTCACGGCTCGCCGCCAGGGCGAGCGGACCGATCTCCGCCTCGATCTTCGCCAGGGCCAGGCCCGCGAGCTGCCGGTCCAGCGTCACGGAGGTGAGCAGCCGGTGCTCTCCCGCGTGGTAGACCTGCGCGCCCTGCCCGCACACCGCTATGCCGTTGTAGCCGAGGTCGTCGAGGATGTGCCGGGTCCATGGCACGGCCCGGCCGGTGACGACGATGTGCGCGGCGCCCGCCGCGGTGGCCGCGGTGAGCGCGTCGCGCGTCCGCGCGGAGACCGTGTCGTCGGGGCGCAGCAGTGTCCCGTCGAGGTCGGTCGCGACGAGCTTGTAGGGGAAGGACGGCGTGGCCGGAGCTGGCTGGCTCACTTGGTGATGGGCTCCAGGATCTCTCGTCCTCCGAGATACGGCCGCAGCACCTCGGGCACCACCACGGAGCCGTCGGCCTGCTGGTGGTTCTCCAGGATCGCCACGATGGTGCGCGGGACGGCGCAGAGCGTGCCGTTCAGCGTCGAGAGCGGCTGCACCTTCTTGCCGTCGCGGTACCGGATGGACAGGCGGCGGGCCTGGAAGCTGTCGCAGTTCGAGGCGGAGGTCAGCTCGCGGTACTTGCCCTGGGTGGGGATCCACGCCTCGCAGTCGAACTTGCGCGAGGCCGAGGCGCCGAGGTCACCCGTGGCCACGTCGATCACCTGGAAGGGCAGGCCGAGGCCGGTCAGCCACTGCTTCTCCCACTCCAGGAGCCGCTTGTGCTCGTTCTCGGCGTCGGCCGGGTCGACGTACGAGAACATCTCGACCTTGTCGAACTGGTGGACGCGGAAGATGCCGCGGGTGTCCTTGCCGTATGTGCCGGCCTCGCGGCGGTAGCAGGGCGAGAAGCCCGCGTACCGCAGGGGCAGCTTGTCGGCGTCGATGATCTCGTCCATGTGGTACGCCGCGAGCGGGACCTCGGAGGTGCCGACCAGGTAGTAGTCGTCCTTCTCCAGGTGGTACACGTTCTCCGCGGCCTGGCCGAGGAAGCCCGTGCCCTCCATGGCGCGCGGGCGGACCAGCGACGGCGTCAGCATCGGGATGAACCCGGCCTCGGTCGCCTGTGCGATCGCCGCGTTGACGAGGGCCAGCTCCAGGAGGGCGCCGACGCCGGTGAGGTAGTAGAAGCGCGATCCGGAGACCTTCGCGCCGCGCTCGACGTCGATGGCGCCCAGCGCCTCGCCGAGCTCCAGGTGGTCCTTGGGCTCGAAGCCCTCGGCCGCGAAGTCGCGAGGGGTGCCGATGGTGTCCAGGACGACGAAGTCCTCCTCGCCGCCCACCGGGACGTCGGGGTGGACGATGTTGCCCAGCTGCTGGAGGAGCCGCTTGGTCTCCTCGTCCGCCTCGTCCTGGGCGGCGTCGGCCGCCTTGACCGCGGCGGAGAGCTCGCCGGCCTTCTTCAGGAGCTCCTGCTTCTCCTCCGGCGAGGCCTTCGGGATCAGCTTGCCGAGCGCCTTCTGCTCGGAGCGCAGCTCGTCGAAGCGGACGCCGGACGACCTGCGCCGCTCGTCGGCGGAGAGCAGGGCGTCGACGAGCGCGACGTCCTCTCCACGGGCGCGCTGGGAGGCGCGAACACGGTCGGGGTCCTCACGGAGCAGGCGAAGGTCAATCACCCCTCAAGGCTACCGTTGTGCGGTTCCGGCCCACGACTCGATATTCCATTGTGTACGTTATGCCCGCTTTGCCGGAATGGATTGACGAAGATCCCGAGCGGTCGGCGCGGCCGGAAAAGCGCGTTCAGGCGTACGTGGAAGCCCGGTCAATAAAGGGGGCACCCCTCCCTGAAAGGGGCAGGGTGCGCCTGCCCGCTTGACCTGAACCCCTTGCCGGGAGCGGGACTTGAGGCCTCCAGCCGCACTGGTTGTCCACAGGAATGGCTGCCTCCGGAGAGTTATCCACAGGGTGTGCGAAAGATCTGTGGATGCGGGAAGGGGATGTTCCAAAAGCCGCGAGACCGACAAAGGATTCCTTTCTCAAACCCGTCAGTCACCCACTTTCGAGTGGAAATGGTTCCCTCCAAAGAGTTGATCAATGGAAAAGAGTGGACGAGGGGTGACGTGCGGGGCTGTGGACGGACTTGAGTGCTGTGAGCAGATTTGTCGACCATGTCGCACTTCGTTGTCGACTTGTCCCCAGGTCGAGATGCGTGCCTGTGGATAACTTCTGTGGACGACGTAAATCTGCAGGTAGGAACGGCACCCGGGGGCTTCCCCAGGCGCCGCGGATCCATCTGAAGTGCCATCTACCGAGCTATGGGCGACCCGAGGTGGCTAGAAACGGCCGTCCTGGCAGCGCGCCAGCCAGTCCGAGGCCGCGGCGAACTCCCCGTCCGAGGTGCCGGGCCGCAGCGGCCGTGTGTCCGCAGGTGTCACCCCGGCCCGCGGGTACGAGCCGAGGAAGCGCACCTGCGGGCAGATCCGCTTGAGTCCCATCAGGGCCTCGCCGACGCGGCGGTCCGTGATGTGCCCCTCGGCGTCCACCGAGAAGCAGTAGTTGCCGATGCCCTGGCCGGTCGGGCGCGATTCGATCCGCATGAGGTTGACGCCCCGCACGGCGAACTCCTGGAGCAGTTCGAGCAGGGCGCCGGGGTGGTCGTCGCCCAGCCAGATGACCACGGAGGTCTTGTCGGCGCCGGTCGGCGCGGCCGGGCGCGCGGGGCGGCCGGCCAGGACGAAGCGCGTGGCGGCGTTCGCCGCGTCGTGGATGTCGCTCACCAGCGGTTCGAGGCCGTACGTGGCCGCCGCGAACTCACCCGCGAAGGCGGCGTCGAAGCGGCCCTCCTGGACCAGGCGGGCACCGTCGGCGTTCGAGGCGGCCGACTCCCACAGCGCGTCCGGGAGATGGGCGGCCAGCCAGTTGCGGACCTGAGGCTGGGCCACGGGGTGGCCGGTCACCGTCTTGATGTCCTTGAGCACGGTGCCGGGACGCACGAGCAGCGCGAAGGTGATCGGCAGGACGACCTCGCGGTAGATCATCAGCGGGTCGCCCTTGGCGAGTTCGTCGACCGTGGTGGTGACACCGCCCTCGACCGAGTTCTCGATCGGTACGAGCGCGGCCGCCGCCTGGCCGCCGCGGACCGCGTCCAGCGCGGCCGGAACGGACACCATCGGGACGAGTTCCCGGGCGGCCGCTTCGGGCAGCGTGCGGAGAGCGGCCTCGGTGAAGGTGCCTTCGGGGCCGAGATAGGTGTAACGCGTCGCCGACATACCGGTCACCCTAATGGGCCCGACGTGGCACGGCTCACGCGTCTCAGAGAGCGGCACGCGCCCCACACGGACGTTCGGGAACCGGAGCCGGGCGGGGTCTGTGCGCGGGCGTGCCGGACCACGACTGGCCAGAACGTGTGCCCGGGTGTACGGGAACGCACCTGATCAGAACGTGTGCCCGGGTGTACGGGAACGCACCTGCCAGGACCTGTGCGCGGGTGTACGGGAACGCACCTGGCCAGGACCTGTGCGCGGACGCGACGGCAGCCCGGGACCCGAGGCCTAACCCTCCAGCAGCCGCTGCCCCACGTACTCGCCCTTCGCCGCCCCGCCCGGCACCGCGAAGAGGCCGCTGGCCTCGTGGCGGATGAAATCCGAGAGGGCGTCGCCCCGGTCGAGCTTGCGCTGCACCGGTACGAAGCCGCGCATCGGGTCCGCCTGCCAGCAGACGAAGAGCAGACCCGCGTCGGGCTCCCCGTGCGCGTCGAAGCCGTCGTGGTACGAGAACGGCCTGCGCAGCATCGCCGCACCGCCGTTCTGGTCCGGGCGGGTGATGCGGGCGTGCGCGTTGAGAGGGATGACGACCTTGCCGTCCTGACCCGTCTTCTCCAGCTCGGGGTCGGTCGTCTCGGTGCCGCCGGTGAGCGGCGAGCCGTCCTTCTTGTGCCGCCCGATCACCGCCTCCTGCTCCTTCAGACCGAGCTTCTCCCAGTCGTCGAGGAGCATCCGGATGCGGCGTACGACGGCGTAGGAGCCGCCCGCCATCCACGCGGGGTCGCCGTCGGCGGGCACGAAGATCCGCGTGTCGAAGTCCTTGTCCGCGGGCTTCGGGTTGTTCGTGCCGTCGACCTGGCCCATCAGATTGCGGGTCGTCATCGGGTGCGCGGTGGCCCCGGGCGAACGGTTGAAGCCGTTCATCTGCCATCGCACCCGCGCCACCCCCGCCGCCTCCTTCTGGAGGGCCCGCAGGGCGTGGAAGGCGACGAGCGGGTCGTTCGCGCCGATCTGCACCCACAGGTCGCCGTTGCTGCGCGCCTTGTCCAGATGGTCCGAGGAGAAGTCGGGCAGCGGTTCCAGCGCGGCCGGGCGCCGCTTCTCCAGACCCGTGCGGGAGAAGAAGGAGGCACCGAAGCCGAAGGTGACGGAGAGCGAGGAGGGCCCGGCGTCCCGCGCGACCGCCGTGTCGTCGGAGCCGACCGGCTCGCCCGCCATCAACCGCTCGGCCGCCGCCGACCAGCGGCGCAGCAGGGCCGCCGCCTCCTTGCGGCCCGCACCCGAGGTCAGGTCGAAGGCGACCAGGTGACCGCGGGACTGCGGGGGCGTGGTGATGCCGGACTGATGTTTCCCGTGAAACACCACCTCGTCCGCGCCGAGAGACGCCAGCGCCGCCTTCGACGCGTCGGACGTGCCGGACGTGCCGGAGGCGTCGGACGCGTCGGCCGAGGGCGCCACCGCGTACCCGACCGCGCCGCCCGCCGCACCGAGCGCGAGGCCGGTCGCGCCGGCGGTGCCGAGCAGCCGCCGTCTGGAAATCCCGTTGTCCGTCATGCCTGTTCAGCCGATCTGCGTGTTCTTGTTCACGGTCACCTGGTCGATGTCGGAGGTCCGCACGGTCACCGCGATCTTCCAGTCGCCCGCCATCGGGATCTGTACCCCGCTCGCCGTCCAGTGTCCGGTGGCGATGTGGCTCGGGGTGACGGGCAGCGGACCCACGTCCTTCGACTCGAGGGTGAAGGAGACCTTCACCTCGGGGATGTCGAAGGCGCTGCCGTTGGGCCGCTTCACGTACACGTGCAGGTCGTTGCTGCCGGTACGGCCCGGGTCCAGTTCGAGGCGCACGGTGCCCTTGCCGTCCTGGCCGCCCGTGTCGAAGGGCACCTTCAGGGAGAGCGGACCCGAGCGCTGCGCCTCCGCCACGGCGGCGGTGGCCCTGGCGGCCTCCTCCTCCGTGCGGCCCGGTTCGGTGGTCGTCAGGGCCGTCGTGACGGCGAGCAGGACGACGGCGACGCCCGCCTCCGTGAGCACCGAACGGCGCAGTCCGGAGCGGTGCGGGTCGGCGTCGCGGATGCGCTTCTCACGGGCGGCGGCCATCGCCGCCCGCTGACGCGCGAGCTGGGCGGAACGCTTGGAGTCCACGGGGCCCTCGGCCTGCTCAGAGGCCCCGCCGTCACCCGCTTCCCCCTCCGGCGCCCCCGTCGCCGTCACCGTCTTCTTGGCGGTGCGCTGCTCGACCACCACGGCTGCCGCCGCCTCGGGTGCGAGGCCGCCCGCCTCGGAGGCGATCCGGCCGGTCCAGCGCCGCGAGACGGCGGCGACACCCACCAGGACGACGACCAGGCCGATCTTGACGAGGAGCAGCTGCCCGTACGACGTACCGGTCAGCGCCGACCACGAGCCGACCTGCCGCCACGACTGGTAGAGCCCGGTCGCGGCCACTAGGACGACGCTGGTGAACGCCACGCGTGAGAACCGCCGCACGGCCGCCGCCTCCACCGAGGCCGTGCGGAACAGCGCGACGACCAGCGCCGCGAGCCCGCCGAGCCAGGCGGCGACGGCCAGCAGGTGCAGCACGTCGACGGGCATCGCGATGCCCGCCTGAATGCCGGTCGAGGCGTGCTCGGCCATCGCCCAGGTCGCCGCGATGCCGATGGCGACGACCGTGCCGCCGATGGCGAGCCCGAAGGTGAGGTCCTTCTTCGCGGCGGCCTCCTCCGGCCCGTCGCGCCTCACGTACGCCCCGAAGAGCACCGCGATGAACAGCGCGGCGGCGGCGAGCAGCAGCAGCCGGGAGACCAGGGCGGCGCCCGTCTTGGTGTTGAGCACGTCGCCGAGCGCGCCCATGTCGAAGGCGTCGGCGAGCTTCCCGGAGCCGGTGTAGGGGGCCCGCAGCAGGAGCAGGGCGAGCGTGGCGCCGGTGAGCGTGACCCAGCCGTACGTCACCAGCCGCTGCACGGGCCGCACCCCGGCGCCACGCGGCCAGCAGCCGAGCACGAAGGCGGCACCGCCGACGACCACGGTGAATCCGGCGTAGGAGAGGTAGCGCGCGATGTCGTAGAGCACGCCGACGAGGCCCCCGCCCGCCTCCTGGTCGGGAAGGGTGGCCTTCGTGGCGGAGGGCGCGCCGATGGAGAACGTGAAGGCGCCGGCGATCGGATGGCTGTCGGCGGACACGACCTGGTAGGCGACTGTGTACGTGCCGTCGGGCAGGCCCTTGCGGAGCTTCACGCCGTACGTGTTGGCGCCCAGGTCGGTGGTCTTGTCGGTGTCGGCGCGCTTGCCGGCGGGGTCGAGCACCCGCACGGAGCCGTCCGCCATGGCGACCTTCTCCGAGAAGGTGAGCTTCACCTGCGCGGGGGCCTTCTTGACCACCGCTCCCTGCTTCGGGTCGCTGCCGGTCAGCGCGGCGTGCGCGGAGGCGGGCGCGGCGCCGGCGAGGAACGCGGCGGTCACGGCGGCGAGCACGAGAAGAAGCCGCCAGAGGCGGGGGGCGACCGCGGCCCGGGGAACGGCCCTGGAGCGGGGAGCGATGGTCTGCATCAAAGGTCCGTCCCTCAGTGCGACGCGTGGGAGGCAGGCGCCGTGCGCGGCGCGTTTGGCGACGTGTGCGGGATGCGCGGCGCGTCCGACGACGTGTGCGACATGTGCCTCGCGTGCGTCGCGTGCGACATATGGGTGTCGTGCGAGGTCTTCGAGCCGCTGTCGTGCTGCTCGGGGCGGTACGTCGCCTCCTTGACCGGCACCTCGATCGTGATCGGGTCCGACTTCTGGAAGTGCAGGGTCATGGCGACCTTCTCGCCCCGCTTCGGCTTGCGCCTGAGCTCTTCGAGCATCAGGTGGTTGCCGCCGCTCGCGAGGACGAGCTCGCCGTCCGCGGGCACGTCGAAGGACTTCTGCTCCTTCATCACGCCGCCCTTGGTGCTGTGCAGCGTGACGGCGCCCGCGATGTCGCTGGTGGCGGAGGTGAGCCTGTCGGCCGCGCCGCCCTTGTTGGTCAGCCTGAAGAAGCCGGCCGCCATGTCGTCCATGGTGGGCTCGGGGATGTACGCCCCGCCGACCTCGATCTCCGGCTTCTTCGCGGTCTCGGTGCCGGAGGCGCCCGAGTTGGCGTCGCAGCCCGCCAGGGTGAGCGCCGTCGCCAGTGCCAGGGCCCCGCCGGCGAGCGCGCGTCGGCGGACGGTGGTGCGGTGGTTCACGGGGTCTCTCCCTTGATGAGCTCGGGGAGGTCCTTGGTGTAGTCGTCGACGGTGGCCGACTCGCCGTACAGGACGTACCCGGCGTCGGTCTTCGGCGAGAAGGCGATGACCTGCTTGCCGTGCACTGAGGTGATCTTGCCGTTCTTCTCCTTCTTGGACGGCAGGATGCTGATGCCGAGCTGGCGGGCCCCGGCCTGGATGGTCGCGAAGTCGCCGGTCAGGCCGGTGAAGTCGGCGTCCACGCCCTTGAGCCACTTGCCGAGTTCGGCGGGGGTGTCGCGCTTGGGGTCGGTGGTGACGAAGACGACCTTCAGCTTCTCCCGGTCGGGCTTCGGCAGGGCCTTCTTGGCGACCGCGATGTTGTTCATCGTCAGGGGGCAGACGTCGGGGCAGTGCGTGTAGCCGAAGTAGATCAGCGTCGGCCGGCCCTTCGTCTCCTCGCGCAGGTCGTACTTCTTGCCCCGGGTGTCGGTCAGGACGAGGTCCGGCTTCTCGAACGGCTTGTCCAGAACCGTCGCCGCCTTGCCCGAGTCGCTCTCCATGGAGACGTCGGCGACCGGGTCCTTGGTGTCGTCACCGCCGCCACAGGCGGTCAGGGTGAGTGCGGCCGCGGCCAGCAGGGCAGCGGCCGCGAGCTTCTTCCTGGAGCTCTTGGTGCTCTTGGTGCTCTTGGTGCACTCGGTGCTCTCGGTGCTCTTCGTGCTCTTCGTGCGCATACGGAAATGTCCCAGATGTGAGGGGCCGGGATGCGCCGGGGCGGACGTTCGCCGCCCCGGCGCATCCCGAAGGATGACTGGCCCGGCGGGTCAGCCGGTGGCGCCGCGGCGCCTGCCGAGGACGCCGAACGCGACGCCCGCGGCACCCACGACGATGCCGACGACGCCGAGGACGCGGGCCAGGGTGTCGCTGCTGTCGGAGGAGTCAGAGGCGGCGCTCTCGGACTTCGCGTCCGACGCGGCATCGGACTTCGTGTCGTCCGAAGCGGCGCCTCCGCCATGGTGGTCGTCGGACGCGGCGGTCAGCTGGAGGGTGGGCGCCGGGTGCTCCGGCTCCTCCTTGCCCTTCTGCTGCGGCTCGATCCAGCGGACGACTTCCTTGTTGTCGTACGTCTGGACGGCCTTGAACACGAGTTCGTCGGCGTCCTCGGGCAGCTGGCCCATGGAGACCGGGAACTTCTGGAAGGTGCCGGGCCGGATGCCCTTGCCGTCGGCGGTCCAGGTGACCTTGGTGACGGCCTCGTCGATCTTCTTGCCGTGGATCTCCAGCGGCTTGTCGAGCTTGCTCTTGGTGACCTTCGCGGTCCAGCCCGGGACGGGCTCCGTCATCACGGAGGCGAGCGGGTGGTCGCCGGGGAAGGAGACCTCCAGCTTGTTGGTCGAGGCGTCGTCCATCTCGTTCGGCACCTTGAAGTTGACGGTCGCGTAGCCGCCCTTGGCGGCCTCACCCTCCGGCGAGACGCTGACGTGCGCGAACGCGGGCGCGCCGAGCACGAGGACGGCGGAGGCGGCGACGGTACCGACGGCGGCGATGCGGGACATCTTCATCAGGGAAACACTCCACTTTTCGGCGGGTGTGACGAGCACACGAGTACACGCGCGTACGCGAGAACGCGGTACGCGAGAACGCGGTACGCAAGGTGCGGTACGCACGGTGCGGTGCTCAGCACTCAGTACGAGGGGGATGCGCGCGGCTCAGGTGGCGGGCACGCGCGCGTGCGTGCCGGGCGACCCCTCCGTACCGCTGAGTGGAGTACGTCGCGTCAGGCAGCGAGTTCGATGTCGCGGGCACCGGCCGGCGGGCCGCGCCGGATCACCGCGTCCTCCAGCGTGACCATGCGCGGCCTCGACGGCACGAGCGGCACGGCACGCGGAGCCTGCGGCCCCTTCGCCCCGGGGACGCCGGGCAGACCGGCCAACAGGGCGCGTACGAGGGTCAGGGCCGAGCGCAAGGACCGTACGAGCGCCGCTTCCGCGACCCCGTGCGCCCCGTGCGCGAGCCGGACCAGCCGCAGCAGGGCCAGATCGCCCCGGCGCAGCAGCCAGCCCGCGGCGACGGCCGCGAGGATGTGGGCGACCAGCATCGGCAGCGAGGGCATGAGCGCCGTGGCGCCCATCGAGCCCGCCGAGTGCGCGGCGCCGGCCGAACCGGACATGTCCGCGACGCCGTGGTGATGCCCGGCCGCGCGGTTCGAGCCCCCGCCGGGTGTGAGCCCGGCCGTGGTCAGGATCCGATGGGCCTGGGCGGGAGTGATCGTCGCCGCGCCCGCCCCGCAGACCAGGCGCGCGGCCCGCGCCACGAGGGCGGCGTCACCGCTCACCGGAGCGGCGGCGGCCATGCCGTGCTGGCCGAGGCCGAACAGGGTGTGCAGCCCGAGCTGGCCCACCGCGAGGAGCGCGGCGATGCCGGGCAGCGAACGGGCCCGCCCGGCGAGCGGCAGCGCGACCGCCAGGACGGCGAGGAAGCCCGCGCCGAGCGTCCACAGCGGGACGGCGGCACAGGAGGCGAGCACATGGCCCCCGGCGGACAGCACGACACAGACCGCGGCGAACATCGCGGCCCTGAGGAGCCGGAGATCGACGCCGTCACGCGGCTGGCGCTGGTGGGAGGCGTTCATGGCGGGGCCATCATCGCACTGGGCCCACCCGGTGCGTACGGCAGGTCCGGAAGGTCCTGTTCCGGACGATGAGCACGGATGAGCACGGATGAGCACGGATGGCGCGCATGAAACACGCATCAGCCCGCATCGGCACGCGCCAGCCCGCATCGGCACGCGCCAGCCCGCCTCGGCACGCATCAGCCCGGCTGTGCCTGGCTCATACCCGCCCGCGCCTGGCCGGTACGTGCGAGCGCGTCCTGCATGAGCCGCGCGAACACGTCCTACACGAGCCGCGCAAGCCGCGCAGTCCGCCGTATGGGCGGCATCACGCCGCCCGGGCGCTTATCCACGCGCCCGCGCGGCAATACGTATCGGTATGTCGAGCCGCAGCCAGGAGGCTGGAGCATGAGCATCTGGTGGTCTCTCCATTTGCGGCGCGAAGCTGCGAGCGTTCCGCTCGCCCGCCGCCTGCTGATCGGCACGATGGAGACGGCGGGTGTGGATCCCGACGTCTCCTTCGACCTGTCGCTCGCCCTCAGCGAAGCCTGTGCCAACGCCGTCGAGCACGGCGGTGCGAACGCCGTAGGCGGGGCGGCCGGAACGGGCGCGTACTGCGTCACGGCCTACCTGGACGGCGAGAAGTGCCGCATCGAGGTCGCCGACTCGGGCCCCGGCTTCCCCGGAGCCTCGCGCGGCTGTCCGGCGACCCGCCCGGCCGCCGCGGAGACGGACGAGCACGGCCGGGGTCTCTGCCTCATCCGGGAGCTCGCCGACCACGTCCACCTCGGCAACAAGCCGGGCAAGGGCGGCGCGGTGATCAGCTTCGACAAGATGCTCAAGTGGCGCGAGGGCGCACCCCTCATGACGGCCTGACGCCCCTTCCGAAGCAGGCGTCAGACCGACCCCGACGGGAGGGCCGGGCCCCCCGGAGGGAGGCGTCGCCCCGGCTCAGCCCTTGAGCCGCGCCATCCACGCCTCGACCTCGTCCGAACGCCGCGGCAGCGCGTCCGAGAGATTCCGGTTGCCGTCCTCCGTCACGAGGATGTCGTCCTCGATCCGGACGCCGATGCCGCGGTACTCCTCCGGCACGGTCAGGTCGTCCGCCTGGAAGTACAGGCCGGGCTCGACGGTCAGGCACATGCCGGGCTCCAGCGTGCCGTCGACGTAGGACTCACGGCGCGCGGCGGCGCAGTCGTGGACGTCCATGCCGAGCATGTGGCCCGTGCCGTGCAGCGTCCAGCGGCGCTGGAGGCCCAGCTCCAGGACGCGCTCGACGGGGCCCTCGACGAGGCCCCACTCCACCAGCTTCTCGGCGAGCACGCGCTGCGAGGCGTCGTGGAAGTCGCGGTACTTGGCGCCCGGCTTCACGGCCGCGATGCCGGCCTCCTGGGCCTCGTACACGGCGTCGTAGATCTTCTTCTGGAGCTCGTTGAAGCGGCCGTTGATCGGCAGTGTGCGGGTGATGTCCGCGGTGTAGTACGTGTGCGTCTCCACACCGGCGTCGAGCAGCAGCAGCTCCCCGGAGCGCACGGCTCCGTCGTTGCGCACCCAGTGCAGCGTGGTGGCGTGCGGGCCGGCGGCGCAGATGGAGCCGTAGCCGATGTCGTTGCCCTCGACGCGGGCGCGCAGGAAGAACGTGCCCTCGATGTAGCGCTCGCTCGTCGCCTCGGCCTTGTCGAGGATCCTCACGACGTCCTCGAAGCCGCGCGCGGTCGAGTCGCAGGCCTTCTGGAGCTCGCCGATCTCGAACTCGTCCTTGACCAGCCGGGCCTCGGAGAGGAAGACGCGCAGCTCTTCGTCGCGCTCGGCGGTGACCTTGTCGGTCAGCGCGGCCTCGATGCCGGCGTCGTACCCGCGTACGACCCGGACGGGACCGGTCGCCTCGCGCAGCGCCTCGGACAGCTCGCGCACGTCGGAGGCGGGGATCCCGTACAGCTTCTCGGCCTCGGTCAGGGAGTGGCGGCGGCCCACCCACAGCTCGCCCTGGCCGTCCAGCCAGAACTCGCCGTTCTCGCGGTCGGAGCGCGGCAGGAGGTAGATGGTCGCGTCGTGGCCGCTCGCGGTCGGCTCCATGACCAGGACGCCGTCCTCGGTCTGGTTGCCGGTGAGGTACGCGTATTCGACGGAGGCGCGGAAGGCGTACTCGGTGTCGTTCGAGCGGGTCTTGAGGTTGCCCGCGGGGATCACCAGGCGCTCGCCCGGGAAGCGCGCGGAGAGCGCGGCGCGGCGGGCCGCGGTGTTCTCCGCCTGCGGGATCGGCCGGAGGTCGTGCAGCTCGGTGTCGGCCCAGCCGGACTTCATGTTCTCGGCGAGCTCGTCGGACACGCCGGGGTACAGGCCGTTCTTCCGCTGCTTGATCGGCTCCTCTTCGGTCTCCTCCGGGATCACCGGGGTCTCCGGGGCTTCCGGGTTGAGAGCGTCCGACACGGTCTGCCTCCTAGGTACGACACTGGGCCACCCTCCATCGTACGGGCGTACGGAAGGGGGCACAGGGCCGTTGGGCCTCTTACCGCGCGTGGCCGTGGCCTCACGCGAAGCGGGCCGCCAGGAGCACCACGTCCTCCTCGCTGTCCGCGGTGTCGAGCCCGTCGGGAAGGACCGTGCGCAGGACGTGGTCGGCGACGGCGGCCGGGTCGTCCCGCAGGGGCTTCGGGACGCTCGCCGCCGCCGCGTGCAGCCGCGCGAACGCCCGGTCCATCGCCTCGCCGGTGCGGTGGAGCAGGCCGTCGGTATAGAGAAGCACCGTTTCTCCGGGCTCCGGGGAGATCTCCACGCTCGGTGCCTCCCAGCAGGCGAGCATCCCGAGCGGCGCGGACAGGGAGGTCTCGACGAACTCCGTGCGCCGCTCCCCGATGATCAGCGGCGGGCTGTGCCCGGCCCCGGCGAGCACGATCTTGCGCAGGGCGGGCTCGCAGTAGGCGAAGAGGGCGGTGGCGGATCGCGCGGGTTCGGTGAGCCGCAGCAGCAGCTCCAGATCGGAGAGTACGGCGACGGGGTCCTCGCCCTCCATCACGGCGTACGCCCGCAGGGAGGCCCGCAGCCGCCCCATCGCGGCGACGGCGCTGGGCCCCGACCCGGTGACCGACCCCACCGCGAGCCCGAGCGCGGCGTCCGGCAGCGGCAGCGCGTCGTGCCAGTCGCCGCCGCCGCGCGGCCCGGTGCGGTGCAGCGCGGCGAGCTGTACCCCGGCGACCCGCGGCAGCCGCGCGGGCATGAGTTCCGCGCGCAGGGTGGCGGCGGTGACGCGGGCCCGGTCCAGTTCCAGCAGGCGTGCCAGGTGTTCGGTGGCGTAGGCCGCGTAGAGACCGGCGAGGTGGCGTCTGCGCTCGGTCGGCTCGGCGGGCTCGTCGTACAGCCATACGGCGGCGCCGATCCGGCCGGCCGCCTCGCTGGCCAGGGGCAGTGCGTAGCTCGCGGCGTAGCCGAGGCGGGCGGCGACCTCGCGGTGGCGCGGGTCGAGGCTGTCGTCGGCGAGCAGGTCGGGCTGGACGATCTCGGTGGCGGGTCCGGGCGCGCCGGCCGTCGGCGCGTCCAGGAGGCGGCCGTACGACGTCGCGCCGCGCGGCACCGTCTCCAGGTGGCCGAGCTCGGCGCGGGTGAGTTCCAGGCCGGTCGTGGTGTCCGGGCCGAGCCCGTCGCCCGGTTCGAGGACGGCGAGGCCGCGCCGGGCGCCGACGAGGGCGGCCCCGGCCCCGAGCATCTCGCGCAGGGCCTCGTCGAGGGCCGTCGTGCGGGCGAGCCGTTCGGTGAGTTCGTGCAGCGTGGTGAGGTCGGAGACCCAGCCCGCGAGGCGGTCCTGGAGCGCGGCGCAGGGGGCGCCGGGGGTGGGGGAGGCCGCCGGTGCGGGTGCGGTGGGCGCGGTGGGCGCGACAGTGTGGGCGGGTGGCGGAACAGTGGAATCGATTCCGGCCACTTTCGGAAGATGCGGGGCGTTCATGGCTTACGGCTTTCCGGCCGGTGCGTAATGCTCGATAGCATCGCAAACCCCCATGTCATTCTGCGCCGGCAGCAATGTCTCCAGATGTACACGCCCTGGTGAGGGGATGTCCAGCATTGTCCTGCTGGGATTCCTGGTGTCCGTGGGAAGATCCGGAGCTGTAAAAGATCTTGAAAAGTTGGCTGAAAAAAGCGCCGACTCGTGGCATATTGCGGTCGACTGACGTTGTTCGGTAGAGCGTTGCAGTGGTCGGGCTGGGTACGTACTCAGTGATGACCAGGGGCAGTTGGGACCCGTCCGGAACCTCGCGGAGGACCCGGGCGTCTTAACGCACGACGATCGTGCCCCATCCTCCCGTGGGGGAGGCGGCAAGCAATATCGCGCGACGGCAAACGCCAGGCGCCGCCACCCCACGCCACGTCAACGCTCGGTTCAGAGTGGTTCCCCATGCCGCAGGCTGGGGTCGGATGTGCCAGCTCGTACGTACGGCGAAGTGATCCACACGAAGTGATCGAAGCGATCCACGCATGGTGCAGTGATCCACACTTGGTGTGATGTGGCCCGCAGTCTCCCCGGCGTCAAGCGCCGGCGTGCAACGGAAAGGAACGAGCGCTCATGCGCGAGATCCTCGGAAGGCGACGCAGGCTCCTGACCTGGCGACCGGGAAGGAAGCCCGGCCGGAGTACCGGACAGCTCGGCGCGGCCCTGACCTTCGCGACCGCGTGGCGGTGGCCCGTCCTGCCGGGCGTCGGTCTCGACCGGCGCGACGGCAGCCGGTGCGCCTGCCCCGACCCCGACTGTGTGGTGCCGGGCGCGCACCCACTCGACCCCGGCCTGCTCGCGGCGACCACCGACGAGCGGATGGTGCGCTGGTGGTGGACCAACCGCCCGGGCGCCCCCGTCGTGCTCGCCACCGGAGGCCGCGCCCCGTGCGCCGTCAGCCTCCCCGTGGACGCGGGCGGGCGCGCCCTCGCCGCGCTCGACGAGGCGGGCATCAGGCTCGGCCCCGTCGTCGCCACGGAGAGCCGCTTCCATGTGCTCGTCGCGCCCTACTCCCTGGCCCAGTTGGGCGAGCTGCTCTACGCCAAGGACCACGTCCCGGGCGCCCTCCGCTTCCACGGCGAGGGCGGCTACCTCGCCCTGCCGCCCTCCGGCACGGGTCAGGGACCCGTCCGCTGGGAGCGCGCCCCGCTGCCCGGCTCGGCCGCCCCCTGGGTGCCCGACGTCGAGGCGGTCGTGGACGCCGTCGTCGACGCGCTCACTCGTACGGGTGTGAGCGCCCCCGAGTTGTAGGCCAATGGGTGCGCGGCGAACGGGCCGCGCGCCCACCTGTCGTTATCTTCGGCCCATGCAACCCCGCCTGATCGTGCTCCTGGGCGTCGCGGCCGTCACGGTTCTCCTTCCGCTCGCCGGCGCGTCCGCGGGGCCGGTCGGCGACGGTGACGGTGACGCGAAGTCGCCCCTCCCCGCGCCCTCGCCCGACCCTTCGAACGCCCCTGCGGCTCCGGCAGCTCCGGTGGCCCCCGCGGCTCCGGCGTCCTCGACCGCCGAGCGCCCGGAGCGCCCGGAGCGCCCGCTGCCGGGCGGCCTCGGGACGAGCACGGAATCCTGGTGCGGGCCCGAACTGTCCTCCCCGGACGGCATCGAGGCCCAGACCTGCGTGCTCACTCAGGGCCACGACACATGGGCCCGCACGTACTACCGCAATGCCACCGGCGACGACTTGGACGCCGTGCTGACCGTCATGGGCCCGGACGGGCGCACCGTGCAGACGCACTGTGGGGTGACCGCGGGTGATGAGCCGGGGGCGTGTGAGACGCCGCGTGCGCGGTCGGCGGGAGAGGCGGCGGAGTACTCGGCCGTGGCGGAGTTCGCGGCGGACGAGGCGGGTGCGCTGCTGCTGCGCTCGGGAAGCAACTCGGCGTCGCCACAAGGCAGTTGAGCGATGAACCGGACCCGGACATGGAAGGGCCCGGTTGCTGGCGACGGGGGATGCACCAGCAACCGGGCTACCTGAACGGTAACAAGAGATCGGCTCCTGGCAAATTCGATCTCAGGTATCCGGACAGGGATTTACCTGTGAGTACGGGGAGTTGTGACGGGAGTCACGTGCTCCCCACCGACTGACTGGTGGGTCAGCCGCGGATGACGCGGGAATGTCGACGCAGCGTGACCTGAGCGTGTCAGCGGAGCGTTCGCGTCCGTACGGTGCGTCAGCTGAGCGTGACCTGGCGGTTGGTGAGGCCGCCGCGGGCCCGGCGCTCGTCGGCGGTGAGCGGGGCGTCCGAGGCGAGCGCCGCCGCCAGTCGCTCGGCGAACTCGGCGGCCGGCTTCTCGATGTCGTCCGCGCCGACGCCGCTCGGCAGGTCCCACACCGGCACGATCACGCCGTGCGCGCGGAAGGAACCGACGAGCCGGGTGCCCTCACCGAGGCTCGACGTGCCGGCCGCGTGCAGCCGGGCCAGGGCGTCCAGGAGCTGCTCCTCGGGGTGCGGCATGACCCACCGCAGGTGGTTCTTCTCCGGCGTCTCGCACCAGTAGGCGGAGTCCACGCCGGAGAGCCGCACGGTCGGGATGGCGGCGGCGTTCGCCCGCTCCAGGGAGGCGGAGACCTCCGGCGTCGCGTTCTCCGGGTCCGGCACCCAGAACTCGAATCCGGAGTGCACCACCGGCTCGAACGGCGCCTCGGGGTCGAGCAGGTCCTGCATGCGCGGGCCCTCCGCGGGGGCGCGGCGACCCTGCACGGGCGTGCCCGGCTCGGCCTCAAGGGCGCGCCGCAGGGTGTCGGCGAGGTCGCGGCTGATGTCGCCGGACGAGGTGTCGTTCTGCAACCCGAGCAGGACCGAGCCGTCGTCGCGGCGCAGCGCGGGCCACGCCATCGGCAGCACGGTGGCCAGGGTGACCGAGGGAACGCCTTCGGGCAGCCCGTCCCGCAGCGTCAACTCGACGGTGGCGGCGGGCACCAGCTCGCGCAGCGCGACCCAGTCGCACTCGCCGGACAGCCCCTCGAACGGGCGCTGCACCAGCTCGGCCACCGCCTGCGCGGCGGCCCGGCCGTGGCAGGCCTTGTAGCGGCGGCCCGAACCGCAGGGGCAGGGTTCGCGGGCGCCGACGACCGGATAGTTCGCGTCGGCTCCGCCCTTGGACTGCGGCTGCTGCTTGCCCTTGGTCTGGGGGCGCTTCTTGGCCATCTTGGGTGTCTCCCGGCTGCGGCTCTCTTGCTCTTGCGTACGGGCGCGAGCCTAGCCGTTGGCGCGGGGGCCGCCGGGATTCCCTCCGGGGTGCCGGGAGCTCCGGTGGGGTCCGGTGGGCTGAGCCGGGTCCAGCCGGGCTTCGGTGACCCGGCGGACTCAGCGCACTCGGCGGGCTGCGTCGTCGTCGGTCCAGGCCGTCGGTCCAGATCGTCGGTCCGGGCCGTCGGTCCAGATCGTCGGTCCAGGCCGTCGGTCCGGGCCGTCAGTTCAGGCCGTCGGTCCAGATCGTCGGTCCAGGCCGTCGGTCCGGTCCGGGCCGTCAGTTCAGGTCGCCGGTCCAGGTCGCCAGGTCCTCAGTCCAGGTCGTCGAAGGGGTCCGCGAAGGCGAGGTCGGTCAGCGCTGCCGCCGACGGGGCGGCGACGCGCGTAGCGAAATCCTCGGGGCGGTGCCCGGCCTGCATGACGACCCAGACGGTGACCTCGCCGTGCACGTCGTCGCGCACGCCCCACGTGTCGGCGAGCGCCGAGATGATGTTGAGCCCGCGGCCGCCGTGCGCCGTGACCGAGGGCGTGGCCGGAACGGGGCGGGTCGGGCCCCCTCCGTCCGTCACCTCGACCGTCAGCCGACCGGTCTTGTCGACGTGCCAGGCCGCTCGTACATCGCCGTCGCCGACCATTCCGTGACCCAGCGGCCTGCCATGCCGGCAGGCATTGCTGAGCAACTCCGAAAGGATCAGTACGGCATCGTCGATGACCGACTCGGACACTCCGCCGATACGCAACTGATCACGCATCCGGTGTCGCGCTTCCCCCACGCCCGCAGGGCCATGGGGAACGGCCATGCTCGACGACGTGGGCACCTCCCGTGCCACCACCAACGCCACCCCCGAGACCTCCTTTGCCCCACGCCACGGTGTGGATGCCCCAATGGACTGGACCGGAAACCGGCCAATCCCCCTCTGGTGACGCACTCGTCACGATCGAATACGGACCGAACGCGCCGGTGCACTCCCTGTAACGGAAGTCACCGGAGTCCCAGGCGGTCCAATTGGGTCAGAACTTGCCTGGGGCGATTGGTGATGATCGCGTCGACACCGAGTTCGGCGCAGAGCTCGACGTCTTCGGGCTCGTTCACCGTCCACACGTGCACCTGGTGCCCCGCGCGCTTCAGCTTCGCCACGTATCCGGGGTGGTTGCGCACGATCCGCAGGGAGGGGCCCGCGATGCGTACGCCCGGAGGAAGGCGGCCGTCGCGGTGGCGGGGCGAGACGAACTGCATCAGATAGACGGTCGGCAGCGTCGGCGAGGCGGCCCGCACGCGGTGCAGCGAACGTGCCGAGAAGCTCATGACCCGTACCGGAGAGAGGCCCTCCGCGGGCGGCGCGTCCAGGCCGAAGCGCTTCAGCAGCAGGAGCAGGCGCTCCTCCACCTGGCCCGCCCAGCGCGTCGGGTGCTTCGTCTCGATGGCCAGCCGCACCCGGCGGCCCGCCGCGTTGCTCTCGGCGACGAGTTCGAGGAGCCGCTCCAGGGTGAGGACGGAGGTGTCGGCGCCGGCGGCGCCCTCCCAGTCCGGGCCCTCGCCCTCCAGGGCCTCGTCGTGGTGGCGCTTCCAGGAGCCGAAGTCGAGGGCGGCGAGGTCGGCCAGTTCGAGGGCGGAGACGGCTCCGCGGCCGTTCGAGGTGCGGTTGACGCGGCGGTCGTGGACGCAGACGAGGTGGCCGTCCGCGGTGAGCCGGACATCGCATTCGAGGGCGTCGGCCCCGTCGTCGACCGCCTTCTTGTACGCGGCCAGCGTGTGCTCGGGGGCGTCCTCGGAGGCTCCGCGGTGGGCGACGACCTGGATCTGGTGCTGTCGTGCGAGGGTCACCGCGTCATGGTCCCATCACGGGGCACCCGCGGGCTCGCCGGAGGGCCGCGTCTCGCAGCGCCGGACTCACAGGCTCGGCTTATGGTGCCCTGACAGCCCATGGGAAAAGCTGACTGCGGGCAGATGCACAGTAGAGACAGACGTAAGAACCAGCAGAACCAGACGCACAGCAGTCGGCACAGCCAGGCCGTGACCGAGTACGCAAGCCACGACAGCATGGACCGAGGAGAAGAGCTGTGAGCACCGAGAACGAGGGCAACGCGGTACCGAAGGCCCCGTCCGCACCTCCCGTGCCGGTGGACGCTCCCGCTGCTTCCGCCGGCTCTGCCGACGCCGCCGCCTCTGCCGCCGATTCCCGTGCCGCCACCGGTGCCGTTCCTTCCGCGGAGCCCGGCGTTCCGGGTGCCGGTGCCGGTGCCGGTGCCGGGTCCGCCGCCGCCGGCGCGTGGCCGCCTCCGCAGCCGCCGACCGTCCCGTCGTACGCCGCGGGCGGTGGCTCCGGTTCCGGCTGGGGCGCCTCGTACCAGCCGCAGGAGCCGAAGCCCGGGCGCCGGCGTGGCGGGCTGGTCGCCGGGGTGCTCGCGGCCGCCCTGCTCGCGGGCGGCGTCGGCGGTGGCGTGGGCTACTGGGCCGCGGAGCAGAACGACAACGACACCGGTTCGACCACGGTCGCCGCCGCGGACACGCCCGCCGACCTGAAGCGCGAGCCGGGCTCGGTCGCCAGGATCGCGAGCGACGCGCTGCCGAGCGTAGTCACCATCGAGGCGCAGAGCGGCAGCGGCGAGGGCGGCACGGGCACCGGCTTCGTCTACGACAAGCAGGGCCACATCCTCACCAACAACCACGTGGTGGCATCGGCCGCCGAGGGCGGCAAGCTCCAGGCGACGTTCTCCAACGGCAAGAAGTACGCCGCCGAAGTCATCGGCCGTGCCGAGGGCTACGACGTGGCGGTCGTCAAGCTGAAGAACACCCCGGGCGACCTGAAGCCGCTCCCCCTCGGCAACTCGGACCGGGTGGCCGTCGGCGACTCCACGATCGCGATCGGCGCCCCCTTCGGCCTCTCGAACACGGTCACCACGGGCATCATCAGTGCCAAGAACCGCCCGGTGACCTCCAGCGACGGCGGGCAGAGCGGCAAGAGCTCGTACATGAGCGCCCTGCAAACCGACGCCTCCATCAACCCCGGCAACTCCGGCGGCCCCCTCCTGGACGGGCGCGGCGCGGTGATCGGCATCAACTCCGCGATCAAGCCCGCCGACAGCGGCGGCCTGGGCGGCTCCGGCCAGTCGGGTTCCATCGGCCTCGGCTTCGCGATCCCCGTGAACCAGGCGAAGAACGTCGCCCAGCAGCTGATCAAGACCGGCCAGCCGGTCTACCCCGTGATCGGCGCCTCGGTCTCGCTCCGGCAGGAGACCGGGGACGGCGCGATGATCTCCCGGGAGGGCGCGGGCGGTTCGGAGGCGATCACCCCGAACGGCCCGGCGGACAAGGCCGGCCTCAAGCCCGGTGACGTCATCACGAAGCTGGACGACATGGTGATCGACAGCGGCCCGACCCTGATCGGCCAGATCTGGACCCACAAGCCCGGCGACACCGTCAAGATCACCTACGAGCGCGACGGCAAGGAGCACACGGTCGACGTGACCCTGGGCCAGCGCAAGGGCGACAGCTGAGCCGCTGCTCCGCCGACGGCCCAACCCGCTAGTCTTGTCCCCGCGCCGTCCCGGCTCCCCGGTGACCGGCGCGGGGTGGGTTGCCCGAGCGGCCTAAGGGAACGGTCTTGAAAACCGTCGTGGCGCGAGTCACCGTGGGTTCAAATCCCACACCCACCGCAGAGATTGACGGCCCCTGACCTGGTGTGACGGTCGGGGGCCGTTGTCGTGCGCGCCGGCCGGTGCCGTGTCCGTCGGGTGTGTGGCGTTCGGCTGATGCGCGGCTTGACGGGAATGGCGGCGTGACGGGGGTCGCGGCGAGGCAGGGAGCGCGGCCTGACGAGGGTCGCGGCGTGATAGGGAGTCGGCGTGAAGGCTCTGCGAAGCATCGACTCGACGTTGCCGAGCGAGCGGCGTCCTGAGCGGGTCTGGTACACGTCCTACGGGTCCAACACGCACCTGGATCGCCTTGCCGCGTACATCCGGGGTGGCCGCCCGTTGGGGGCGGCGAGGGAGTACCCGGGGTGCCGCGACCCCGCCATGCCGACGCAGTCGGTTCCGGTGGAGCTGACCGGGGCCATGTACTTCGCGACCTGGTCGCCGGTGTGGGGAGGCGGCAGGGCCTTCTACGACCCACGGGTGAGCGGGCGCGTCATGGCCAGGGCCCACCTGGTGACGGCGGAGCAGTTCGCGGACATCGCGGCTCAGGAGATGTACCGGGAACCGGGCACCGACCTCGATCTGACGGGTGTGCTCGCGCGGGGACGTGCCGTGCTGGGAGAAGGGCGGTACGAGACGTTGGTGTGCGCCGGGCAGGTCGACCGCATGCCTGTGCTGACCTTCACGGCTCCATGGGGCATGACGGACGTGCAAGGGGTTCCTCCGTCCGCCTCCTATGTGCGCTTCCTGGGCCTGGGGCTCCTGTCGGCCGGAGCATGGGACAGCGAAGCGGTCGCCGCGTACGTCGCGGCCTGCCCGGGCGCTGCCGGGCACTGGTCGGAACAGGAGGTCGCCGCTCTCTTGGGCCGAGGTCGTCGCACGAGCGGGGGACCGAAGGGGTGAATGTTCGTGCCCTTTGCTTTGGTAACCCTTACTTTGTCTTTCTACGCGGATAGAATAAGACTGGAATCAAAGCCTCCGCGCTCACTGGCAGTGATATCGGCCTGTGGAAGAAAAAATTTCCGGTCCACAGCCTGAGGATAGCGAAACCCCAGCTCAGATGGGGTCTGTGAAACACCTTGTGGGCGCTCGCACCGCATTGTCCACCGTTGTGCACACCCTTTCCTGCTAGTTACACACAGTGATAGGCGAGTTATCCACAGGGCCTGTTGATCGGCGGATTGGCGATGGGCTCACGCGCTGTCACTATTGCCGCTGACGGGTGGCGTGGTCGCAAAAAGGCGGCCCCCGCTGGCACGGGAGCCGCCCTGACCCCACTTCAGAGAGGTCAGTCATGACGGTACCCACGAACGCCGAAGGCGTGCACTTCAGGAAGCCCCCTGCTGCCGAACCCGTCCTGTCGCTCCGCGGCGCCGAACCGACGCGGTTGCGGTTGCGGATGCGGTTGCGGGGGCGGAGGCCGGGGCGGGCGCGGGCGCGAGAGCTGCTGATCGGTGGAGTCGTCGCGGTGGGGTTCGGGGTCGTGGCCCTGGTGCTCGTCTTCCCGCGTCTCGCGTCCCCGATCGGCACGGCCGCCGGCGTGGTCGCGGTGCTCGTTCCGCTGCTCCACAGGGCGGGGCAGGGCGATTCCTCCGACGGGGGAAGCGGCGGGTGACGTCGCGGCGCCTCACCGGGCGGTAAGGGGCATGCGCCATTGCGGGCGCCCCTTACGCGACGCCCAGGTGTGCGTCCCGTTCACCCCTGCCCCGTAAGGCGTGCCGCCGAGGCGATCGTCGAGTGGGCCTCGCGGTGGGTGAGGCCGACGCGGACGGCGGCGTCCGTGAGGTGGGGCGCCAGGGACTCGCCGAGGCCGTTCTCGTAGGCGCGGCAAGCGGCCCAGAAGAGACGCGTGTTGCGCTGCCCCTCGTGCGCCGCGAGGACGAACTGGACGAGGCCGTGGCCCTGTTGCGCGGGCGGTCCGGAGCCTGCCCGCCGGGGCGGCGCCGCGTGAGGGGGCCGAGGCGGCGGCGCGATCAGGCGCAGCAGCGCGGGCGGGCAGGGGGCGGGCGGCAGTTGGGCGGTGCCGGGCACGGTGCCGTAGACGCCGTGTTCGGTACGGGAGCCGGGGCCGACGAGGTAGCCGCCCGCCCCGCGGATGTCGATGCCGGGCGCGAGCCGTCCCGCGGAGTTGGGGATCACGGTGTCGGGCGGCCCCGAGAGCCAGATGTGGCGGCCACCGCTCGGCGTGGTCACGACGACCGTCTCCGGGATCGTGAACAGGTGGCGCAGCGCCAGCTCCCGCAGGGCCGCGGAGGCGTCCGCCCCGGACTTCGTGTCGAGGTCGACGCCGATCAGATGGTGCGGGGGCAGCCCGCAGGCGATGCCGTAACCGGTGGCCCAGGGGGCGGCGGCGAAGAGCTCGCGGATGCGCCGCGGGTCGGTCGACGCGTCGTACACGCCGTGGCCGGGGCGGCCGCATTCGCCGTGGCAGGGCGGTGCCGGCCGGGGGGTGTCGTGGGGTGCCTGCGGGTCGGGGGTCCCGGTGTGGTGGGGGGACCGCAGGGCCGGGAGCTTCTGGCGGGAGAGCGGGATCACGGCGAGGCCGCGCTCGGCGGCCGACAGGGCGTGGGCGAGCGCGAGGGTGGTGACATGGCGGTCGGTGGTGGCCATGGCTTCAGTTTCGTACGTATGTTCGAAGAAGGGAAGAGGGGGCGATGCGCGGGCGGCACGGAGGTGAGGGCTCGGAGCGGAAAAGCGCCCCCTTCTTGAGGGTGTCGACGGGTCCAGGAGGAACGCTTCGCCCCTTGTGGCGCCTGGGCGAGCCAGGGCAGGGGGTGGTCCGGAGGCAGATGGCGAGGGGGCGATAAGAGGCTGAACAGCGGGTTCGCGGCGTGAAGCATGTTTATCGACCTGTCCTCACGCTTGAGGGGGAATCGGCGCTTGCGGGGTGGATCGCCGGGGGCGCGTGGGCAACTCTGATGCCGCGACGTCGTGCAGCACTCCGGGGTGGTCGGCCAACCCCCTGGTGAACCCGTGTTTCTCGGTACTCCCGGCTCGTCGCCGGCGCGTACCTCCTGCTCTGGAGGAATAGACATGGCACGTATCCGTACCGCCCGAGTCGTCGCGGCCGCCGCCGCCCTCCCGCTGGCCGCCGCGCTCTTCTCGGGCGTCGCGATGGCCGACAACGGCGCGTTCGCGAACAACGGATCGAATGCAGGAGCGGCAGCCGTGAACGGCAGTGGCGTCGGCGGCAGCAACCACGGCAACTCGGCGACCACGCAGCAGCAGGCCGTCGGTGACCACGCCTCGAACAAGAACAACACCGCCCAGGTCGAAGGCTCGGCGTTCGCGGCGATCGACCAGTCGAACGAGGAAGTCGCGGTGAACTTCACCAACCTCTGGTGAGTCGCGGCTTCCGGAAGCGATGGGGATGGCTTCCGGAGGAACGCGACAGGGAGTGTGACGGGTCCAGTGCGGCGGCGCTTCGGCGCCGCCGCACTGCTGTGTCCGGGCCTCCCCGCCCTCGAACCCGGCGCCGGGCCGTTGTCTCTTGACACCGGGACCGTAACTGACGGACAGTCAGAAACTGTGCGCGCGGGCGAGGCTCGGTATGCGGAGGGGGTGTCGGTGAACAGCGACGGCACGGCGGGGGAGGCGGCGGACGACGCGGACGGCGAGGCGCGGGCCCTCGCGTACGACGCGTTGAAGGCGTTCGAGGGCAGGCCCGCGGCGCAGGCGGGCACCGGCAAGGACCCGGTCAACGAACCCATGATCAGACACTGGTGCGAGGCGATGGGTGACACCCACCCCGCCTATACGGGCGCGGATCCGATCGCACCCCCCACGATGATGCAGGCCTGGACGATGGGCGGCCTCTCCGGGCACGAGGGGCGTTCCGACGGGTACGACGAGCTGCTCACCCTGCTCGACGGCGCGGGGTACACCTCGGTGGTCGCCACCGACTGCGAGCAGGAGTACGCGCGGGCGCTGCGGCCCGGCGACGAGATCACCTTCGACGCGGTGATCGAGTCGGTGTCGGAGCGCAAGACGACCAGGCTCGGCACAGGCCACTTCGTCACCACGCGGATGGACATCAGGGCCGGCGGCGAGCTCGCCGGGACGCACCGCTTCCGGATCCTCAAGTACGCACCGGCGCGATCGAAACCGAAGGGCAAGCGCCCCCGCCCGGTGATCAACCGCGACAACGCGGGGTTCTGGGAGGGCGTCGCCGCGCACCGCCTGCTGATCCAGCGCTGCGGCGGCTGCGGAGAGCTGCGCTTCCCCTGGCTGCCCGGCTGCAACGCCTGCGGCTCGCCCGAGTGGCACACGGTCGAGGCGAGCGGGGAGGGCACGGTCTATTCGTACGTCGTGATGCACCACCCGCCTTTCCCGGCGTTCGATCCGCCCTACGCGGTGGGCCTCGTCGAGCTGGCGGAAGGGGTGCGGATCATCAGCAACGTCATAGGGGTGCCGTACGACAAGGTACGGATCGGCATGCCGGTGCGGCTCGACTTCCAACGGATGGACGAGGAGTTGGAGCTGCCGTTGTTCCGGGGTCTGGACGGCGGGGCAGGGGTGAGGGCCGACATGGGCTTCACGCCGTCGGAAACGGCGGAGGCGGAGGCGGTTTCCGTGGCGGCTGAGGAGCGGGCGGGTGAGCAGTTGCCGGTGCTGGAGGTCCCGATCACCCGCACGCTGATCGTCGCCGGGGCCATCGCGTCCCGTGACTACCAGGACGTGCACCACGACGCGGAGCTCGCGAAGGCCAAGGGCTCCCCCGACGTCTTCATGAACATCCTGACGACCAACGGCCTGGTCGGCCGCTACATCACGGACCGGTTCGGCCCCACCGCGGTCCTGCGCAAGGTGGCGATACGCCTCGGCGCGCCCAACTACCCCGGGGACACCATGACGCTGAGCGGCAGGGTCGAGACGGTCGCCACCGGGCCCGACGGCGAGACGTCCACCGTCAGGGTCGTCGGAGCCAACGGCATCGGCAGGCACGTCACCGGCACCGTCACCGTGACCCTTCCTCCGGGGGGCGCCGCATGAGTGTCCGTACGCGCGACAGCCTCGGCGGCAAGGCGGCGATCGTGGGGATCGGGGCGACGGAGTTCTCGAAGGACTCCGGGCGCAGTGAGCTGAAACTGGCCGTGGAGGCGGTGCGGGCGGCGCTCGACGACGCGGGGCTGTCCGCCGCCGATGTCGACGGCCTGGTCACGTTCACCATGGACACCAGCCCGGAGATCACGGTGGCCCAGGCCGCCGGGATCGGGGAACTGTCCTTCTTCTCCCGCGTCCACTACGGCGGCGGGGCCGCCTGCGCCACCGTCCAGCAGGCGGCGCTCGCGGTGGCGGCCGGCGTGGCCGAAGTGGTCGTCTGCTACCGCGCTTTCAACGAACGCTCGGGGCGGAGATTCGGCTCCGGGGTGCAGCGGCGCGAACCGTCCGCCGAGGGCGCGGCGCTCGGCTGGTCCCTGCCGTTCGGCCTGCTGACCCCCGCGTCCTGGGTGGCGATGGCGGCCCGACGCTATCTCCACACCTACGGCCTGACCCCGGACGCCTTCGGCCACGTGGCCGTGACGGACCGGAAGTACGCGGCGACGAACCCGGCCGCCTACTTCCACGGCAAGCCGATCACCCTCGCCGATCACGCCGCCTCACGCTGGATCGTCGAACCCCTGCGTCTCCTGGACTGCTGCCAGGAGACGGACGGCGGCCAGGCCGTCGTCGTCACGAGCGTGGAGCGGGCCCGTGACCTGCCGCATCCCCCTGCCGTGCTCACGGCGGCGGCCCAGGGGGCGGGCCGGGCGCAGGAGCAGATGACCGGTTTCTACCGCCACGATCTGACCGGGCTGCCCGAGATGAGTGTCGTGGCCCGACAGTTGTGGCGCACATCGGGGCTGGCCCCGTCCGATGTCGACGTCGGCATCCTCTATGACCACTTCACGCCGTTCGTGCTGATGCAGCTTGAGGAGTTCGGGTTCTGCGCGCCGGGCGAGGCCGCCGGGTTCGTCGCCGAGGAGCGGCTGCCGATCAACACCCATGGCGGGCAGCTCGGGGAGGCGTATCTGCACGGGATGAACGGCGTCGCGGAGGCCGTCCGTCAGATACGCGGCACATCCGTGAACCAGATACCCGGCGCCGCGCGCACTCTGGTCACCGCGGGCACCGGCGTTCCCACATCGGGGTTGATTCTGGCGTCGGACGGCTGAACGTGCCGCGTGTCCCGGCCTGAGTCGAGGTGCGCGGACCGTTCACTCACCGTATGCGTCACCAAAAAATGATCATCGGACTTGTCCTCGCGCTGACCACCCTGACCGTCGACCTGACCGCGTCGCCGCCGGGCGCGGCGGCTGCCTCCGCCCCCACCCGAGCAGCAGCCGGTCCCGCCGAGGAGTACGGGGGCTTCGGCGAGCCAGGCATCACCGGGTCCGCCACCGGGTCCGTCACCGGGCCTGCCACGGGGCCCGCCCGTCGCTTTGCCCCGCTGCCCGCCGGGGTGCCGATCTTCCGTGGGCGGGCGTTCGACACGTGCGTCGCACCGTCGGTCGACACCCTGCGGCGCTGGCGGAGCTCGCAGTACCGCGCCGTGGGCGTGTACTTCGCGGGCCGCGGCCGGGCCTGCAAGACCCAGCCGCACCTGAGCCGGAGCTGGGTGAGCTCGGTGCACCGGCTGGGGTGGCGGGTGCTGCCGTTGTACGTGGGTTCGCAGTCGCCCTGCGTCTACGCCAAGAACAAGAAGGGCGTGCGCATCGGGCGAAACCCCTGGAGCCAGGGAAGACGGGAGGCGCGTGACGCGGTCCGCGGGGCCAAGGCCGTCGGCTTCCGGACGCGCAGCCCGCTCTACCTGGACATGGAGGCGTACGCCTACCGGAACAAGTCGTGCGCCCGCACCACGCTCTCCTTCGTACGGGCCTGGGACCGCGAGGTGCGCAGATCCGGCTACGTCCCCGGCTTCTACAGCAGCGCCGATTCCGGCGTGCGCCACATGGAGCTGGCGCGGCGGGCGGGCGTGCGTGACCTGCCCTCGGTGATGTGGTTCGCGCGCTGGCGCACCCGGCCGCACCTGTATCGCGAGCCCTCGCTGAGCGGGGACGGCTGGACCCCCGGGCGCCGCATCCACCAGTACGCGGGGAACGTGAGGGAGCGGCACGGGGGGCGCACGATGGTGATCGACCGCAACCTGGTGCACGCCCCGGTGGCACGCGTCCACTAGGCGGCCTCGCCTCCCGGCGGCCGTACGCCGGGGGCGGGTCTCAGGGCTGAACCCTCAGGGGTGTGCTCCACCTCCTCCACCTGTAGGAGGTGGAGCCGGCACCCCTCGTACAACCTGAGGCGGACACCGCTTCGGGACTTGGGGCCGATCCGCAGTGGTAGGGGGCGCTTCTAGCGTGGAGGCATGACCGCATCCATGGTGTCCGTGTGCACCAGCGCATCGAAGGCCGCGACGCGGGGCACGGGTCCGACGCGGGCCACCGGGCCCTTCTCGTACCCGTCGTTCGCCTCCTATGTACGGGCCCGCCAGCCCGTACTGCTGCGCACCGCCCGCTCGCTGACCGCGAATCCGAGCGATGCCGAGGATCTGCTCCAGACCGCGCTGACCAAGACCTATGTCGCGTGGGACCGGATCGAGGACCATCGGGCGCTGGACGGTTATGTGCGCCGGGCCCTGCTGAACACGCGTACGTCGCAGTGGCGCAAGCGCAAGGTCGACGAGTTCGCGTGCGACGAGCTGCCGGAGCCCGATGTCCTGCCGTCCGGGGACCCGGCCGAGCAGCAGGTGCTCCGGGACGCGATGTGGCGCGCGATCACGAAGCTGCCGGACCGGCAGCGGGCGATGGTCGTCCTCAGGTACTACGAGGATCTCAGCGAGGCCCAGACCGCCGAGGTGCTCGGCGTCTCGATCGGAACGGTGAAGAGCGCGGTGTCGCGCGCGCTCGGCAAGCTCCGTGAGGACCCGGAACTCACACCGGTCCGCTGAGACCGGTCATTGATCGATCATCCCCTGGAGTAGTGACATACCAAGCGGTATGCGCGCAGAATCAGCGCAACCCTTGCCGCCGCGAAGGCGATGTCGCCCCAGGAGGACTCCGTGCTGAGCACGATGCAGGACGTACCGCTGACCGTCACCCGCATCCTCCGGCACGGCTCGACCGTGCACGGGACGTCCCAGGTCATCACCTGGACCGGGGACGGCGCCCCGCAGCGCCGCAGCTATCGGGAGATCGGCGAGCGCGCGGCCCGGCTCGCCCACGCCCTGCGCGAGGACCTCGGGGTGAGGGACGACGAGCGGGTCGCGACCTTCATGTGGAACAACGCCGAGCATGTCGAGGCCTACTACGCGGTGCCCTGCATGGGCGCCGTCCTGCACACCCTCAATCTGCGGCTGCCCGCCGAGCAGCTGACGTGGATCGTGAACCACGCCGCCGACCGCGTCATCATCGTCAACGGTTCCCTGCTCGGCCTGCTCGCGCCGCTGCTTCCGCGGATGACCACGGTCGAGCACCTCGTGGTCTCGGGGCCCGGTGACCGCTCCCTCCTGGCCGACGCCCAGGTGCGGGTGCACGAGTACGAGGAACTGCTCGCCGGCAAGCCGACCGTCTACGACTGGCCGGAGCTGGACGAGCGCGCCGCGGCCGCCATGTGCTACACCTCCGGCACCACGGGCGAGCCCAAGGGTGTCGTCTACTCCCACCGCTCCATCTATCTGCACTCGATGCAGGTCAACATGGCGCAGTCGATGGGGCTGACCGATGCCGACACCTCCCTCGTCGTGGTCCCGCAATTCCATGTGAATGCCTGGGGCCTGCCGCACGCCACCCTCATGACCGGCGTGAACATGCTGATGCCGGACCGCTTCCTCCAGCCCGCCCCGCTCGCCGAGATGATCGAGACGGAGCGGCCCACCCACGCGGCCGCCGTCCCCACCATCTGGCAGGGCCTGCTCGCCGAGCTGACCGCGAAGCCCCGGGACGTCAGCTCGCTCGGGCAGGTGACCATCGGCGGGTCGGCCTGCCCGCCCTCCCTGATGGAGGCGTTCGACCGCCTCGGCATGCGGGTCTGCCACGCCTGGGGCATGACCGAGACATCCCCGCTGGGCACGGTCGCCCGTCCGCCCGCCCACGCGATCGGCACCGAGGAGGAGTTCGGCTACCGGCTCACGCAGGGCCGTTTCCCCGCGTCCGTCGAGGCCCGCCTGGTGGGCCCCGGTGGGCACCACCTGCCCTGGGACGGCGAGTCGGCCGGTGAGCTGGAGGTGCGCGGCCCCTGGATCGCGGGCGCCTACTACGGCGGCGCGGGCGGTGAGTCCCTGCGGCCCGAGGACAAGTTCAGCGAGGACGGCTGGCTGAAGACCGGCGATGTCGGGGTCATCAGCCCCGACGGCTTCCTGACCCTCACCGACCGGGCCAAGGACGTCATCAAGTCGGGCGGCGAATGGATCTCGTCGGTCGAGCTGGAGAACGCCCTGATGGCCCACCCGGACGTCGCCGAGGCCGCGGTGGTCGCCGTGCCCGACGAGAAGTGGGGCGAACGCCCGCTCGCCACGGTCGTCCTGAAGGAGAACGTGACCGCCGACTACGAGGCCCTGCGCGCCTTCCTCGCCGACAGCGTGGCCAAGTGGCAGCTCCCCGAGCGCTGGGCGGTCATCCCCGCCGTCCCGAAGACCTCTGTCGGCAAGTTCGACAAGAAGGTCTTGCGCAGGCAGTACGCCGACGGGGAACTGGACGTCACGCGGCTCTGACACCGGGCGCCTCGCGGGCCGGTATCGCGGTCGTCGCCCAGCTGAGCGCGAGCCAGAGGGCGGCGACCGCGCACACGCCCGTCCACCCCCAGTGGGTGAACGCCGTGCCCGCGACCGCGGAGGCCAGGGCGCCGCCCGTGAACCCGGCCACCACATAGGCGGTGTTGGCCACCGCCGGGGTGGAGGTGGTCGTCAGTGCCAGGGTCTGGTTGGCGACATGGCTGGCCACCAGCGCCATGTGGACGGCGACCGCCGCCGCGCACAGGGCCCACAGTTCCCCGCCGCCCAGCCAGAACAGGGGCACCGAGACCGCCGCGAGGCCGTACCCGTACGCGGTGACCCGCGCGGCGCCGAAGCGGTCCACGAGGCCGCCCGCGAGCGGGGCGACGATGCTGGCCGCGAGGCCGAAGAGCCCGAACAGGCCCGCCGTCGCGGTCGTCATTCCGTAGCCGTCGCCGCCGCGCCCGGTGAGGAGCAGCGCGAGGGAGGTCCACAGTGCGCTCCACGCGCCGTACATCCCGGCCTGGCGTATGCAGGCGCGGCGCAGTTCGGCGGAGCCGCGCACCACGCCGGGCAGGCGGGCGAGGCCCGCGAAGAGCGGCCCCGACCTGCGGCGGTTCTCGGCCGGCAGGACGGCGGCCGAGGCGAGGCCGAGCAGCGCCGTGAGCCCGGCGGCGCCCAGGAAGACGTAACGCCATCCGAACGCCTGGCCGATCAGGCCGCCCAGCACGCGGGCCGCGACGATGCCCGTGAAGAGCCCGGCTATGAGGGCCGCGACATGACTGGCCCTGCGGTGCGCGGGGGCCCGCTCGGCGACCAGCGGCACCAGCAGTTGCGGCACCACCGTCGCGGCCGACGCCACCAGGACGGCGGCGGCGAGCGCGGTGGCCCCCGAGGCCGCCGCGCCCAGGGCGAGTGCCGCCGAGGTGACGAGGGAGAGCACCGCGACGAGCTTGCGGCGGTTCACGCTGTCCCCGAGCGGGGCGAAGAACAGCAGCCCGGCGGCGTACCCGAACTGGGCGACCGAGGCGATCCACGCGACGGCCGACGGCGTCGACCCGAAGTCGCGTGCCATCAGCGGGAGCAGCGGGGCGGCGAGGTAGATGTTGGCGGCCGTCACGGCCGTGCAGAGAGCGATGAGGGCGAGGAAGAGACCGGGCGGGAGGGAGCGGGACCGTCGGCCGGAAGCTCCCGGGGCGACGGGCGCCTGCGCAGGAGGAGCCCCTGGGATGGCGGCTGTGTGCGCAGGATCCGCCCTCGGAGTGGCGGCTGTGTGCGCAGGACCCGCCCCTGGGGAGGGAGTCGATCGCAGGGACACAGGGGTGTGAGGCATGAGGGCGTGGGCTCCTTCGGCTGTCTGTGCGGGAGCGAGGCAACTAACCGGTTGGTTGGAAAAAGTTTGCGTCCGCCGAGGCTTCCCTGTCAAGCAACCAACCAGTTGGTTGCCCGAACGGCTTCGCCTACCCTGTGCCCATGGCAGTGAGAGACCCCGAGGCCACCAAGGCACGCATCTTCGATGCGGCCGTCGCTGAGTTCGCCCGGTACGGCATCGCGGGTGCCCGCATCGACCGCATCGCCGGCCAGGCGAAGGCCAACAAACAGCTCATCTACGCCTATTTCGGCAACAAGGCGGAGCTCTTCTCCCAGGTCCTGGAGAAGCGGATGCTGGACATGGCCGTCGCCAACCCGGTCGACGCGGACGACATGGACGGCTGGATGGACCGGCTGATGGACTACCACGCCGCCCACCCCGAACTGCTGCGCCTGCTCTTCTGGGAGGGCATCGAGTACGGCACGGAGGAGCTTCCCGACGAGCGGGAGCGGCGCGACCACTACGACCGCAAGGTCTCCGTCCTCGCCGACGCCCAGGCCCGGGGCGTGATCAGCGACGAGATCCCCGCGGCCCATCTGCTCTTCATGGTGGTCGCGCTGGCCGGCTGGGCCACGGCGGTGCCGCAGATGAGCCGCATCCTCGTCGGCGACGGGGACGCCGAGCGGGAACGGCTGCGCGCCTCCATCAAGGCGGCGGTCCGCCGCATCACCGCCTGACCGGTGAGGCACCGGTCCGCAGCATCACCGCCTGACCGGCGGTGTGCCCGTCCGGAGTCAGTTGTTGCCGATCTTCGCCAGCAGGTCCACGATGCGGCTCTGCACCTCGGTGCTCGTGGAGCGCTCCGCGAGGAACAGCACCGTCTCGCCCGCCGCGAGGCGCGGCAGTTCCGTCTCGTCGACGGCGGCGGTGTAGACGACCAGCGGAGTGCGGTTCAACTGGCCGTTGGCGCGCAGCCAGTCGATGATGCCGGCCCTGCGGCGGCGCACCTGGAGCAGGTCCATCACCACGAGGTTCGGCCGCATCTGCGCGGCGAGCGTCACCGCGTCCGCGTCGCTGGCGGCCCGCGCGACCTGCATGCCCCGCCGCTCCAGCGTCGAGGTCAGGGCGAGCGCGATCTCCTCGTGCTCCTCGATGAGCAGGACGCGCGACGGGTGCTGCTCGCTGTCACGCGGCGCGAGGGCCTTCAGGAGTACGGCGGGGTCGGCGCCGTACGCCGCCTCGCGTGTCGCCTGGCCGAGACCCGCCGTGACGAGGACGGGCACCTCGGCGGCCACCGCGGCCTGACGGAGCGACTGGAGCGCCGTGCGCGTGATCGGGCCGGTCAGCGGGTCCACGAACAGCGCCGCCGGGAACGCCGCGATCTGGGCGTCGACCTCTTCGCGCGAGTGCACGATCACGGGACGGTAGCCGCGGTCGCTGAGCGCCTGCTGGGTGGTGACGTCCGGCGCGGGCCACACCAGGAGGCGGCGCGGGTTGTCCAGCGGCTCGGGGGGCAGTTCGTCGTCCATCGGCCGGGGCTGGGGCCGGTTGGACACCTCGACCGCGCCGCCGGGACCGTCCAGCGGCTCCGGGCCTTCGTCCGCGTTCTCGTCCGGGGCGCCGATCGCGTACGACCGTCCTGCGCCCTCCGTGGCGGCCGCGATACGCGACTGGGGGTGCGCCGGGGGCGGGGTGTGCGGCTGGGGGTGCGGGCGCGCCGAGGTCTCGGGGCGCTCGGCGCCCGCGGGCTCGGGAGGCGTGGCGAGGCGGCGCCTGCGGCCGGAACCGCCGGGGGGCTGCGGCTGCGGGGTGCCTTCCTGCGCGGGCGATGCCGTGGCCGGGGTCTGCGGCATCGGGCCCGCCGTGGGCTGCTCGGGCTGCGCGGCCTGGGGCGGCAACGGATGCTGCGGTGCCTGTGACGCCTGCCTGCCCTGCTGCTCGGCGACCTGCCGGCCGAACGGTACGCCCTGGCCGAGCGTCCGCACGCTGAAGGCGCGCCCCTGCGTGGAGTTGGGG
>NZ_JAFEXF010000400.1 GCF_016905445.1 Streptomyces sp. G44
CGCCGCGCCAGCCGGCGCGTGTAGGGTGGCCGGCGGGGCAGGTGGTGAATAGGAGAGGGGGGCCCGCCGGGGCCGCGGGGGGGCGGCGGGCGGGCGCAGGCGGGCCGGCCGACGCCGTGGCCGAGCAGGCCGACTCCGCCGACACCGACGACGACACGGAGGAGTCCGGCGAGCGTCAGGGCCGCCGTCGCCGCCGTGGTGGCCGCCGCCGTCGCCGCGGTGACCTGGCCGACCAGGACGCCGAGCAGAACGACGCCGGGTCCGACTCCGACGACGACAACGACGCCGTGGCGTCCGTCGCCGCCGAGCAGGCCGAGCGGGACACCGAGGACACCGAGGACACCGCGGAGCAGGCCGCCGAGGACTCCGAGGAGGCGGACGAGGCCGCTGCGGAGAACGGCGGGTCGGGCTCCAGCAGCAGCCGCCGTCGCCGTCGCCGCCGCCGTCGGGCCGGTGACTCCGCCGAGGGCGAGCCGGGCGACAGCGACCCGGAGCGCACGGTCGTCAAGGTCCGCGAGCCCCGCAAGAAGGAAGAGCGGGAGCTCGGCACGGGCGTCGACGAGGTCCAGTCCATCAAGGGCTCGACCCGTCTGGAGGCCAAGAAGCAGCGCCGCCGCGAGGGCCGCGAGCAGGGCCGCCGCCGCGTGCCGATCATCACCGAGGCGGAGTTCCTGGCGCGCCGCGAGGCCGTCGAGCGCGTGATGGTCGTACGCCAGAACGGCGAGCGCACCCAGATCGGCGTCCTGGAAGACAACGTGCTCGTCGAGCACTACGTCAACAAGGAGCAGGCGACCTCGTACGTCGGGAACGTCTACCTCGGCAAGGTGCAGAACGTCCTGCCGTCGATGGAGGCCGCCTTCATCGACATCGGCAAGGGCCGCAACGCCGTGTTGTACGCCGGCGAGGTCAACTTCGAGGCGCTCGGCATGGCCAACGGCCCCCGCCGCATCGAGTCCGCCCTGAAGTCCGGCCAGTCGGTCCTCGTCCAGGTCACGAAGGACCCGATCGGCCACAAGGGCGCCCGCCTGACCAGCCAGGTCTCGCTCCCCGGCCGCTACCTGGTCTACGTCCCCGAGGGGTCGATGACCGGCATCAGCCGCAAGCTGCCCGACACCGAGCGCGCGCGACTGAAGACCATCCTCAAGAAGATCGTCCCCGAGGACGCGGGCGTCATCGTGCGCACCGCCGCCGAGGGCGCGAGCGAGGACGAGCTGCGCCGCGACGTCGAGCGTCTCCAGGAGCAGTGGGAGGACATCCAGAAGAAGGCGAAGGCGGCCTCCACCAGCTCCCCGAGCCTGCTGTACGGCGAGCCGGACATGACCGTCCGCGTGGTCCGCGACATCTTCAACGAGGACTTCTCCAAGGTCATCGTCAGCGGTGACGACGCGTGGCAGACCATCCACGGATACGTCTCGCACGTCGCGCCCGACCTGGCCGACCGCCTCTCGAAGTGGACCTCCGAGGTCGACGTCTTCGCGACGTACCGGATCGACGAGCAGCTCGCCAAGGCCCTGGACCGCAAGGTCTGGCTGCCGAGCGGCGGCTCGCTGGTGATCGACAAGACCGAGGCGATGATCGTCGTCGACGTCAACACCGGCAAGTTCACCGGCCAGGGCGGCAACCTCGAAGAGACCGTGACGAGGAACAACCTCGAGGCGGCCGAGGAGATCGTGCGCCAGCTGCGCCTGCGCGACCTGGGCGGCATCGTCGTCATCGACTTCATCGACATGGTCCTG
>NZ_JAFEXF010000401.1 GCF_016905445.1 Streptomyces sp. G44
CGGGACGGCCGCGCGCCCCGCCGGACTCGGGCGGGCCGGTGCCCGCTCCGCCGTGGCCCGAGCGCGCGGGCATGTGCCCGGTCTCGACGTACGCCCGCAGCAGCCGTTCCGCCTCCGCCGCGCCGAGGCGCCGCCGCGGATCGCGCTCCAGGAGGCCGAGGACGGCCGGGAGGAGCGGTGCCGCGCTGTCCGGCGGCCGTATCTCCTCGTAGACGACGGCGTGCAGGACGCCGCCGATGGAGTCCCTGCGGAAGGGCGACTCGCCGGCCAGCGCGGTGACGAGCAGCGCGCCGAGCGACCACAGGTCCGACTCGGGGCCGGTACGCTCCCCCGCGATGCGCTCCGGCGCGGTGTACTCGGGCGAGCCCACGAACGACCCCACCTCCGTGAGCGTCGTCGCCCCGCTGACCTGCGCGATGCCGAAGTCGGTGAGCACGACGCGGCCGGTGGCCCGCTCCACCAGTACGTTGGCGGGCTTGAGGTCGCGGTGCAGGATGCCCGCCTCGTGGGCCGTGCTCAGGGCACCGAGGAGGTTGACGCCCATGCGTGCGACCGCCCGCGCGTCCAGCGGTCCGTGCCGTGCGATCCGGCCCGCGAGGGAGCCGCCCTCGACCAACTCCATCACGATGTAGGGCTGTTCGTCCTGTACGACGACGTCGTGGACGACGACGATGTGCGGATGCCGCAGCTGCGCCACGGCCCGCGCCTCGCGCAGGGTCCGCTCGCGTGCCTGCGTGGCCTCGGTGTCGGAGAGCGACTCGTCCCGCTCCAGCTCCTTGACGGCGACCTGGCGGGCGAGCAGCAGATCGGTGGCCCGCCACACGACGCCCATGCCGCCCCTGCCGAGCCGCGCCTCCAGGCGGTAGCGTCCCGCGATCACACGGGCGTGGCCCCCACCTGCGTGGTCTCCCAGGCTCCCCATGCGGCCATCATGCCCCACACGTGTACGAACGGAATGCGTCTCACCGAGCGGCTGGCGGGTTCCGGCCGCACGGGACGGGCGCGCCGGGAGCGCCAGGGGGCGCACCACGCGCCCCAGGGCGGACGCGGGCGCTCACCCCTCCCGCCAACCCCGCAGCATCGCGTCGAACTGCTCGCGGGTGGCCGCCCAGTTGTCGGCGGGGGCCGACATGTAGATGGCGTACTCCACGCCGTCCCGGCTGAGATACGTCTGTTCGATGGCGCGGCGCGGGCCCCTGGTGGTGTCGTTCGCCCCGGCCTTCCAGCTGAACTCCCACAGGGCGCCCGGCTGGTCGCGGAAGGTGTTGGAGTTCAGGTGCAGCCGCCGGTACTCGGGGAGCCGCAACGTCTTCTCCAGCGACAGCAGATGCAGGTACGCGGTCTCGTACTGCGGCTTCCTGTCGACGGCGACGCGCAGGAAGCGGCGGCCGCCGTCGGGGGTGTAGTCGATCTGGTTCCCGTCCGCCTGGCGCTTCCAGCCCGGGGGCAGCATGAGGCTGAAGCCCTCCGGGTCCTTCACCCGCCGCCAGTCCGCGGGAATGCCGCCCACGGTCTCGCCGGCGGTCTCCGCCGTGGCCCGCTCCTGGCCGCCGCCTCCCGTGAGGTGCAGATAGCCGAAGACGCCGGCGCCGCCGAGCAGTGCCGCGGCGACGGCGAGCGCGGCGACGGCGAGCCACCGGCGGCGCCTCCCGGCCGGGCGGGCCGGGGCGGGGGTGTGGTCCCCGGACATCGTGACGGGGCCGCCGGGGGTGTCCTCGGCCGCGGTGGC
>NZ_JAFEXF010000402.1 GCF_016905445.1 Streptomyces sp. G44
CGCCCCCGCCCCCGTGCCGCCACCCCCTGCGGCCCCCCCCGGCCGGCTTGGGCGGGGTCGGCCGCGCCGCCACGCCCGCCCCGGTGGGGGGGGTGTCGCTGGCCGCCCGGGTCCTGGTGCCCGACGGCGGGCGTCCTTGGCAGGACGCGCCGCCCGCCGAGGTCACCCGGCATCCGCGCTCGCCCTGGGTGGCCCGCATGCTCGGCCGCAACGCCTGGCCGGGCACGGCCGCCGCGGACGGCACGCTCGTCCTGGCGGGGGAGGGGCGGCTGGTCGTCGCCGATCCGCCGGCCGAGGGCATGCGGGTGCTCGCCGTCGTCGCGCCCGAGGCCGTCTCCGTGCACCGCGAGCGGCCCGGGGGGAGTCCGCGCAACGTGTGGCGCGGGACGGTGCGGGAGATCACCGCCGCCGGGAGCAGGCTGCGGGTGCTGATCGTCTCGGGGCAGGCGCCCGACCTGGTCGCCGAGATCACCCCGCAGGCGGCGGCCGAACTGGGCCTCGCCGACGGGGCCGAGGTGTGGACCAGCGTGAAGGCCACGGAGGTGACGGTGGTCGCGCTCTGACGCGCCGCGCCGCGCCGCCGGGCGCCGCCGGGCCGTCCTCACAGCCGCGCCGCCGGGCCGTCCTCACAGCGGCGCCTGCCAGGTCACCGTGGTGCCCGCCTCCACGCCGTCCGTGTCCCCGTCGTCGTACACCGTGAGACGTACGCCCTCGCGGCCGTCGGGGAGGGTGGCCCGCGCGTCGACCGCCACGTCGACCCGGGTGACGCCGGTACGGCGCGACGCGGCGGCCAGGGCGCGGCGCAGGGCGGCGAGGAGATGGCTCGCCGCCGGGTCCGTGATCCGGGTCTCGACCGCGCCGCCGAAGTGCACCGAGGGCTGGACGCCGAGGATCGCCGCGGCGCCCGCCGTCTCGCGCAGGACCTTGCCGCGGAAGGTCGTCGGGGCGTCGGCGGGCGGCTGCTGGAGGGCGAAGATGGCCGTGCGGACCTCCTGGATCGTGCACTCCAGCTCGTCGACGGCCTGGTCGAGCGTGGCCTCGACCTTCGCCGAACGGGCCTTGCGGCGGGTCGACTCCAGCATCATGCCGGTCGCGAAGAGACGCTGGACGACGAGGTCGTGCAGGTCGCGGGCGATGCGGTCGCGGTCCTCGAAGACCGCCAGGCGCTGCCTGCTCCGCTGGGCGTCGGCGAGCACGAGCGCGAGGGCGGCCTGCGAGGCGAACTGCGTGGCGAGCAGCCGCTCGGCGGCGGTGTAGGCGGGCGCGCCGCGCCTGCGGGGCAGCGCGAGCGTCCCGATGAGCCTGCCGCCGGCCTGGAGCGGCAGCATCATGCTGGGCCCGAAGCGGAGCCGTACGTGGGTCGTCATCCGGGGGTCGGTCGCCGAGTCCTCGATGAACACCGGTTCACCGCCGAGCAGTTGGGCGAGGACCGCGCTGCCGGGTTCGATGGTGGTGCCGATGAGGTCGTCGTAGCCGGGGCCGGTGTCCGGGGCCGGGGGGTGTCCGGGGCGGGCGCCGTCACCCGGCGGGGGAGTCTCGGCCGCCGGGGCCGCCGGAGCCGCCCACGGCCGAGGCCCGCGACCCGGGTCGGGGGCGGGCCGCCCCAGCCGTCGCGGACCACCGCGCGCAGCGTGCCCGCGATGGTGGCGGCGGTCAGGTCGGAGATCGCGTCGCCCACCCGGTCCACCAGCGCGCCGGGGTCGGCCTCGGCGGGGCTGTCCTCCGT
>NZ_JAFEXF010000403.1 GCF_016905445.1 Streptomyces sp. G44
GGCGGCGGAGGGGGTGTAGACGGGGAGGGGGGGGGGGGGTGGGGGGGGGGGGGGGGTTGCGGGGGGCAGCTGGGAGGTCGGGCGGCGGGGGACCGGGGCGGCCGGGCTGGGGCGGGGGGTGGGGGAGGCGGGAGCCCGCGGCGCCCGGGGCCGCGCCGCGGTCACTTCGCCGTGCGGATGCTCGCGGTGCCCTGCTTCGTGGAGGCGGCCTCCCTCGCCGGGGAGGCGGACGCGGCCCGCGGCTGCGTCGCGGAGTTCGCGGCATGGGCGGCCCAGGGCGCCGACCCGCAGGCCCCCGCCCAGCTGGCCCGCCGCCACGCCCTGCTCCCCGCCCCCGAGGACGGTGACGCGCTCTACACCGTGGCGCTCGCCCGCCATGAACTGGTGGGCGGCGACTTCGAGAGCGCCCGCACCCAGCTCCTGTACGGCAAGTGGCTGCGGCGCAGGCGCCGGCCCGGTGAGGCCAGGGGCAGGCTGCGGGACGCCCTGGTCTCCTTCGAGCGGTGCGGCGCCCGCGCCTGGGCCGAGCAGGCGCGGGCCGAGCTGCGCGCGACCGGGGAGGCGAGGCAGGCCGCCGAGCCGCCCGGCGGCCTGTCGGGCCTGACCCCGCAGCAGCTGCGGATCGCCCGCTGCGTCGCGGAGGGCGCCACCAACCGCGAGGTGGCGCGGCACCTGTCGGTGAGTCCGCGGACCGTCGACCACCACCTCCGCAACGTCTTCGCGCTGCTCGGGGTACGCTCTCGCGTCGAACTGTCCCGGCTCGTGGCCAGGTCCGAGCAGCTCACCGCCCACGGCGAGCCGTGAGCCCGACCGGTCCCCGCGGTCCGGATCTCTGTCTTCCGGGTTTCCGTTATCCGGGCGCGGTCCGCACGTCTCCCTTGTGTCGGAGGAGACAGGTCCCCACACAGAAAGTGGTCACAGCGTGAGCAGCGAACGCCAAGTCGCGATGGTCAGGGCAGCGCAGGACGGCAACCAGCAGGCGCAGGACGCGCTCGTGGCGGAGTACCTTCCGCTGGTCTACAACATCGTCGGGCGGGCCTTGAACGGTCACGCGGACGTGGACGACGTGGTGCAGGAGACCATGCTCCGCGTCCTCGGCGGGCTGGACGGTCTGCGCGATCCGGAGAACTTCCGCAGCTGGCTGGTGGCCATCACCATGAACCAGATACGCGGCCACTGGCGGGGGCGCGCTTCGAGTGCGATCCCCGCCGGCGGCGTTCCGGCGGACGGCTACGACGTCGTGGATCCGGGGGCGGACTTCGTGGACCTGACGATCGTCAGGCTCGGCCTCTCCGGCCAGCGCAAGGAGACCGCCGAGGCGACGCGGTGGCTGGACGAGGACGACCGGGCCCTGCTCTCCCTGTGGTGGCTGGAGTCCGCGGGGCAGCTGACGCGGGCGGAGGTCGCCGAGGCCCTGGAGCTGTCCCCGCAGCACGCGGCGGTGCGGGTGCAGCGGATGAAGGCCCAGCTGGAGACCGCCCGGGTGGTCGTCCGCGCCCTGGCGGCCGGGCCGCTCTGTGCGGGACTCGGGGAGCTGACCGCGGGCTGGGACGGTGTGCCCTCCGCGCTGTGGCGCAAGCGGCTGGCCCGCCATGCCCGTGACTGCTCGGTGTGCGCGGGCCACTGGTCCGACCTGGTGCCCGCCGAGCGGCTGCTCGTGGCGCTGGGCCTCGTTCCCGTG
>NZ_JAFEXF010000404.1 GCF_016905445.1 Streptomyces sp. G44
ACGAACACGCCGTGTCCACCGTCACCGCAGGACCCTCAAGCCCCAGCACATACGACAGGCGCCCCGACACCACACTGCCGGAACTGCCCGTCAGCATGTAACCGTCCACCCCATCGGGCAGCGCGCCGAGCGCCATTCCGTGACCCTGCGCGGACGCTCCGGCGAAGACGCCGGTCCGGCTGCCCCGCAGCGACGTCGGGTCGATGCCCGCCCGCTCGAACAGCTCCCAGGCCGCCTCCAGCAGCATCCGCTGCTGCGGATCCATCGCGAGCGCCTCACGCGGCGAGATCCCGAAGAACCCGGCGTCGAACTCGCCCGCGTCGTGGACGAACCCACCGACGTGTGCGAAGCCGGCTCCGAACATGCCTTCCGTGTCCCAGCCGCGGTCCGTCGGGAACGCGGACATCGCGTCCGTACTCGAGGCCACCAGGTCCCACAGCTGCTCGGGAGAGCGGACGTCACCCGGGTAGCGGCAGGCCATGCCGACGATCGCGATCGGGTCGTCGGAGGTGCCCGTCCCGGCGCCGACGGCACCGGCTGCCGTCAATGAGGTGTCGGAGGTGATGTCGCCGCCCATGACCTGGCCGAGCACGAAGTCGGCGAGCACGGCCGGAGTGGGGTAGTCGAAGACCACCGTCGCGGGCAGCTTGAGGCCGGTGGCGGTGGTGAGGCGGTTGCGTACCTCCACCGCGGTGAGCGAGTCGAAGCCCATCTCCCGGAAGGCACGGTTCGCCTCCACGGCCTCGGTCGACGCGTACCCCAGCACCGCTGCCGCCGTGGAACGGACCAGGTGGAGGACCTCCCGCAGCCGCTCGGCCGCCGTCAGTCCGGTGAGGCGCCGGGCCAGGGAGCCCTCGGCGGACGCTTCGCCCGCACTCTCCCGTGCACCGGTGTCAAGGGCCGCACGGGCCTCGGGGATGTCGGAGATGAGGGGGCGGGGGCGGGCCGCCGTGAAGCCCGGCACGAAACGGGCCCAGTCCACGTCCGCGACCGCCACGAACGTCTCGTCGTGCTCCACCGCCTGCACCAGTGCCGACACCGCGAGCTCCGGCTCCATCGGCAGCACACCACGCCGCCGCAGTCCTTCCTCGGCGGAGCCGTCGGTGATCATCCCGCCTCCGGCCCACGCGCCCCAGGCTATGGAGGTCGCGGTCAGGCCGCGTGCCCGGCGGTCCTCGGCGAGTGCGTCGAGGCTGGCGTTGGCAGCGGCGTATACGCCCTGCTTGCCGCCGCCCCAGACGCCCGCGTTGGAGGAGAACAGCACGAATGCGTCCAGCTCGGTGTCACCGAGCAGCTCGTCCAGGTTCCGGGCACCCGTCACCTTGGGCGCCAGGACGTCTTCGAGCTGTGTCACGTCGATGTCGGCAACGTCTATGAACTGGCCCACGCCGGCGGTGTGGATGACGGCGGTCGGCGGATACTCCGCCAACACGGCCGCCAGCGCCTCCCGGTCGGCCACATCACACGCCACCACACTCACCCGAGCAGCACCCAGACCCTCAAGCTCCGCCACCAACTCCCCCGCACCCGGAGCATCCAACCCACGACGACTGGTCAACACCACATGCTCCGCACCATGCGCCACCACCCACCGCGCCACATGCGAACCCAACGCACCCGTACCACCCGTCACCAACACCGTCCCCCGCGGCACCCACGACCCCACC
>NZ_JAFEXF010000405.1 GCF_016905445.1 Streptomyces sp. G44
GCACATCACGCCCGCCAGCCGGGCGTGATGTGCCGCCCCGCGCGGGCGAGGGAACTGCTCGCCGCCGCCGCGTCGGAGTCGGCGGACGCCCGGGTGCACGGCACCGTCGAGCTGATCCGCGGGCAGCTGGCCCTCGGGGACGGCCCCGTGACCGACGCCCGCGAGACGCTCCTGCTCGCGGCGGAACTCCTCACCCCGCACGACCCACACCGCGCCCGCGAAGCCCGGCTGGCCGCCATGGCGGCGGCCTGGGACATGGGAGACGCCGAGGCGTACCTGTCGGCGCTGGGCACTCCCCCCGACGCCGGGCCCCCGCGGTCGGCGTCGGGGGACGCCGTCCTGCGGGCCGAGATGTCGATGGCGGAGGCGGTGGGAGTCGAGGGGGCGTGGGTGGAGGGCGCGGCGGCCGAGGAGTCACTTGGGGAGGGGTCCGCAGCCGTAGGCAAGGGGGCGCCGGTGGAGGAGCCGGCGGCCGAGGAGTCGCTAGCGGTGGGGGCAGCGGCCGAGGAGTCGCTCACGGAGGAGGGTCCGGCGGCCCAGGACCCACCAACGGCGGAAAGGCCAGCGCCGCAGAAGTCACCGGCCGCCGAATCAGCAGCCGGGAAGCCGCCAGCCCAGAAGTCACCGACGGCCGAGAGGCCAGCGGCCCACGAGCCACCGACCACCAAGACGCCAACGCCCCGGAAGTCACCGACCGCGGAATCAGCAGCCGAGAAGCCACCAGCCCAGGAGTCACCGACGGCCGAGAGGCCCACAGCTCACGAGCCACCCACGGCCAAGAAGCCAACGCCCCGCAAGCCCCCGACAACGGAACCAGCAACCCAGAAACCGCCAGCGGCGAAAACACCAACGCCCCAAAAGCCGTCGGCGGCCCACGAGCCACCGACGACCAAGACGCCAACGCCCCAGGAAGCACCGACGACCGAGACGCCCACGGCCCACGAGCCACCCCCGGCCGAGAGAGCAGCGCCCCACAAGCCCGCGACGGCCAAGACGCCGGCAGGCCACGAGTCACCCGCGGCGGAATCGGCGGCCCAGGACGCGTCGGCCGACGCGTCGCTGGCCGACGCGTACCGTGCCGCCATGTCCGTCGTCATGCGCGGGCGGCTCCATGCCGCGGGCCGCGCGCTGCGCGGGGTCATGGCGCGGGGGCAGTGCGCGGAGGAGCCGTCGCCGTTGCTTCGGGCCGGCGTGGCGGCGCTGGTCGTGGGGGATCTCGCGGCGGCCTCCCGGATCAACGCCCGGGCGCTGGCCGCCGCGCGGGCCTCGGGTACGGAGATCCACGTACCGCAGGCCTTGGAGTACCTGGCCTACGCCGAACTCCGCGCCGGGCGGCACGCCCGCGCCCGGGCCCACGCCGAGGAAGGACTGCGCACGGCGCGCCGCACGGGACAGCGCAACATCGCCGCACAGCATCACGCGATCCTCGCCCTGGTGGCCTCGATGGAGGGCGACGACGAAGCCCTCCGCACCCACGCGGCCGCCGCGGCGCGCACCGCGGACCGGCACGGCCTCGCGCAGGCCTCGACCCTGGTCCAGTGGGCGCTGGCCCGCGCGGACCTGGCC
>NZ_JAFEXF010000406.1 GCF_016905445.1 Streptomyces sp. G44
GGCGTACGGCCGCGTCGACGGACTCGTCCTCAACGCCGGGGTCGGGCGCAGCGGCGCGGTCGGCGACCTGTCCGACGAGGACTGGGAGACGGTGCTGCGCACCAACCTCACCGGCCCCTTCCTCCTGCGCCGCGCCGCGCTGCCGCATCTGCTGGCCGCGCGCGGCTCCGCCGCCGAGGCCGCCGCGGGCTGGGCGGCGCGCTACGCCTCGTACGACCCGGCGGCCGACGCGGGCGTCGAGCTGCCGCCCGAGCGGCGCGTGCCGATGCGCACGGACACGCCCTTCGACGTGGCCTCGCTCACCAAGCTCTTCACCACGGTCGCCGCCGTGCAGCAGCTGGAACGCGGCACGCTCGGCATCGACGCGCTCGTCGGGGCGTACGTCCCCGAGTTCCGGGCCGCCGCCGCGCACGGCATCACGGTGCGCCAACTGCTCACGCACACCTCGGGACTGCGCCCCGAACTCCCGCTGTACGACTGCCCGGACCACGCCTCGCGGCTCGCGGCCCTGCGGGCGGAGGCGCCGGTCACCGAACCCGGCGAGTACGTCTACTCCGACCTGAACATGCTGCTGCTCCAGCACGTCCTGGAGCGCCTCACCGGCAGCCCCCTCGACGCCCTCGTCCGCGAGGGCATCACCCGGCCGCTCGGCATGACGGCCACCGGCTTCGGGCCCCGCCCGGACGCCGCCGCGACGGAGGACCAGCGCAGGCCGTGGGCGAAGGCCGACCGGGGGATGCTGCGGGGCGTCGTCCACGACGAGAACGCGTGGGCGCTCGGGGGCGTCGCCGGGCACGCGGGCCTCTTCTCCACGGCCCGCGACCTGGCGGTGTTCTGCCGCACCCTGCTGTGCGGCGGCGCGTACGGCAGGGCCCGCGTCCTCGGCCCCGACTTCGCCGAGCTCCTCTTCACCGGCTCCGGCCTCGGCTTCGGCATCGACCAGCCGTGGTTCATGGGGGAACTGGCGGGGCGCGGCGCGGCCGGCCACACGGGCTTCACGGGAACGTCCCTGGTCATCGACGCGGCGACCGACACGTTCCTGGTCCTCCTGGCCAACACGGTGCACCCACGGCGCAGGCCGCCGGACAACGCCCCCCGCGCGACCGCAGCCACGAGGCTCGCCCGCGCGGCGGCCTCCCACTGACCTCGCGGGCCCCCTGCGGGGCGGCGGTGCTCGGCCCCGCCAGGGGCGCGGGGAGCTGCGCGACCGGCCCAAGCCGGCCCGCGGTCGCCGGACGACGGAGGCCGGCAGACGCGACGGCGCCGAGGGACGGGGGCCCGCCCCCGTAGACTCGCTGGGTGAACGACCTGAACGACTCCCCGGCCGAAATCCTGAGCGGCGCCCTCGCGAGGGCGCTGGACGGCGTGCCGCCCACGCAGGCCGCGCGAGCCGTCGACCGGCTGATCGGCAGCTACCGGGGCCACACCCCGACCGACGCGCCGATCCTGCGCGACCGCGCCGACGTCGCCGCGTACGCGGCCTACCGCATGCCCGCGACCTTCGAGGCCGGCCGCTCCGCGCTGGCCGCCCTCGCGGACGCGGCCCCGGAGGGATGGGCGCCGGGC
>NZ_JAFEXF010000407.1 GCF_016905445.1 Streptomyces sp. G44
CCCCCGCCGGGCCACCCCCGGGGCCCCCCCCACGGGCCGCCCGCCCCCCGGACGCGGACCCTGGGACGGTGCGCCCAGCCAAAGCGACGGCAGCGGCCGTCCCCGCAGTCACAGCAGCCCGGGGAACAGTCGCGGTCGCGGGGGGGCGGTTCGCCAGCGCCGCCGCCCTCCGGGCCCCGGCAGGCCGCCCCCTGCCGTCGGAGCCCCGCCTCACCGTGCACGCCACGGGTGACGGGCGGATCTCCCTGACCCGCGCCCTCGCCAGCCTGCGCCCCGGCACGTACGGCCTTGGCGGCAACGGCACCCACGCGGTCGTCGGCCCCGTCCTCGACTCGTTGCCGCACGAGGCCGACACGGTCGTACGCCGCCTCGAAGCCGTCACCCGCGGCACCCTGGAACCCGGCGCGAAGGTCTGGCTCACCCCGCAGGTCCACATCGGCGACCCGTCCACCGCGCTCGGCATCGGCCACACCGACGTCTCCGTCCCCGGCGAACTCGGCACCCTGCCCGCCTGGTTCGTGCCCAACATGCGCGACACCTGGGTCATCACCGTGCACGGCCTGGGCACCACCCGCGAGCACCCGATGGTCGTCATGGACTTCCTGCGCCGCCTCGGGCTGCCCGTGCTCGACCCCGCCTACCGCGGCGACCCCGGCGCGCCCCGCTCCGCGGACGGCCTCGGCCATCTCGGCGAGACCGAGTGGCGCGACCTGGACGCCGCGATCCGCCACGCGGTGCGCCACGGCGCCCGGAACGTCATCCTCCACGGCTGGTCCACCGGCGCCACCATGTGCCTGCACGCCGCCGCCCACTCGGCGCTGCGCGACCACGTCCGCGGCCTCGTCCTGGACTCCCCGGTGCTGAACTGGGAGACCACCCTCCGCGCCCTCGCCATGGCCCGCCGCACCCCCGGACCGCTCCTTCCGCTTGCGGTCCGCGCGGCCCAGGGACGCACGGGTCTGCGCGGCGACCGCACCCGCGCGGCCGCCGACCCCGCGCTGCTGCGGGTCCCCGCCCTCGTCGTGCACGGCCCCGACGACGCCGTCGCCCCCTGGGGCCTCTCCCGGCGCCTGGCCGAACAGCGCCCGGACCTGGTGTCGTTGCACACCGTCTCCGGCGCTCCCCACGGCGCCATGTGGAACGCCGACCCGGCCGGTTACGAAGAGGCGCTGCGCCGCTTCCTCACCCCCCTGATGTGACCGCCCGCCACCCCCGACGCGCGACCCGGCGCGCCCCCTCGCGCCGCCACCCGAAACGTCGTCACCGTCATTCCGTTTGGGTTTTCGGACCGTCAACAGGAAGACTGCTCCCGTGACGTCCCGTACCCCGCGCGACTCCAGGCTCCGACTTGTCCGAGCGCCCTACCCGAGGGCCGAGAAGCGAGGAGAGCCCCAGCGCGACCCAGCGCGCCCCCTCTCGGCCGCCCCCGGCGCGATGGGCAACCGCCGCGCGCGCCGTCCCGCGCCCCGTCCCCCCGAGGGCACCCCCGCGCGCTCGGAGCTGGCCCGGGC
>NZ_JAFEXF010000408.1 GCF_016905445.1 Streptomyces sp. G44
GCCCCCGCCCGCGCCGGAGCCGCCGCCCCCGCGCGTACCAGAGCCGTCGCGTCCGCTGCCGCCAGAGCAGCCGTGCCCGCGCGTGCGAAAGCCATCGCCCCCGCCAGAGCCGCCGCCCCGTCCACCGAAGCAACCCCGCCCCCGCTCACCGCGGCAACCCCACCACCCACGTCCCCGCCCCGCGCGGCAGCCCCGCCAACTCCCTGGCCGAAACCCGCTCTTCGTAGCCGTGAGCATGGGTACATTCCCAAGGGCCCGTTGTGGGCGCGTATCGCCCCCGTCGGCCAGGACGTGGTCAGCCACCTCAGCCACCGACCGTCGACGAGGAGCACGCAGTGAGCGGATGGTTCATCTACGAAGGCGTCGGTGGTCCGGATCCGGACAAGATCCGGCGGCTGCCGGAGCCGCCGCCCTGGCGGGCGTTCGACGCGCCGCCGGTCGCGTACGAGGTCCCGGAGATCGACTCGGCGACCCGGCGCCGCCTCGGCGACAGCAACGTCCCGATGTCCGTGCAGGGCCCCGACGCGCTCGAACTCATCAACGCCGCCCTCTACTTGAGACGCCCCCTGCTCGTCACCGGTGAGCCCGGCGCCGGCAAGAGCACCCTCGCGCACTCCCTCGCGTACGAACTGGCGCTCGGCCGGGTCCTCCAGTGGGCGATCGTCAGCCGCAGCGAGCTGAAGGACGGGCTCTACACCTACGACGCGATCGGCCGCCTCCAGGACAACCAGCTCGGCCGCGACCACGCCGAGGACATCGGCCGCTATCTGCGGCTCGGGCCGCTCGGCACCGCGCTCATCGCCTCCGACCGGCCGCGCGTGCTGCTCATCGACGAGCTGGACAAGAGCGACATCGACCTGCCCAACGACCTCCTGAACGTCCTGGAGGAAGGCGAGTTCGGCATCCCCGAGCTGGAGCGGATCGCCGACCGGCCGGGACAGGAGACGGTGCGCGTGCTCACCGACGACGGGCGCCGGGTTCCGGTCACCCGGGGCAGGGTGCGCTGCCGGGCGTTCCCCGTCGTCGTGCTGACCAGCAACCGCGAGCGCGAGTTCCCCGGCCCCCTGCTGCGCCGCTGCGTCCCCCTCGACCTCGAACCGCCGCGCGACCAGCGGCTCGCCGCGATGGTCCTCGCGCACTTCGGAGCCGGTTCGTACGACACGAACATCGACCTCGTCGACCAGTTCACGGACGCCGAGTCGGACGGCGCGCTGCGCCCCACCGACCAGCTCCTGAACGCCATCTTCCTCGCCCAGCACGCCGCCCGGCAGCAGCCCGAGCGGCGCGAGGAGATCGCCGGGCTGCTCATGCGGCCCCTCGACCGAGGGCCCCGGTGACGGCGTGACCTCCGCCGCCCCGCACCGTGCCGGAGCCGTGAGCGAAGCGCTCGCGGCGCTCGTGGCGCGCCTGCGGGACGCGGAACTCGACCCCACGGCCCGCGAGCTGGCGGACTCCTTGTGGCTCGCCCGGCAGGTCACCGCGGGCGCGGGGGCCGAGGGG
>NZ_JAFEXF010000409.1 GCF_016905445.1 Streptomyces sp. G44
CGCCGGTGGCCCGCCGTCGTCCGGCGGACCGCGCGGCCCGCGCCGGCCGGGGCCGGGCGGCGGCAGCCCGCTGCTGCGCAACGCCTACGCGCTGATGCTCAACACCGGCGTCTCCGGTGTGCTCGGCGTCGGCTTCTGGCTGGCCGCCGCCCGCTACTACTCGGAGTCGGCGGTCGGCCAGGGCTCGGCGGCGATCGCGGCGATGAAGCTCCTGGCGGGGCTCACCGCCCTGACCCTGACCGGCGCGCTCGCGCGGTTCATCCCGGTCGCGGGCCGCGCCACGGGCCGCCTCATCTTCCGTACGTACGTCGGCAGTTCGGCGGCGGTGGCGCTCGCCGCCGGGGTCTTCCTGCTCACCCTGGACCTATGGGGCCCCTCGTACCGCTTCCTGCACGGCCCCGTCCACGGCGTCGGGTTCGTCCTCGCCGTGGTGGGCTGGTCGGTGCTGACCCTCCAGGACGGCGTGCTGACCGGGCTGCGCAACGCGCTGTGGGTGCCCGTCGGCAACACCGTCTTCTCGCTGGCCAAGCTGGCGCTGCTCATCGCGATGGCCGCGGCGGTGCCCACCGCGGGTGTCTTCGTCTCCTGGGTCGCCTCGATCCTCGTATCGGTGATCCCGCTGGGCTGGCTGGTCTTCCGGCGCCTGGTGCCGCGCCATGTGAAGGCGACCGCGGGCCGGGCGAGGCCGCCGACGCCGCGCGAGATCGGCCGTTTCCTGGCGGGCGACTACACCGGCTCGCTCTTCTCGCTGGCCGTGGTCCACCTCGTGCCGGTGATCGTCGCCTCGCAGGTGAGTTCGGTCGACAACGCGTACTTCTACATCACCACCGCCATCGGCGGCACCGTCAGCCTCCTCGCCCTCAACATGGGCGCCTCGCTCACCGTCGAGGGCGCGCACGATCCGGCGCTGCTCGCCGCCCACACCCGCGCCGCGCTGCGGCGGATGGCGATGATCATGCTGCCGGTGTGCGGCGTCCTCTTCCTGGCCGCGCCGCTGATCCTGAGCGTGTTCGGCCGGGCCTACGCGGACGCCGCCACTCCCCTGCTCCGCTGGTTCGCGGTGGGGGCGCTGCTGCGGGTGGTCATGGAGACGTACTTCGCGGTGCGGCGCGCCCAGAGCGAGACCTCCGGGATCGCCTGGCTACAGGGCCTGTTGTGCGTGCTGGTCCTCGGCCTCACGCTGATCCTGCTGCCGCGGATGGGGCTGACCGGCGCGGGCGTCGCGGAGACCGCCGGCCTGGCCGTGATCGTGGCGATCGCGGCGCCCAAGCTGTACCGCGTGACGCGGGCGGGTCCCCCGGGGGGGAACCCCCGCGGCCCGCCCCCCCGAACCATCCGTGGGGAAGTCGCCCTCGTCGCCGCCGCCCTCGGGGTTCGGCGCCTGGAAGTGCAAGCGGTCGGGCCGCTGCGGGGCTTCCAGACCCTTGGCGCGGATCTCGGGCCGCGACCCGGCACCCGCCCCGGCCGGAACCGCGTCCTGCGCGCCGCCCTTGGTGAGC
>NZ_JAFEXF010000040.1 GCF_016905445.1 Streptomyces sp. G44
TCGTCACCGCGGGCCCGCCGCCGCGGCGCTGGAGAACGTCCTGGTGGGGCCCGTGCCCGGCGGGCGGCACCTCACCGCGTTCGTGCCCGTGCCGGCCGGGCGGCCCCTGGCGGTCCGGCTGCACCAGGCGCTGTGCGCCGCCCGCGAGGCCGTCGACTACCGGCGCGCCACCGGCCGCATGGACGCCTTCGACGGGGCGGTCGAGGCCGGTGTGAGCCATGAGCTGACCGAGGCGATCGTGGCCCTGGTGCGGGGCACGGAAGGGGCGCGCGTCGCCGTGGAGTGGGCGCCCGGCGCGCGGGTTCCCGAGGGGTGCGCGGCGCACGCCGAGCCCGTCGAGTTCTCGCCCGGCGACCTGACCGTGCTGCGCGAGGCGGGCGCCCGCTACCTGCGCGACGAGCCGTCGGTGCCGGTGCGGATCACCGGGACCGTGGTGCGGATGCGGCGCTCCTCGCCGTGTGGGCAGGGCACGGTCCGGCTGCGGGTGATGGGCGGGGCGGAGGTCCCGCACGTGCGGATGACCCTGGACGAGGAGTCGTACCGCGTCGCGGGCCACGCCCACCTGGTCGGGATGCCGATCCGGGTGCACGGGCGGCTGGAGAGCCGGGGCGGGTTCCGGCGGCTGACGGAGGCGACCGGCGTGGTGCCGGTGCAGGTGGACGAGGGGGACCGGGACCGGCTCATGAAGTCGCTCCAGGAGAATCCCGGCTTCTTCGAGGAGGCGTGCGACAGCGACTGAGCGCGCCCGGTGCGCAGGCGCGCTTCCGGGGGCCGGAGACAACCGTTTCGCGGCAGGAGCCCCCGGCTCGGTACGATTCCTGTTGCGCGCGCGGTGGAAAGCGCCGCAGCCCCCTTCTGCAAGGAGAGACCGGTGTCTGACGTCCGTGTGATCATCCAACGCGATTCCGAGCGGGAAGAGCGCGTGGTGACGACGGGCACTACGGCCGCCGACCTCTTCCCCGGTGAGCGCACCGTCGTCGCCGCCCGCGTGGCCGGCGAGCTGAAGGACCTGGCGTACGCCGTGGCCGACGGCGACGAGATCGAGCCCGTCGAGATCTCCTCCGAGGACGGCCTGAACATCCTGCGCCACTCGACCGCGCACGTCATGGCGCAGGCCGTGCAGGAGCTGTTCCCCGAGGCCAAGCTGGGCATCGGCCCGCCCATCCGGGACGGCTTCTACTACGACTTCGACGTCAAGGAGCCCTTCACCCCCGAGGACCTCAAGCGCATCGAGAAGAAGATGCAGGAGATCCAGAAGCGGGGCCAGCGCTTCTCGCGCCGCGTCACCAACGACGACGACGCCCGCGTCGAGCTCGCCGACGAGCCGTACAAGCTGGAGCTGATCGGCCTCAAGGGCAACGCGGCGAACGCCGCCGACGGCGCGGACGCCGAGGTGGGCGCCGGCGAGCTGACCATCTACGACAACCTCGACGCGAAGACCGGCGAGCTGTGCTGGAAGGACCTCTGCCGAGGCCCCCACCTGCCCACCACCCGGAACATCCCCGCGTTCAAGCTGATGCGCTCCGCCGCCGCCTACTGGCGCGGCAGCGAGAAGAACCCCCAGCTCCAGCGCATCTACGGCACCGCGTGGCCCTCGAAGGACGAGCTGAAGGCGCACCTGGAGTTCCTCGCCGAGGCCGAGAAGCGCGACCACCGCAAGCTCGGCGCCGAGCTGGACCTCTTCTCCTTCCCGGAGGAGCTGGGCCCGGGCCTCGCCGTCTTCCACCCCAAGGGCGGCGTGATCCGCAAGGTGATGGAGGACTACTCCCGCAAGCGGCACGAGGACTCGGGCTACGAGTTCGTGAACACCCCGCACATCTCGAAGGAGCACCTCTTCGAGACCTCCGGGCACCTGCCGCACTACGCGGAGGGCATGTTCCCGCCGATCGAGTTCGACGGGCAGAACTACCGCCTGAAGGCGATGAACTGCCCGATGCACAACCTCATCTTCAAGTCGCGCGGCCGCTCCTACCGCGAACTGCCCCTGCGGCTCTTCGAGTTCGGCACGGTCTACCGGTACGAGAAGTCGGGCGTCGTGCACGGCCTGACCCGCTCGCGCGGCTTCACGCAGGACGACTCGCACATCTACTGCACCAAGGAGCAGATGGCGGAGGAGCTCGACAAGCTCCTCACCTTCGTCCTGGACCTGCTGCGCGACTACGGCCTGAACGAATTCGAGCTGGAGCTGTCCACCCGCGACGACTCCGACAAGTTCATCGGCTCGGACGAGGACTGGGCCGAGGCCACCGAGGCGCTGCGCCAGGCGGCCGAGAAGCAGGGCCTTCCGCTGGTCCCGGACCCGGGCGGCGCCGCGTACTACGGCCCGAAGATCTCGGTGCAGGCGAAGGACGCGATCGGGCGGTCCTGGCAGATGTCGACCCTCCAGGTCGACTTCAACCAGCCCAAGCGGTTCGGCCTGGAGTACACCTCGGCGGACGGCTCCAAGCAGCAGCCCGTCATGCTGCACCGCGCGCTGTTCGGTTCGATCGAGCGGTTCTTCGGTGTGCTCCTGGAGCACTACGCGGGCGCGTTCCCGGCGTGGCTGGCTCCGGTGCAGGCGATCGGCATCCCGGTCGGCGACGCGCACGTGCCCTACCTCCAGGAGTTCGCCGAGGAGGCGCGCAAGCGCGGGCTGCGGGTCGAGGTGGACGCCTCGTCGGACCGCATGCAGAAGAAGATCCGCAACGCGCAGCGGAGCAAGGTGCCGTTCATGGTCATCGTCGGTGACGACGACATGAACGCGGGCGCGGTGTCGTTCCGCTACCGCGACGGATCGCAGGAGAACGGCATCCCCCGTGCCGAGGCGATCGCGAAGCTCGTCGATGTGGTGGAGCGCCGCGTACAGGTGTGACGTGGTCCCCGCCGGCGCGGGGACGCAAGGGGCGGTCCCGTCCGGGGCCGCCCCTCGCCGCGTACTCCCCGGGGAATATGCTGACCACCATGACGAGTGAGCCGGAGCAGCAGATCGGAGTGGGTACGCAGGACGCGTTCCAGCGCCTGTGGACGCCCCACCGGATGGCGTACATCCAGGGCGAGAACAAGCCCACGGGCCCGGGGGCCGACGACGGCTGCCCCTTCTGCTCCATCCCCGCCAAGTCCGACGAGGACGGCCTGGTGATCGCGCGCGGCGAGCAGGTGTACGCGGTGCTGAATCTCTACCCGTACAACGGCGGCCACTTGATGGTCGTGCCCTACCGCCACGTCGCCGACTACACCGACCTGAGCGGCCCGGAGACGGCCGAGCTGGGGGAGCTGACCAAGCAGGCGATGACGGCCCTGCGCACCGCGTCTGGCGCGCACGGCTTCAACATCGGCATGAACCAGGGAGCCGTGGCGGGCGCGGGCATCGCCGCGCACCTGCACCAGCACGTCGTCCCGCGCTGGGGCGGCGACACCAACTTCATGCCGGTCGTGGGGCACACGAAGGTGCTGCCGCAGCTGCTCGCCGACACCCGCGCGATGCTCGCGGACGCCTGGCCCGCGGCCCTGTAGCACCGCCGGGCCGCGGGGCGCCGGCCCTCATGCGTCGTACACGTCTGCCTTCCTCGGCATCGGGTCCTGGACCGCCCCGCTGAGGAAGCCGGAGCGGGCGCCGAACTTCTCCGTGTTCACGCCGTTCTCCGCGAGGACCTTGATCGCCGCCGAGTGCACCACGCGCAGCACGGGCGTGGCGGCGCGCAGCGCGTCGTCGGCCATGAAGCGGTGCCGCCACGGCTTGTCGGCCCACGCGTGCCGCAGGCCGAAGGGCTCGGGCAGGACCAGCTTGCCGCCGAGGTGGTCCAGGAGCGGCGGGTACCAGGTGAAGGGGGCGCGCACGGCGAGGCGTACGACCTCGTCGGCGTCGATCAGCGGCAGATGCCGGTCGACGGTCTCCCAGAACTTGATGGCCTTGGAGACCGTCTTCGTCTTGGGCTCGGGCTTGGTGGTGAACAGGGGGTTCACCGGCCCCAGCGCGTGCCCGGTCACCTCGATGCGCAGCGTCTCGTGCAGCACGGTCACCGTGATGAGCATCGTGATGACCAGCTGGCCGTCCCAGAGGGTGAACTGGACGCCCAGGTAGTGGCGGTCGCCACTGCCGAACTGCTGTTCGTTGCAGATGCGCTGTATCTCGTGGCCGCGGATCTGGAAGGCCTCGACGTCGGTGCCGGTGGGACGGCTCACCGCCCCGGCGTTCTCCCCGATGGGGGAGACGATCCAGTGGTTTATCGACGGGGTCGGGAAGCCGCCGGTGTGCAGCGGACCGCGCTCCAGCATGCGGAGCTGGTCGTGCACCGCCCGTATGACGTCCCAGCTGCGGAAGGGGTGGATGTCCTTGCCCGGCTCGGCGGGCACCAGCTCCTCGGCCAGCTGCCAGCTGCCCCAGCGCGTGCCCATGCCCAATATGCCCTTGGGCCCGGCGTAGAACACGGAGTTGCTCTGCTGCTCGGCGGAGAGCCTGGCGAGGCCCTGGCGCAGCCGCTCGGCGGCCGTCTCGCCGGGGCTGCCCGGCACCGCCTCGGGGATCTTGGCGCCGATGCCGCCGCCCGAGAGCAGGGCCCCCCAGCGCTCGCGCAGGTCCCTGGCCGTGCGCTCGGCGATCTGCTTGGCCCAGAACCAGCCCACCACCGGTGCGACGATCGAGACCCGCAGATACCAGGGCCAGAACCCGTCGAAGGGCAGCTTGAGCAGGGCGAGCACGGCCAGCACGCCCATGCCGACCAGGACCGCGGAGGCGAGCGCGCCCGCCCGCTTGTTCTCGCCCTTGGCGACCTGGCGCCTGATGGTGAAGACGAGCAGCCACACCAGCAGGCCGGGCAGGAACAGCAGGCCGCACAGGACCATCACCGCAGTCAGCCAGCTGTCGCGCTCCTTGCGGATGCGGTTGGCCGCGAGGCAGTGCTCCACCACCGACTGCGGCTCGATCCCGAAGGACTGGATGAGCGGCTTGCGGCCGCCGCCGAGCATCCGCACCTGCACGGTCCGCGCGAACGCCTCGCCCAGGTTCGGCCTGAACAGCGACCAGAGCCCGGGCTTCACCACGGACTTGTGCCACTCGCTGTTGGCCTTCAGGATCTCGTCGGCGTCTCCGTCCCGGTACGCCGCCGAGGCCAGGGCGTGGGTCGCCGCGGTCTGTCCCGCGGCGCCCGAGAGCGGCACCTGGGCCCCGGGCCTGAAGTCGAATACATCGTCCGCCACTGCCGCCCCCTCGCCGCGACGCCTTCGCTCCTGCGGCTCTTCCCGACTTCCCTGTCCGGCACACCTGTTGCCGTCCGGCACATCCGTTGATCAGGTCATCAGCGTATCGGGCGCCACCGACATCCGTCAGGGCGCACCGGAGTCGCCAGGGAGCACGGAAGACCGCCCGCCCCGACGGGATGGGGGGCGGCCGGGTCCCTTCCCTGGCCGGCTCCGCCCCGGGGCCAACTACGAGGCGCCCCGCGCCTGTTCGCGGATCCGCTCCGACAGCTGAGGGGGCATCGGCTCATGGCGGGCGTACGTACGGCTGAACCGGCCGGTGCCCTGGGAGAGGGAGCGCAGATCCACCGCGTACCGGCCGATCTCGATCTCGGGGACCTCGGCCCGTACGAGGGTGCGCCCGCCCGATGCCTGCTCGGTGCCGAGCACCCGGCCGCGCCGGCCCGACAGATCGCTCATCACCGCGCCGACGTGGTCGTCGCCGATCAGCACCCGCACCTCGGCCACCGGTTCGAGCAGATGGATCCGCGCGCCGGCCGCCGCCTCGCGCAGCGCGAGCGCGCCCGCCGTCTGGAACGCGGCGTCGGAGGAGTCCACGGAGTGCGCCTTGCCGTCCAGCAGCGTGACGCGTACGTCGATGAGCGCGTACCCGGCGGCGACGCCCTTGGCCGCCTGCGCGCGCACGCCCTTCTCGACGGACGGGATGAACTGCCGCGGGACCGCGCCGCCGACGACCTTGTCGACGAACTCGATGCCGCTGCCGCCGGGCAGCGGCTCCACCTCGATCTCGCAGATCGCGAACTGGCCGTGCCCGCCGGACTGCTTCACGTGGCGGCCGCGCCCGGTCGAGCGGTCCGCGAACGTCTCCCGCAGGGAGACCTTGTGCGGTACGACGTCGACCTGCACGCCGTAGCGGCTGCGCAGCCGCTCCAGGGCCACGTCGGCGTGCGCCTCGCCCAGGCACCACAGGACCACCTGGTGCGTGTCCTGGTCCTGCTCCAGCCGCATCGTCGGATCCTCGGCGACCAGGCGGGAGAGCCCCTGCGAGAGCTTGTCCTCGTCCGCCTTGCCGTGCGCCTGGACGGCGAGCGGCAACAGCGGGTCCGGCATGTCCCAGGGCTCCATCAGGAGCGGGTCGTCCTTGTCCGACAGCGTGTCGCCCGTCTCCGCGCGGTGCAGCCTGGCCACGCAGGCCAGGTCGCCCGCCACGGCCCGGGTGAGGACGCGCTGCTGCTTGCCGAAGGGGGCGGAGAGCGCGCCGACGCGTTCGTCCGCTTCGTGGAGGGCACGGCCCTCGATGCCCCGGCCGGCCAGGCCGTGGCCGGATACGTGCACCGTCTGGTCGGGACGCAGGGTGCCGGAGAAGACGCGCACGAGCGAGATCCGGCCGACATACGGGTCGGAGGCGGTCTTGACCACCTCGGCGGCCAGGGGGCCGTCCGGGTCGCAGGTGAGCGCGGGCCGGGCCTTGCCGTCCGGCGTGGTCACGGCCGGCGCGGGGTGCTCCAGCGGGGTGGGGAAGCCGCCCGTGATCAGCTCCAGGAGCTCGACCGTGCCGATGCCCTGGCGGGCGCCCTGCGCGGCGGGCCCGGCGGCCAGGACGGGGTGGAAGACGCCGCGCGCGACGGCACGCTCCAGATCCTCCACGAGTGTCTTGTACTCGACGGCCTCGCCGCCGAGGTAGCGGTCCATGAGGGACTCGTCCTCGCTCTCGGCGATGATCCCCTCGATCAGTGTGCCGCGCGCCTCCTCGATCACCGGCAGCTGGTCCTCGCCCGGCTCCGACTCCTTGCGCTCACCGGAGGCGTAGTCGAAGACCCGCTGCGAGAGCAGCCCGATCAGCCCGGTCACCGGCGCGTGCCCGTCCGGGCCCGGTTCGCCGTGCAGCGGCAGGTACAGCGGCAGCACGGCGTCGGGGTCGTCGGCGCCGAACGCCTCGGCGCAGCAGCGCGTGATGTCGGTGAAGTCGGTGCGGGCGGACTCCAGGTGCGTGACCACGATGGCCCGCGGCATGCCGACCGCCGCGCACTCCTCCCACACCATGCGGGTCGCGCCGGTGATGCCCTCGGTGCCCTCCGCCGCCGAGACGACGAAGAGGGCCGCGTCCGCGGCCCGCAGCCCGGCCCTCAGCTCACCGACGAAGTCGGCGTACCCGGGGGTGTCCAGCAGGTTGATCTTGATGCCGTCCCATTCGAGGGGCACCAGGGAGAGCTGCACCGAGCGCTGCTGCCGGTGCTCGATCTCGTCGTAGTCGGAGACGGCCGTCCCGTCCTCGACCCGGCCCGCCCGGTTCACCGCCCCCGCGGTCAGCGCGAGGGCCTCCACCAGGGTCGTCTTGCCCGATCCGCTGTGGCCGACCAGCACCACGTTCCGTACGGACGCGGGGTGGTCGGCCGGCACTGCCCTGCCGGCGGCTCCGGGGTGTGCGTTCGCCTTGTCGCCCATGCCTTGCCTCCCGGTCACGTGCGCGGTGAGGAGGCACAGCCCCCTCGGGGATGCTGGCTGCTGCGGACGCGCTCGGGCCCGGTGCGGGGCGGCTCCGACGGCGCCCGTGGTGCTTTCGAGCTTTCCACTCGGCTCCCGGTGCGTCCATACGTCGTACGCGATCGTGAGGGGGCGAGCCGGGCCCTCACGGGCGTGACTACGATGGGTCGGCCGGTGGCCAACGGGGCCACGCGGCGCACCGACCCCTCGGGAAGGCCATGCTGAACAAGTACGCGCGTGCATTCTTCACGCGTGTCCTCACACCGTTCGCCGCGTTTCTCATCCGCCGCGGGGTCAGCCCCGACGCGGTGACCTTCATCGGCACGGCCGGTGTGGTGGCGGGAGCGCTGGTCTTCTTCCCCCGTGGCGAGTTCTTCTGGGGCACGATCGTCATCACGCTGTTCGTCTTCTCCGACCTCGTCGACGGCAACATGGCCCGCCAGCTCGGCCGCTCCAGCCGCTGGGGCGCCTTCCTCGACTCGACGCTCGACCGGGTGGCCGACGGAGCGATCTTCGGGGGCCTCGCCCTCTGGTACGCCGGATCGGGTGCGGACAACATCCTCTGCGCCGTCTCCATCTTCTGTCTGGCGAGCGGCCAGGTGGTCTCGTACACGAAGGCGCGCGGCGAGGCGATCGGCCTGCCCGTCGCCGTCAACGGCCTGGTGGAGCGCGCCGAGCGCCTGGTGATCTCGCTGGTCGCCGCCGGCCTCGCCGGCCTCCACGCGTTCGGCGTCCCCGGCATCGACATCCTGCTGCCGATCGCCCTGTGGATCGTCGCGGTGGGCAGTATGGTCACCCTCGTCCAGCGGGTCGTGACCGTGCGCCGCGAGTCGGCGGAGGCCGACGCCGCCGCGCCCGGCCCGGGCCAGGAGAGTGAGACCGCGCAGTGAAGGACCGACTCACCGACGCGCTGTACGGCCTCGGCTGGAGCACCGTCAAGAAGCTCCCGGAACCGGTCGCCGCCCGGCTCGGCAGGACCATCGCCGACACGGCGTGGAAGCGCCGCGGCAAGGGCGTGCTGCGCCTGGAGGCCAACCTCGCGCGCGTGGTGCCCGACGCCACCCCGGAGCGGCTCGCCGAGCTCTCCAGGGCGGGCATGCGGTCGTACCTGCGCTACTGGATGGAGTCCTTCCGGCTGCCTTCCTGGAGCCCGGAGCGCATCAAGGACGGCGTCGACGTCAAGGACCTGCACCACCTCACCGACGGGCTCGCCGCGGGCAAGGGCATCATCGTCGCCCTGCCGCACCTCGGCAACTGGGACCTGGCGGGCGCCTGGGTCACCACCAAGCTGGACATCCCCTTCACCACCGTCGCCGAGCGCCTCAAGCCCGAGACGCTCTACGACCGCTTCGTCGCCTACCGCGAGGGCCTCGGCATGGAGGTGCTGCCGCACACCGGCGGCTCCGCCTTCGGCACGCTGGCCCGGCGGCTGCGCGCGGGCGGCCTGGTCTGCCTCGTCGCGGACCGCGACCTGTCGGCCACCGGCGTCGAGGTGAAGTTCTTCGGGGAGAGCGCCCGGATGCCCGGGGGACCCGCCATGCTGGCCCAGCAGACCGGCGCGCTGCTCCTGCCGGTGACCCTCTGGTACGACGGGCCGCTCATGAGGGGCCGGGTCCACCCGCCCGTCGACGTCCCCGAGACAGGTACGCGCGCCGAGAAGACGTCTGTCATGACGCAGGCGCTGGCCGATGCCTTCGCCACCGGTATCGCCGACCACCCGGAGGACTGGCACATGCTCCAGCGACTGTGGCTCGCCGACCTGGAGCCCCCTGCGGACGGCTCCGCGGCGGGGGAGGCCGCGTGAGGATCGGCATCGTCTGCCCGTACTCGTGGGACGTGCCGGGCGGCGTCCAGTTCCACATCCGCGACCTGGCGGAGCACCTCATCGGGCTCGGCCACGAGGTGTCCGTCCTGGCCCCGGCCGACGACGAGACCCCGCTGCCGCCGTACGTCGTCTCGGCGGGCCGCGCCGTCCCCGTGCCGTACAACGGCTCGGTGGCGCGGCTCAACTTCGGCTTCCTCTCGGCCGCGCGGGTGCGACGCTGGCTGCACGACGGCACGTTCGACGTCATCCACATCCACGAGCCGACCTCGCCGTCACTGGGGCTGCTCGCCTGCTGGGCCGCGCAGGGCCCGATCGTCGCGACGTTCCACACGTCCAACCCGCGCTCCCGGGCCATGATCGCCGCGTACCCGATCCTCCAGCCCGCCCTGGAGAAGATCAGCGCCCGCATCGCCGTGAGCGAGTACGCGCGCCGCACCCTCGTCGAACACCTGGGCGGCGACGCGGTCGTCATCCCGAACGGCGTCGACGTCGGCTTCTTCGCCGAGGCCGAGCCCAAGCCGGAGTGGCAGGGGGAGACGATCGGCTTCATCGGCCGCATCGACGAGCCCCGCAAGGGCCTGCCGGTCCTGATGAAGGCGCTGCCGCAGATCTTCGCCGAGCGGCCGGACGCGCGCCTCCTGGTCGCCGGGCGCGGCGACGAGGACGAGGCGGTGGCCTCGCTCCCCGCCGAGCTGCGTCCCCGCGTGGAGTTCCTCGGCATGGTCAGCGACGAGGACAAGGCGCGGCTGCTGCGCAGCGTCGACCTGTACGTCGCCCCGAACACCGGCGGCGAGAGCTTCGGGATCATCCTGGTCGAGGCGATGTCCGCGGGCGCGCCCGTGCTCGCCAGCGACCTGGACGCCTTCGCCCAGGTCCTCGACCAGGGCGGGGCGGGCGACCTCTTCGCCAACGAGGACGCGGAGTCCCTCGCCAAGGCGGCGGTGCGCCTCCTCGCCGACCCCGAGCGCCGCGCGGGCCTGCGCGAGCGTGGCAGCGCGCACGTGCGGCGCTTCGACTGGTCGACCGTCGGCGCGGACATCCTCGCGGTGTACGAGACGGTCGCGGACGGCGCGGCCTCGGTCGCGGCCGACGAACGCACGGGCCTGCGGGCGCGCTTCGGGCTGGCCCGGGACTGACCCGCTGAACCCTCGGGGTGCCCGGCGGCCGGACCGGCCCCCCGAGGGGACTAGCGTGTAGGCCCGTGACCTCCACATTGATCTGGATCGCGGCAGCCCTCTTCGCGATCGGCCTCTACCTGAGCTGGACAGCGGGGCGGCTGGACCGGCTGCACGCGCGCATCGACGCGTCCCGCGCCGCCCTCGACGCCCAGCTCCTGCGCCGCGCCTCGGTCGCCCAGGAGCTGGCCACCTCCGGAGTCCTCGACCCCGCCGCCTCGATCGTGCTCTACGAGGCGGCACACGCGGCCCGGCAGGCGGAGGAGGAGCAGCGCGAGGTCGCCGAGAGCGAGCTGAGCCAGGCGCTGCGGGCCATCTTCGGCGAGAGCCAGCAGGTCGAGGCGGTGCGCGAGGCGCCGGGCGGGGACGAGGCGGCCACCGAACTGGCGGCGGCGGTGCGCCGGGTGCCGATGGCCCGGCGGTTCCACAACGACTCCGTGCGCGCCGCCCGCGCCCTGCGCAGGCACCGCACGGTCCGCTGGTTCCGCCTCGCGGGCCACGCGCCCTTCCCGATGGCGTACGAGATGGACGACGAGCCCCCGGTGGCGCTGGCCGACCGGGCCACGGCCTAGGCCCACCCGAGCGGCGCTGACCAGGGCCGTCGCCGAAAAACGAGCCACCGGTCAGCCATTGGCCCTTGCTGTGGCCTGGTCCCCGGGCGTTTCCTCGGAGATGAAGGAACCGTCTTCGACGAGCCTTCGACGAGTCTTCAGCGAGTCTTCAGCGAGTGAGGTCAACTCCGTGTCCAGCACCCCCTCCAGCAGCAACCCGACGCCCGAGACCGGCACCGCGCGCGTGAAGCGCGGCATGGCCGAGCAGCTCAAGGGCGGCGTGATCATGGACGTCGTCAACGCCGAGCAGGCGAAGATCGCCGAGGACGCCGGCGCCGTCGCCGTCATGGCGCTGGAGCGGGTGCCCGCCGACATCCGCAAGGACGGCGGCGTCGCGCGGATGTCCGACCCGAACATGATCGAAGAGATCATCGAGGCCGTCTCCATCCCGGTCATGGCCAAGTCCCGCATCGGCCACTTCGTCGAGGCCCAGGTCCTCCAGTCCCTCGGTGTCGACTACATCGACGAGTCCGAGGTCCTCACCCCGGCCGACGAGGTCAACCACAGCGACAAGTTCGCCTTCACGACCCCGTTCGTGTGCGGCGCCACCAACCTGGGCGAGGCCCTGCGCCGCATCGCCGAGGGCGCGGCCATGATCCGCTCCAAGGGCGAGGCCGGCACCGGCAACGTGGTCGAGGCCGTCCGCCACCTGCGCCAGATCAAGAACGAGATAGCCAAGCTGCGCGGCTACGACAACAACGAGCTGTACGCCGCCGCCAAGGAGCTGCGCGCCCCCTACGAGCTCGTCAAGGAGACCGCCGAGCTCGGCAAGCTGCCGGTCGTGCTCTTCTCCGCCGGTGGCGTCGCCACCCCCGCCGACGCCGCCCTGATGCGCCAGCTCGGCGCCGAGGGCGTCTTCGTCGGCTCCGGCATCTTCAAGTCCGGCGACCCGGCCAAGCGCGCCGCCGCCATCGTGAAGGCCACCACCTTCTACGACGACCCGAAGATCATCGCGGACGCCTCCCGCAACCTCGGCGAGGCCATGGTCGGCATCAACTGCGACACCCTGCCCGAGACCGAGCGCTACGCGAACCGGGGCTGGTGATGACCACTCCCGTCGTGGGCGTCCTCGCCCTTCAGGGGGACGTACGGGAGCACCTGATCGCCCTGGCCTCGGCGGACGCCCTGGCCAGGCCGGTCCGGCGCCCCGAGGAGCTCGCCGAGGTCGACGGCCTGGTCATCCCCGGCGGCGAGTCCACCACCATCTCCAAGCTGGCCACCCTCTTCGGCGTCATGGAGCCCCTCCGCGCGCGTGTGCGCGACGGCATGCCGGTCTACGGCACCTGCGCGGGCATGATCATGCTCGCCGATAAGATCCTCGACCCGCGCTCGGGCCAGGAGACGGTGGGCGGCATCGACATGATCGTGCGGCGCAACGCCTTCGGACGGCAGAACGAGTCGTTCGAGGCGGCCGTCGACGTCAGGGGCGTCGAGGGCGCCCCCGTGGAGGGCGTCTTCATCCGCGCTCCCTGGGTGGAGTCGGTCGGCGCCGAGGTGGAGGTGCTCGCCGAGCACGAGGGCCACATCGTCGCCGTGCGCCAGGGCAACGCCCTCGCCACGTCCTTCCACCCCGAGCTGACGGGTGACCACCGGGTCCACGCTCTGTTCGTGGAGATGGCGCGGGGTAACCCGCGCGCGGGTTCCTTGTAGGATCTCCCGGGGTATCTCCCGGGCCCGCAGGACCCGGGAGTTCGTACAGGTTGGGTAACGCGAAGGAGACAGGCAGATGTCCGGCCACTCTAAATGGGCTACGACGAAGCACAAGAAGGCCGTGATCGACGCCAAGCGCGGCAAGCTCTTCGCGAAGATGATCAAGAACATCGAGGTCGCGGCCCGTACGGGCGGCGCCGACCCGGCCGGTAACCCGACCCTGTTCGACGCCATCCAGAAGGCCAAGAAGAGCTCGGTCCCGAACAAGAACATCGACTCCGCGGTCAAGCGCGGCGCCGGCCTCGAAGCCGGCGGCGCCGACTACGAGACGATCATGTACGAGGGCTACGGCCCGAACGGTGTCGCGGTGCTCATCGAGTGCCTCACCGACAACCGCAACCGCGCCGCGTCCGACGTCCGCGTCGCCATGACGCGCAACGGCGGCTCGATGGCCGACCCGGGCTCCGTCTCGTACCTCTTCCACCGCAAGGGCGTCGTGATCGTCCCCAAGGGCGAGGCCGGGCTGTCCGAGGACGACGTCCTCGGCGCCGTCCTGGACGCCGGTGCAGAAGAGGTCAACGACCTCGGCGAGACCTTCGAGGTGCTCAGCGAGGCCACCGACCTGGTCGCGGTCCGCACCGCGCTCCAGGAGGCCGGCATCGACTACGACTCGGCCGACGCCAACTTCGTCCCGACCATGCAGGTCGAACTGGACGAGGAGGGCGCCCGGAAGATCTTCAAGCTGATCGACGCCCTGGAGGACAGCGACGACGTGCAGAACGTCTTCGCCAACTTCGACGTCTCCGACGAGGTCATGGCCAAGGTCGACGCCTGAGCCGCGGCTTCGCTGACGGGCCGGCACGCCTGCGCCGACGGGCCGACGGGGGACACGCCCCCGTCGGCCCGTCGCGTTGTCGGTGCGAGCCGATAGCCTGCACAAACAGGTGAGCGAAGAAGTGGGGGGCTGTGGTGAGGGTGCTGGGCGTGGACCCGGGGCTGACCCGGTGCGGTGTCGGCGTCGTCGAAGGCATCGCCGGACGCCCTCTGACCATGCGCGGCGTCGGCGTCGTACGCACCCCGGCGGACGCGGAGTTGGGCCACCGCCTCGTCGCCATCGAGCGGGGCATCGAGCAGTGGCTCGACGAGCACAGGCCCGAAGTCCTCGCCGTGGAGCGGGTCTTCAGCCAGCACAACGTCCGCACGGTCATGGGCACGGCCCAGGCCAGCGCCGTCGCCATGCTCTGTGCCTCGCGCCGCGGCATCCCCGTCGTCCTGCACACCCCCAGCGAGGTCAAGGCCGCCGTCACCGGCAGCGGCCGCGCCGACAAGGCCCAGGTGGGCGCCATGGTGACAAGGCTGCTGCGGCTCGACGCACCGCCCAAGCCCGCCGACGCCGCCGATGCCCTGGCCCTCGCCATCTGCCACATCTGGCGCGCCCCCGCGCAGAACCGCCTCCAGCAGGCCGTCGCCCGCAACCGCCTCCAGCAGGCCGCCCCCCGGCACGCCGGGACGCCGTCCCCCGCAGCAGCACAGAAAGGCCGTACCGCATGATCGCCTTCGTCAGCGGCCCCGTCGCCGCCCTTGCCCCCGATACCGCGGTGGTCGAGGTCGGCGGCATCGGCATGGCCGTCCAGTGCACGCCGAACACCCTCTCCACGCTCCGCGTCGGCCAGCACGCCAAGCTCGCCACCTCCCTGGTCGTACGCGAGGACTCCCTGACGCTGTACGGCTTCGCGGACGACGACGAGCGGCAGACCTTCGAGCTGCTCCAGACCGCGAGCGGCGTCGGCCCGCGCCTGGCCCAGGCCATGCTCGCCGTCCACAGCCCCGACGCCCTGCGCCGCGCGGTCTCCACCGGCGACGAGAAGGCGCTGACCGCCGTGCCCGGCATCGGCAAGAAGGGCGCCCAGAAACTGCTCCTGGAGTACAAGGACCGCCTCGGCGAACCGCTCGGCACCGGCGCCCCCGCCGTCGGCAGGGCCGTCACCTCCGGCTGGCGCGAGCAGCTGCACGCCGCGCTCATCGGCCTCGGGTATGCCACGCGGGAGGCCGACGAGGCCGTCACCGCCGTCACCCCGCAGGCCGAGGCCGCCGAGGGCACGCCGCAGGTGGGCCAGCTCCTCAAGGCCGCGCTCCAGACCCTGAACCGCACCCGCTGAGCGCTCCCGCGCCGGCCCTCCGACCCCCGAACCGCATCGCGAGGCACACCGCATGAACTGGGACGACACCACCGACGACGCTGCCGCCGCGGCCGAGCGGCTGGTCGGTGCGTCCGCCGACGGCGAGGACCAGGCCGTCGAGGCCGCCCTGCGCCCCAAGGACCTGGGCGAGTTCGTCGGCCAGGAGAAGGTCCGCGAGCAGCTCGACCTCGTCCTGCGGGCCGCCCGCGCGCGCGGCGCCACCGCCGACCACGTGCTGCTCTCCGGCGCCCCCGGCCTCGGCAAGACCACCCTCTCCATGATCATCGCCGCCGAGATGGGCGCCCCGATCCGCATCACCAGCGGCCCCGCCATCCAACACGCGGGCGACCTCGCCGCGATCCTCTCCTCCCTCCAGGAGGGCGAGGTCCTCTTCCTCGACGAGATCCACCGCATGTCGCGGCCCGCCGAGGAGATGCTCTACATGGCGATGGAGGACTTCCGCGTCGACGTGATCGTCGGCAAGGGGCCCGGCGCCACCGCCATCCCGCTCGAACTGCCGCCGTTCACCCTGGTCGGCGCCACCACGCGCGCGGGCCTGCTGCCCCCGCCGCTGCGCGACCGCTTCGGCTTCACCGGGCACATGGAGTTCTACGAACCCGCGGAGCTGGAGCGCGTCGTCCACCGCTCCGCCCAGCTGCTCGACGTGGAGATCGACCCGGCCGGCGCCGCCGAGATCGCGGGCCGCTCGCGCGGCACGCCCCGTATCGCCAACCGCCTGCTGCGCCGCGTGCGGGACTACGCCCAGGTCAAGGCCGACGGCCGGATCGACCGCGAGATCGCGGGCGCGGCCCTCAAGGTCTACGAGGTCGACGGACGCGGTCTCGACCGCCTCGACCGCGCCGTCCTTGAGGCCCTGCTCAAGCTGTTCGGCGGCGGCCCGGTGGGCCTGTCGACCCTGGCGGTCGCCGTGGGGGAGGAGCGCGAGACCGTCGAGGAGGTCGCCGAGCCCTTCCTCGTACGCGAGGGTCTGCTCGCCCGCACACCGCGCGGACGCGTCGCGACCCCCGCGGCATGGTCGCACCTGGGGCTGACACCCCCGCAGAAAGCGGGCGGAGCCGGACAACAGGATCTGTTCGGGGCGTGACGGCGACGCGACCGCCCCCACGGACGACAGAACGGCGCGGATAGTCGCCTGGTCAGGAACCGCGGTGCCATGCTGAGCGTTGTTCCTTAGGCGCGGACTCGCTTAGACTCCGCCGACGCCGCCTTTGCGGGCGGCGTGCCCACCCCCATCCATCAGGCCGCTTACCCGCGCGGTCGTGCGAAGGAAACTCCGTCCCGTGAATATCGTGACCCTCCTCCCGTTCATCGTGCTCATCGGGGCCATGTTCCTGATGACCCGGTCTGCGAAGAAGAAGCAGCAGGCCGCCGCGCAGATGCGTAACGAGATGCAGCCCGGCACCGGCATCCGCACGATCGGGGGCATGTACGCCACCGTCAAGGAGGTCCACGACGACGCCGTCCTCCTTGAGGTGGCCCCCGGTGTCCACGCGGTTTACGCGAAGAACGCGATCGGCGCCGTCCTGGCCGACGACGAGTACAACCGCATCGTGCACGGCACCGAGGACGACCTGAACGAGGACACCCCCGTCGTTCCGGACGACGCCTCCTCCCTGACCGAGCCCGCCGAGACCGCTGAGCCCGCCGGCGCTTCCGACGACTCGCGCATCGACCTCGGCAAGAAGGACGCGGCCGCCGAGGCCGACGACGCGCAGCCGAAGAAGACCGACGGCGAGTCCGACGCGAAGTAGTCACGACCGGGGCCCGTGGGGGCGCGCCGCTCGCGCGCCACGGGCCCCGGATCACGTGCATTTCGCGCCGAATCTCGACACCACTTCATGGCCGTCCACGGCACGTAGTCGGTTCCGGGCGGTTGGACAGGGAGAAACGAGAAGGTGGCAGCACCGAAGAAGGGCCGGAGGCAGAGCGGCCAGGGGAAACCGGGCCGTGCCCTGGCCCTCATCCTGATCGCCATGGTGGCGCTCACCGGGGGAATGTTCCTCTCCGGGCACACCACCCCGCGGCTGGGCATCGACCTCGCCGGTGGTACGAGCATCACGCTCGGTGCCAAGAGTGAGCCCGGCAAGCCCAACGCGGTCAACAAGACCAACATGGACACGGCCGTGGGCATCATCGAGCGCCGCGTCAACGGTCTTGGTGTCTCCGAGGCCGAGGTCCAGACCCAGGGCGACCGCAACATCATCGTCAACATCCCCAAGGGGACGAACCAGAAGCAGGCGCGCGAGCAGGTCGGCACGACCGCGCAGCTCTACTTCCGTCCGGTGATGACGTTGGCGGCCGGCACGCCCACTCCCGATGCTTCCGGCAGCCCTACGGCCTCCGAATCGCCCAAGGCGACCGACAAGGGCGACAAGGGCAAGGGCGACAAGGGCGAGGACGGCAAGGACACGGCGTCCGAGCCCGAGGCGACCAAGAGCCCCCAGGGCCGAGCGGTCTCCGACGCCCTGAAGGCCGACCCGACTCCCTCGCCCAAGGGTTCGGACAAGCCCAAGGACGACGCGTCCCCGGCGCCGAACCCCACGGGGGACGCGGCGACCAAGGCTCTCCAGGAGAAGTTCACCGCGCTGGACTGCACCAAGCAGAGCAGCCGCGTCAAGGCGACCGAAGGCGTCAAGCCGAGCGACCCGATGGTGGCCTGCGGCAAGAACAGCGCCGGCCAGTGGGAGAAGTACATCCTCGGCCCGGCCGAGGTCGAGGGCAAGGACGTCAAGGACGCCAAGGCCGTGCTCGACCCCGAGCGCGGCATCTGGATCGTCACGATGGACTTCAGCAAGGAAGGCTCCAAGAAGTTCGCCGCGACCACCGGCAAGCTCATGAAGCAGGCCGAGCCGCAGAACCAGTTCGCGATCGTGCTGGACGGGGACGTCGTCTCGGCCCCGCGCGTGAGCTCACAGCTGAGCTCCAACGCCGAGATCAGCGGCGACTTCAACCAGGAGTCGGCCAAGGAACTGGCGAACATGCTGTCCTACGGAGCCCTGCCTCTCACCTTCCACGAGGACAGCGTCACGACCGTGACCGCGGCGCTCGGCGGCGAGCAGTTGCACGCCGGTCTGATCGCCGGTGCCATCGGACTCGCGCTGGTCGTCATCTACCTCGTGGCGTACTACCGCGGCCTGGCCTTCATCGCCCTGCTGAGCCTCGTCGCCTCCGGTGTCCTCACGTACACGATCATGACCCTGCTCGGCCCGGCCATCGGCTTCGCGCTGAACCTGCCGGCGGTATGCGGTGCGATCGTCGCGATCGGTATCACCGCGGACTCGTTCATCGTGTACTTCGAGCGCATAAGGGACGAGATCCGGGAGGGCCGCACGCTGCGCCCCGCCGTCGAGCGGGCCTGGCCGCGTGCCCGGCGCACCATCCTGGTCTCCGACTTCGTGTCCTTCCTCGCCGCCGCTGTGCTGTACATCGTCACGGTCGGCAAGGTGCAGGGCTTCGCCTTCACGCTGGGCCTGACCACTCTGCTCGACGTCGTCGTGGTCTTCTTCTTCACCAAGCCGCTGATGACGATCATGGCCCGGAAGAAGTTCTTCGCGAGTGGCCACAAGTGGTCCGGGATCGACCCGACGCGGCTCGGCGTCAAGCCTCCGCTGCGCGGCACCCGCCGCACCCCTGGTTCCGCCGGCACCGTAGACCCGAAGGAGGCGTGAGATGTCGAAGCTCGGCAACCTCGGCGCCCAGCTCTTCCACGGCGAAGTCGGCTACGACTTCATCGGCAAGCGGAAGATCTGGTACGGCGTCTCTGTCCTGATCACCATCACGGCGATCGTCGCCCTGGCCGTCCAAGGCCTCAACATGGGCATCGAGTTCAAGGGCGGCGCGGTCTTCACCACACCGAAGACCACCGCCTCGGTCGAACAGGCCCAGGAGTCGGCGGAGAAGACCTCCGGACACCAGGCCATCGTCCAGAAGCTCGGCAACGACACGATGCGCGTCCAGATCTCGGGCGTGGACACGGCGAAGTCCGACCAGATCAAGGAAGACCTCGCCAAGGACCTCGGCGTCCCGGCCAAGGACATCAACGCGGACCTGGTCGGCCCGAGCTGGGGTGAGCAGATCGCCAACAAGGCGTGGACCGGCCTCGGTGTCTTCCTCGTCCTGTGCGTGCTCTACCTGGCGATCGCCTTCGAGTGGCGGATGGCTGCCGCCGCGCTGGTCGCGCTGATCCACGACATCACCATCACGGTCGGCATCTACTCCCTGGTCGGCTTCGAGGTCACCCCCGGCACCGTGATCGGTCTGCTGACGATCCTCGGCTACTCGCTCTACGACACGGTCGTCGTCTTCGACTCGCTCAAGGAACAGGGCAAGGACGCCGCCAAGCAGACGAAGTTCACCTACAGCGAGATCGCCAACCGGTCGATCAACAGCACCCTGGTGCGCTCCATCAACACCACCGTGGTCGCGCTCCTTCCGGTGGCGGGTCTCCTCTTCATCGGTGGCGGTGCGCTCGGCGCGGGCATGCTGAACGACATCTCGCTGTCGCTCTTCGTGGGCCTCGCGGCCGGCGCGTACTCCTCGATCTTCATCGCCACTCCGCTGGTCGCCGACCTCAAGGAGCGTGAGCCGGCGATGAAGGCCCTGAAGAAGCGGGTGCTCGCCAAGCGCGCGGCCGCCGCGGCCAAGGGGGAGTCGCTGGAGACCGAGGAAACCCTGGCTGACGACGGCGACGAGCCGCAGGACGTCCCGGCGGCTGCCGGAGTGGTCGGCAGCCAGCGTCGTACGCAGCAGCCCCGGAACCGCGGCCGTGGCCGCCCGACGGGGAAGCGCCGCTGACCCGGGCGGAATCAGCCGGACAGAACATGACAAGCGATCGGGCCCCGCTCCTGCACAGGAGCGGGGCCCGATCGCTTGTCTCGGCTCAGGAGCTGATGAGGGTTACTGCCACTTGAGGAGCGAGAAGCCCTTGATCTTGATCTCAGGGTGTGCCGCGACGTTTCCCCAGGGCACGTTCTTGATGAACCCGCTCTTGCCGCAGCCCGCGTTGTACCACTTCGCCACGTAGTTCTTCTTCGTCTTGCTCCACTTGAAGCCCTTGACCTTGATGCAGGGCGTGCCGCGCTCGGCCGCCCAGCGGTAGCGGACCTTCATGCCCTTGTGGCCCCACGTCGAGCACGGGTCCTTCGACTTGGTCCAGCGACCGGCGATTCCGCCCGCGTTCTGCCAGCCGTTGCAGCTGATCTTGGTCGTGACCGACTCGCTCTTGGGGGTCCCCGCGGTGGCGGCGCCCGCGGGAGACGCCGCCGTGGCGAGGGCGGCCATGGCCACGAGGGGGACGGCCCCAGTGGCGATCTTGCGAGAAATGTGCACTGTTCCTCCGTTTTGGCCCTCGAAAGAGGGCGGTCGCAAATGATCTTGCCACGGAGTCGCCTCACGGCCCCAATCACTTGAGCAAAGCCTGAGATTTGCTGGTCGACAGCACCGGTGGTCAGCTCCGGTCAACCGCGGCATCCGGTTGTTGCTAGAGTGATTCGCCGCCCCGACCGGGCGTTCGATCATCATCAGCAGTGAGGTGGGCAGATGACCCCCGCGCAGGAGCTTCTGCTCAGCCGCATCCGAGACGTCCCCGACTATCCGAAGCCCGGAGTGGTGTTCAAGGACATCACCCCGCTTCTGGCGGACCCGGTCGCCTTCGGGGCGCTCACCGGGGTGCTCGCCGATCTCAGCGTGCGGTTCGGGGCCACGAAGATCGTCGGCCTGGAGGCCCGGGGCTTCATCCTCGGCGCCCCCGTCGCGGTCCGCGCCGGGCTCGGCTTCATTCCCGTACGCAAGGCGGGCAAGCTCCCCGGAGCCACGCTCAAGCAGAGCTACGACCTGGAGTACGGCAGCGCCGAGATCGAGGTGCACGCCGAGGACCTGGCCCCGGGCGACCGCGTCATGGTCATCGACGACGTCCTGGCGACCGGCGGCACCGCCGCCGCCTCGCTGGAGCTGATCCGGCGCTCGGGCGCGCAGGTGGCCGGTGTCGCGGTCCTCATGGAGCTGGGCTTCCTGGAGGGCCGGCGCAAGCTGGCCCAGGCTCTGGACGGGGCGCCGCTGGAGGCGCTCATCACCATCTGAGCCGACACGCGCGGCGCAGGCCCGGCCGGTCGTCGGACGCTCGGCGGGAATCGACGTTCCGTCCCGCGCGTTTCTCCTGTACAGCGGTGTCCCACCGGCCGCAGACGAGCGGAAGCCCCAGGATCGATACCATGGGTACTTCGGGGCCTGTCCGGGGGACCCCGATCGCGCACAGGGAGCGCTCTTGCCAGACGAGTCCCAGCCACTCACCGCCGCCAAGGCCGCCCAGAAGGCCCAGCAGGCCTCGGCGGGCTCCGCCGCGCCCGCGAAGAAGGCAGAGGGCGGGCAGGGCGGCTCCACCGCGCAGCGCGCCAAGGGAGAGGTCTCCCGGGGCGGCAAGCCGGCCGAGCAGCCCCGCCCGAAGCCGCCCGCGGACCACCATCCGACGGCTCCCGCGATCCGTCCGGCCACGGGCACGCCCGCGCGCTCCGGCTCCTCCAACCGCGTACGGGCCCGCCTCGCCCGGCTCGGCGTGCAGCGTTCGAACCCGTACAACCCGGTCCTGGAGCCCCTGCTGCGGATAGTGCGCAGCAACGACCCCAAGATCGAGACGGCCACGCTGCGCCAGATCGAGCGGGCCTACCAGGTCGCCGAGCGCTGGCACCGCGGCCAGAAGCGCAAGAGCGGCGACCCGTACATCACGCACCCGCTCGCCGTGACCACCATCCTCGCCGAGCTCGGCATGGACCCGGCCACCCTGATGGCCGGTCTCCTGCACGACACCGTCGAGGACACCGAGTACGGCCTGGACACCCTGCGCCGCGACTTCGGCGACCAGGTGGCCCTGCTCGTCGACGGCGTGACCAAGCTCGACAAGGTCAAGTTCGGCGAGGCCGCGCAGGCCGAGACCGTCCGCAAGATGGTCGTCGCCATGGCGAAGGACCCCCGCGTCCTGGTCATCAAGCTCGCCGACCGCCTGCACAACATGCGCACCATGCGGTATCTGAAGCGCGAGAAGCAGGAGAAGAAGGCGCGCGAGACCCTGGAGATCTACGCGCCGCTCGCCCACCGCCTGGGCATGAACACCATCAAGTGGGAGCTGGAGGACCTCGCCTTCGCGATCCTCTATCCCAAGATGTACGACGAGATCGTCCGCCTGGTCGCCGAGCGCGCCCCCAAGCGCGACGAGTACCTCGCCATAGTGACCGACGAGGTCCAGGCCGACCTGCGGGCCGCCCGCATCAAGGCCACCGTCACCGGCCGTCCGAAGCACTACTACAGCGTCTACCAGAAGATGATCGTCCGCGGCCGTGACTTCGCGGAGATCTACGACCTGGTGGGCATCCGTGTCCTCGTCGACACGGTCCGCGACTGCTACGCGGCGCTCGGCACCGTCCACGCGCGATGGAACCCGGTCCCCGGCCGGTTCAAGGACTACATCGCGATGCCGAAGTTCAACATGTACCAGTCGCTGCACACGACGGTCATCGGCCCCAACGGCAAGCCCGTCGAACTGCAGATCCGCACGTTCGACATGCACCGCCGCGCCGAGTACGGCATCGCCGCGCACTGGAAGTACAAGCAGGAGGCCGTCGCCGGCGCCTCGAAGGTGCGCACCGACGTACCGAGGAAGGCCGGCGGCAAGGACGACCACCTCAACGACATGGCGTGGCTGCGCCAGCTCCTGGACTGGCAGAAGGAGACCGAGGACCCCAGCGAGTTCCTGGAGTCGCTGCGCTTCGACCTGTCGCGCAACGAGGTCTTCGTGTTCACGCCGAAGGGTGACGTCATAGCGCTCCCGGCGGGCGCCACCCCCGTCGACTTCTCCTACGCGGTGCACACCGAGGTCGGCCACCGCACCATAGGCGCGCGGGTCAACGGCCGCCTCGTGCCGCTCGAATCGACGCTGGACAACGGCGACCTGGTGGAGGTCTTCACCTCCAAGGCCGCGGGCGCCGGCCCGTCCCGTGACTGGCTCGGCTTCGTCAAGTCGCCGCGGGCGCGCAACAAGATCCGCGCGTGGTTCTCCAAGGAGCGCCGCGACGAGGCCATCGAGCAGGGCAAGGACGCCATCGCGCGGGCCATGCGCAAGCAGAACCTGCCGATCCAGCGCATCCTGACCGGCGACTCCCTGGTCACCCTCGCCCACGAGATGCGCTACCCCGACATCTCGTCCCTGTACGCGGCGATCGGCGAGGGGCACGTCACCGCGCAGTCCGTCGTGCAGAAGCTCGTCCAGGCCCTCGGCGGCGAGGAGGCCGCCAACGAGGACATCGCCGAGAGCGCCCCGCCCTCGCGCGGACGCAGCAAGCGCCGCTCGAACGCCGACCCGGGCGTCGTGGTCAAGGGCGTCGAGGACGTGTGGGTCAAGCTGGCCCGCTGCTGTACGCCCGTCCCCGGCGACCCGATCATCGGCTTCGTCACGCGCGGCAGCGGCGTCTCGGTCCACCGCAGCGACTGCGTGAACGTCGACTCGCTCTCCCGCGAGCCCGAGCGGATCCTCGAGGTCGAATGGGCGCCGACCCAGTCCTCGGTCTTCCTGGTCGCCATCCAGGTCGAGGCCCTGGACCGTTCCCGGCTCCTGTCGGATGTCACGCGCATCCTCTCGGACCAGCACGTGAACATCCTCTCGGCGGCCGTGCAGACCTCCCGCGACCGCGTCGCCACCTCCCGCTTCACCTTCGAGATGGGCGACCCCAAGCACCTGGGACACGTGCTCAAGGCCGTCAGGGGAGTCGAGGGCGTGTACGACGTGTACCGGGTGACCTCGGCGCGCAGGCCCTGACTCCAGTCACACATGGGTCCGCCCCCGGCGCAGCAGCGCCGGGGGCGGACCCATGTGCCGTCAAGGCTGTCAGCCGCCGAACTCGTGCAGCCCCTTCAGGGCCTGGTCGAGCAGCGCCTGACGGCCGTCCAGCTCCTTCTGGAGCTTGTCGGCCTTGGCGTTGTTGCCCGCGGCGCGCGCCGTCTCGATCTGGCCCCGCAGCTTGTCCACGGCCGCCTGGAGCTGGCCGGTGAGACCCTCGGCACGCGCGCGTGCCTCCGGGTTCGTGCGGCGCCACTCGGCTTCCTCGGACTCCTGGAGCGCCCGCTCCACGGCCTGCATACGACCCTCGACCTTGGGCCGGGCGTCGCGCGGGACGTGGCCGATGGCCTCCCAGCGTTCGTTGATCGCGCGGAACGCGGCGCGGGCCGCCTTCAGGTCCGTCACCGGGACGAGCTTCTCGGCCTCCTCGGCCAGCTCCTCCTTGAGCTTCAGGTTCTCCGACTGCTCGGCGTCCCGCTCGGCGAAGACCGCGCTGCGCGCCGCGAAGAACACGTCCTGGGCGCCGCGGAAGCGGTTCCACAGGTCGTCCTCGTGCTCGCGCTGGGCGCGGCCCGCGGCCTTCCAGTCGGTCATCAGCTCGCGGTACCGCGCGGCCGTCGGACCCCAGTCCGTCGAGCTCGACAGCGCCTCGGCCTCGGCGACCAGCTTCTCCTTGGCCTTGCGGGCCTCCTCGCGCTGCGCGTCGAGCGACGCGAAGTGCGCCTTGCGGCGCTTGGAGAACGCCGAGCGGGCGTGCGAGAAGCGGTGCCACAGCTCGTCGTCCGACTTGCGGTCGAGCCGCGGCAGCCCCTTCCAGGTGTCCACCAGGGCCCGCAGCCGCTCACCGGCCGACCGCCACTGCTCGCTCCGGGCCAGCTCCTCGGCCTCGACGACCAGGGCCTCCTTGGCGTGCCGCGCCTCGTCGGACTGCTTGGCCTTCTGGGCCTTGCGCTCCTCACGGCGGGCCTCGACGGTCTCCACCAGCTTGTCGAGCCGCTTGCTCAGGGCGTCCAGATCGCCGACCGCGTGCGCCTCGTCGACCTGCTGGCGCAGATGGTCGATGGCGGTCATCGCGTCCTTGGCCGACAGGTCGGTCGTCTTCACCCGGCGCTCGAGAAGTCCGATCTCGACGACCAGACCGTCGTACTTGCGCTCGAAGTAGGCGAGGGCCTCGTCAGGAGATCCTGCCTGCCACGAACCGACCACTCGCTCGCCGCCGTCGGCCGTACGCACGTACACGGTCCCCGTCTCGTCGACGCGGCCCCACGGGTCGCTGCTCACAGCGCCTCCTCCACATGATGCCTGCGCAGGGCCGTCGGGCCCCCGGCATCGTCCACAGTTTCGTCACCGCCAACATAGGCGACCGCGGGGCGGCTGTCCGCATCCCGCACGACCGAAGTTTGCCCGGCGGACTCAGGATTTGGTGACGGTCGCCTTGTCGATGACGACGGTCGCGTTCGGGGCGCCGTCGCCCTGCCCGGAGCTCTCCCCGGCGGCGGCGATCTTCTTCAGCACCTTCATCCCGGAATCGGAAATGGTCCCGAACGGTGTGTAGTCGGGCGGGAGCTGACTGTCCTGGTAGACGAGGAAGAACTGGCTGCCGCCGGTGTCGCGGCCCTTCTTCTCCCGGGCGTTGTACTGGTTCGCCATGGCGACCGTGCCGGCCGGATAGACGTTCCCCTTCAGGCGCTTGTCCTTGAGGTTCTCGTCCGGGATGGAGTAGCCGGGGCCGCCCCTGCCGGTGCCCTTCGGGTCGCCGCACTGCAAGACGTAGATGCCGCCGGTGGTGAGGCGGTGGCACTTGGTGTGGTCCAGGTAGCCCTTGTTCACCAGGAACTCGAACGAGTTGACCGTGTGCGGGGCCTTCGCCGCGTCGAGGTCGAGGCTGATGTCACCGCACGTCGTCTTCAGGTCCATCGTGTAGTCGGCGGACCTGTCGACCGTGAGCGCCGGCTCCTTCTTGAAGCTCAGCGGCTTCACCTTGCCGGGAGCCGCCCTCGCGCACGGGTCCTTCGGCGTCCTGGTGGGCTGCGCGGCCGCGTCGTCCTTCGTCGCGCCGTCGCCGTCGAAGGCGCCCGCCGCGTACGACACGGCGCCGCCCGCCACCGCCACCGCGAGCGCCCCCGCGATCACGCCGTTGCGCAGGCGCGCCCTGCGCCGCGCGGCCTCCCGCCGCTGCTGCTGACGCTCGAACTTCTCCCGGGCGAGCTGCCGCCGCCGCTGATCGTTGCTGACCACCGGGTTCTCTCCCCTTTTCCGGTTCTCCGGTCTCCCGGTCCCCAAGAGCGCGGCCGCCCTTTCGCGGGACCGCCTGAATGTGCCCCGTACCGTATATGGGTTACCTGTGGGATCGGCAGCGCCGGTAGGCTCTGATCTGCCGCATTCTCCCGTTCCGGGGGCTGCGGCCCCTCCCGCCGGACGACGAATGAAGGACGATCGTGCTCATTGCCGGGTTCCCCGCCGGGGCCTGGGGCACCAACTGCTACCTGGTCGCCCCCGCCGCAGGCGAGGAGTGCGTGATCATCGACCCGGGCCATCAGGCCGCCCAGGGAGTCGAGGACGCACTCAAGAAGCATCGGCTCAAGCCCGTCGCCGTCATCCTCACCCACGGCCACATCGACCACGTCGCCTCCGTCGTCCCGGTGTGCGGAGCGCACGACGTGCCCGCGTGGATCCACCCGGCCGACCGGTACATGATGAGCGACCCCGAGAAGGCGCTCGGCCGCTCCATCGGGATGCCGCTCATGGGCGAGCTGACCGTGGGGGAGCCGGACGACATGCGGGAGCTGGCCGACGGCGCCGGGCTGAAGCTGGCGGGCCTCGACTTCTCCGTCGCGCACGCGCCGGGCCATACGAAGGGGTCGGTGACCTTCCGGATGCCCGAGACGGCCGAGATCCCCTCGGTCTTCTTCTCGGGCGATCTGCTCTTCGCCGGCTCCATCGGACGCACCGACCTGCCCGGCGGCAGCCACACCGAGATCCTCCAGTCGCTGGCCCGCGTGTGCCTGCCGCTCGACGACTCCACCGTGGTGCTGTCCGGCCACGGCCCCCAGACATCCATCGGCCAGGAGCGCGCCACCAACCCGTACTTGCGGCAGGTGGCCTCCGGCCTGGGCGCGGACCCCACGTCCGCCCCGCGACGAGGAATGTGACGAGAGAAATTCCGTGAGCACCTTCAAGGCCCCCAAGGGCACCTACGACCTGCTGCCGCCCGACTCCGCGAAGTTCCTCGCGGTGCGCGAGGCGATCGCGGCCCCGCTGCGCAACTCCGGCTACGGCTACATCGAGACGCCCGGGTTCGAAGCCGTCGAGCTGTTCGCGCGCGGGGTCGGCGAGTCCACCGACATCGTCACCAAGGAGATGTACGCCTTCACCACCAAGGGCGGCGACCAGCTCGCGCTGCGCCCCGAAGGCACCGCGTCCGTGCTCCGCGCGGCCCTGGAGGGCAACCTCCACAAGGCGGGCAACCTCCCGGTCAAGCTCTGGTACTCCGGCTCCTACTACCGCTACGAGCGCCCCCAGAAGGGCCGCTACCGGCACTTCTCGCAGGTGGGCGCCGAGGCGATCGGCGTCGAGGACCCGGCGGTCGACGCCGAGCTCATCATCCTGGCCGACCAGGCCTACCGCACCCTCGGACTGCGGAACTTCCGCATCCTGCTCAACTCGCTGGGCGACAAGGAGTGCCGCCCCGTCTACCGCGCCGCGCTCCAGGACTTCCTGCGCGGCCTGGACCTGGACGAGGAGACACGTCGACGTATCGACATCAACCCGCTCCGCGTCCTGGACGACAAGCGCGCCGAGGTCCAGAAGCAGCTGGTGGGCGCGCCCTCGCTGCGCGACCACCTGTGCGACGCGTGCAAGGCGTACCACGAGGAGGTCCGTGAGCTGATCACGGCGGCCGGCGTCGCCTTCGAGGACGACGAGAAGCTGGTCCGCGGCCTGGACTACTACACCCGTACCACCTTCGAGTTCGTCCACGACGGCCTCGGCTCGCAGTCCGCGGTCGGCGGCGGCGGGCGCTACGACGGCCTGTCCGAGATGATCGGCGGCCCCTCGCTGCCCTCGGTCGGCTGGGCGCTCGGCGTGGACCGCACGGTGCTCGCCCTGGAGGCGGAGGGCGTCGAGCTGGAACTGCCCTCGTCCACCAGCGTCTTCGCGGTCCCGCTCGGCGACGAGGCGCGCCGCGTGCTCTTCGCCAAGGTGACGGAGCTGCGCAAGGCCGGGGTGGCGGCGGACTTCTCGTACGGCGGGAAGGGCCTCAAGGGCGCGATGAAGAACGCCAACCGCAGCGGCGCGCGGTTCACCGTCGTCGCCGGTGAGCGGGACCTCGCCGAGGGCGTCGTCCAGCTCAAGGACATGGAGTCCGGCGAGCAGGAGGCGGTCGCGACGGACGAGATCGTCGCCGTCCTGAAGGACAGGCTCGCGTAGACCGGGCTCCTCGCAGCTCCTCGGGCCTGTGTGTCCAACGGCCGGTGGACACACAGGTACATGCGGCACAATGTGCGTGCCCACAGGCCCCTCAAGCGACGGAACGGCGTGATGACCAAAACGATCTCGGCGCAGGCTCACGACTCGGACCACGGGGAGCGGGCGGACGCCCCAGGTGCCGTCGGCGGAAGCCGTGGGCTCGCGCTGCTGCTGGTGATCACGGGCGCGGCCGGTCTGCTCGCCTCCTGGATCATCACCCTCGACAAGCTGGAACTCCTGAAGAACCCGAACTTCCAGCCGGGGTGCAGCATCAACCCCATCGTGTCCTGCGGCAGCATCATGAAGAGCGAGCAGGCGACGGTCTTCGGCTTCCCGAACCCGATGCTCGGCCTGGTCACCTACGCCATCGTCATCGGCGTCGGCATGAGCCTGCTCGCCGGGGCGCGCTTCCCGGGCTGGTACTGGCTGACGTTCAACGCGGGCACCCTCTTCGGGGTCGGGTTCTGCACCTGGCTGATGATCCAGTCGCTGTACCACATCAACGCGCTGTGCCTGTGGTGCTGCCTGGCCTGGGTCGCCACCCTCCTGATGTTCTGGTACGTCACGTCGTTCAACGTCCGCCACGGATTCCTGCCCGCGCCACGCTGGGCCAGGAGCTTCCTGGAGGACTTCACCTGGGCGCTGCCCGTGATGCACGTCGGCATCATCGCGATGCTGATCCTGACGCGCTGGGGCGCCGACCTCTGGGCCTGAACCGCGCCCGGAGGGATTGTCAGTGGGGTGACATAGGGTTCTGGACGTGGAGCCCGACCTGTTCACCGCCGCAGCCGAAGACCGCCAGGAGAAGGATCCGTCCAGCAGCCCCCTGGCCGTCCGGATGCGCCCCCGTACGCTCGACGAAGTCGTCGGCCAGCAGCATCTGCTGAAGCCGGGCTCGCCCCTGCGCCGCCTCGTCGGCGAGGGCGGTGGCGGCCCGGCCGGCCCGTCCTCGGTCCTCCTCTGGGGGCCGCCCGGCATCGGCAAGACGACCCTCGCGTACGTCGTCTCCAAGGCGACGAACAAGCGCTTCGTGGAGCTGTCCGCGATCACCGCGGGCGTCAAGGAAGTGCGCGCGGTCATCGACGGCGCCCGCAGGGCCATGGGCGGCCACGGCAAGGAGACCGTCCTCTTCCTCGACGAGATCCACCGCTTCAGCAAGGCCCAGCAGGACTCCCTCCTGCCCGCCGTCGAGAACCGCTGGGTGACGCTGATCGCGGCGACCACCGAGAACCCGTACTTCTCGATCATCTCGCCGCTCCTCTCCCGCTCCCTGCTCCTCACCCTCGAACCGCTCACCGACGACGACCTGCGCGACCTGCTGCGCCGGGCCGTCACCGACGAGCGCGGCCTCGGCGGCGCCGTCGAGCTGCCCGAGGACGCCGAGGAGCACCTGCTGCGGATCGCGGGCGGCGACGCCCGGCGCGCGCTCACCGCCCTGGAGGCGGGCGCCGGCTCGGCCCTCGCCAAGGGGGAGCGGGAGCTCACCCTCCAGACCCTGGAGGAGTCCGTCGACCGGGCCGCGGTGAAGTACGACCGCGACGGCGACCAGCACTACGACGTGGCGAGCGCCCTCATCAAGTCCATCCGCGGCTCGGACGTCGACGCGGCCCTGCACTATCTGGCCCGCATGATCGAGGCGGGCGAGGACCCCCGCTTCATCGCGCGGCGCCTGATGATCTCCGCCAGCGAGGACATCGGCCTCGCCGATCCGACCGCCCTGCCCACCGCGGTCGCCGCCGCCCAGGCCGTCGCCATGATCGGCTTCCCGGAGGCCGCGCTCACCCTCAGCCACGCCACGATCGCCCTCGCCCTGGCCCCCAAGTCGAACGCCGCGACGATCGCCATCCAGCAGGCCCAGGCCGACGTCCGCGGCGGCCTCGCCGGCCCCGTCCCGCCCCACCTGCGCGACGGCCACTACAAGGGCGCCGCCAAGCTCGGCCACGCGCAGGGTTACGTGTATCCCCACGACGTCCCCGGCGGCATCGCCGCCCAGCAGTACGCCCCGGACACCATCGAGGGCAAGCGCTACTACCAGCCGACGCGGTACGGCGCCGAGGCGCGGTACGCCGACGTGGTCGCGCGGGTCCGCGCCCGGCTCAAGGGCGAGCAGCCCGAGAGCTGACCCGAGGACCGGCCCGCGATCCGAGTACGGTAAACTCGGTCAGAGTGCTGCGTCCCGTGCCCGGTCCCGTACCGGCACCACCAGAACGGGACATCCAGCCGGAACCCCACCGCCGCAAGGCACGGGGATCCAGGAGCGTCGCGCACCGTCGAAGGTGTCGCGGGCAGCCCACCACCATCCCGGAGCCCCGGGAATCGGTCGGTGGGCCACTCGCGTGCTGCACATAGTGCCCAGACCAGGGAGCGGCTGCCTCGAGAGCCCATGGCGGCTCAAGAGGTTTCCCAGGCTGCGGATGCGACCTCCCCTAACCACTGGTGAAGCCGAATTCACATTGAACAGAGAGGTTGGTTCATGCCGAACCAGTCCCGCCCCAAGGTCAAGAAGTCGCGTGCTCTTGGCATCGCGCTGACCCCGAAGGCCGTCAAGTACTTCGAGGCCCGCCCCTACCCGCCGGGCGAGCACGGCCGTGGGCGCAAGCAGAACTCGGACTACAAGGTCCGTCTGCTCGAGAAGCAGCGTCTGCGCGCGCAGTACGACGTGTCCGAGCGCCAGCTCGTCCGCGCCTACGAGCGTGCCGCCAAGACGCAGGGCAAGACCGGTGAGGCCCTGGTCATCGAGCTGGAGCGTCGTCTCGACGCCCTGGTTCTGCGTTCGGGCATCGCCCGCACCATCTACCAGGCCCGCCAGATGGTCGTGCACGGCCACATCGAGGTCAACGGCCAGAAGGTCGACAAGCCGTCCTTCCGCGTCAAGCCGGACGACGTCGTCATGGTCCGCGAGCGCAGCCGCGAGAAGCCGCTGTTCCAGGTCGCGCGTGAGGGTGGCTTCGCCCCCGACGGCGAGACCCCGCGCTACCTCCAGGTGAACCTGAAGGCCCTGGCCTTCCGCCTGGACCGCGACCCGAACCGCAAGGAGATCCCCGTGATCTGCGACGAGCAGCTCGTCGTCGAGTACTACGCCCGCTGACCCGGACGTAGCTCACCCTGCTTCAGCCCGTCGCCTCCCCGCCCCTCCCGGCGGGGCAGGCGGCGGGTTCGGTCGTTTCCGGGGCCGGTGCGCAGCGCCCGCGCGACCGCCGCGTCCAGGCCCAGCCCCGCCCCCGCGCGCACGCACTCCTCGTACCGCTCGTCACCGAGCGCGGCACGGGCCTTCTCCTCGCACACCGCGTGCGGCGCCCCGAAGTTCCCCGAGCCGAACAGCGGCAGCCCCACCGAGGGCCAGATGCGGGACGCGGCGCCCTGGAGCACCGCAGCCTCCGCCGGGTCGCCCTCCGTGACCGTGAACAGCGCGAGCAGCTCCAGGGACAGGACCGTGCCCAGCAGGTCGTGGAAGCGGTGGTCGAGGTCGAGCGCCTCGGTGAGCAGCGCCCGCGCCTCCTCCACCTCCCCGTGGGTCCAGGCCGCGAAGCCGAGGACATAGAGGGCGTACGCGAGGGCCCAGCGCTCGCCGTGGTCCTCGCAGACCCGGCGCACGTCCTCGCACAGCTCCACCGCGCCGGCGAGATCGCCGCGGAAGGCGAGGGTCATCGCCAGCTCGACCTGGCCCATCAGGACGTTGCTGTTGAGCTCACCGATCCGCCGGTAGCGCTCCAGCGCCGAGCGCAGCAGCCTCTCCGCGCGCGGGATGTCGTCCGTGACCAGCGCCAGACAGCCGATGCGATGCTCGGCGTAGGCCGCCGCGACCGCGCTGCCCGCACGCTCGGCGCCCTCACGGCACTCGTGCAGCGCCGCCAGCGCGGCGACCGTGTCGCCCTGGAGCACCGCCACGTAACCGAGCACCCACAGCGCCTTGAGCCGGGCGTCCGGGTGGCCGCCGTCCAGCTCCAGCGCCCGGTCGAGCCAGTGCCTGCCCTCCGCGAGCCGCCCGCAGCCGACCCAGTAGAACCACAGGGTGCCCGCGAGGTACTGCCCCAGGTGGACGTCGTCGCCGCCGTCGTCGAGGCAGAGCTCCAACGCCGCCCGCATATTGGGCAGTTCCGCGTCGACCAGGGCCGCGACCTCGGGCTGGCGCGGCGAGAACCAGTCCAGCTCGCACCACGTGGCGAGCCCCATGTACCAGTCGCGGTGCCTGCGCCGCAGCCGCGTGGCCTCGCCCGCCGCCTCCAGCCACTCCGCGCCGTACGCCCTGACCGTGTCGAGCATGCGGTACCGCACGCCCGCGGGCGCCTCCTCGCGGTTCACGACGGACTGCGCGAGCAGTTCGTCCAGTACGTCGATGATGTCGTCGGCGTGCAGCCCGTCCCCGGCGCAGACGTACTCGACCGCCTCCAGGTCGAACTGCCCGGTGAACACCGAAAGCCGCGACCACAGCAGCCGCTCGCGGGGCGCGCACAGCTCATGGCTCCAGCCGATGGCCGTGCGCAAGGTGTGATGGCGGGGCGGCGCGTCGCGGCGCACCCCCGTCAGCAGCCGGAAGCGGTCGTCGAGCCGGGAGAGCAGTTGCGCGGGGGAGAGGACCCGCAGCCGGCCCGCCGCCAGCTCGACGGCGAGGGGGATGCCGTCCAGGCGCCGGCAGACTTCGAGCACGTCCTCGCGGTTGCCGTCGTCCAGGGCGAAGCGGGGCACGCACGCCGCCGCCCGGTCGGTGAAGAGGTCGGCCGCTTCCTCCGGGGGCAGCGGCGCGAGCGACAGGAGCCGCTCGCCCTGCGTCTCCAGCGGCCTGCGCCCCACCGCGAGCACCCGCAGCCCGGGGGAGTGCACCAGCAGCTCGCGCACCAGCGAGGCGCACGCCTCCACGAGGTGCTCGAATCCGTCCACGACAAGGAGGAGTTCCCGCCCCGCGAGGTGCTCGCGCAGCACGTGGCGCGGCGGCCTGCTCGTGTGGTCGGTGAGTCCCAGGGCCTCGGCGACGGCGTGCTCGACCAGGCCCGCGTCCCGCAGCGGCGCCAGGTCCACCAGCCAGACACCGTCGCGCGCCCGGAGCCGCCCCGCGGCCCGCACGGCCAGCCGCGACTTCCCCACTCCGCCGACCCCGGTGACCGTGACCAGCCGCCCGGCCTCCAAGGCCGCGGCCAGTTCGGCCAGTTCGGTGCCGCGCCCGACGAAGGCGTTCAGTTCGAGGGGGAGGTTGCCGGGTTGAGAGGGTCGCATGAAGCACGGAGCGTACTCACGCGCATGCGGTCCGTACAATCGCTGTGAGGCATGTCCGGGACGGCGAGCGGGAATGCGGTACGGACCGAGCGCCCCGGCGCGATAGGCTCGGGGGACGACTTTTCGATGTTCACGTTCGACGTTCAGGGACGATGTCTCGGACGATGTCTCAGGGAGCGGTGCCAAGTGTCCGGTGGAGAGGTTGCCGGGATTCTGGTGGCCGTCTTCTGGGCGATCCTGGTCTCCTTCCTCGCGGTGGCACTGGCGAGGCTGGCCCAGACGCTCAGGGCGACCACCAAGCTCGTCGCGGACGTGACCGAACAGGCGGTCCCCCTGCTGGCAGACGCCTCTTCGGCGGTGCGCTCCGCGCAGACGCAGATCGACCGCGTCGACGCCATCGCCTCCGACGTCCAAGAGGTCACGTCGAACGCCTCGGCGCTCTCCAGCACGGTCGCCTCCACCTTCGGCGGCCCGCTCGTCAAGGTGGCCGCGTTCGGCTACGGCGTACGCCGGGCCATCAGCCGCAAGGCCGGCCCGGAGACGAAGGACATGCCCGCCAAACCGTCCCGTCGTACGGTGATCGTGGGCCGCACCGTCCCCTCCGCACGGCAGAGGAAGCGGGACAACCGGAATAAGAGGGACTGACGCAGCGATGTTCCGCCGTACGTTCTGGTTCACCGCGGGCGCAGCCGCCGGCGTATGGGCCACCACCAAGGTCAACCGCAAGCTCAAGAAGCTGACGCCCGAGAGCCTCGCCGCGCAGGCGGCGAACAAGGCGATCGAGGCGGGTCACAAGCTGAAGGACTTCGCGCTCGACGTCCGCGACCACATGGTCGAACGCGAGGCCGAACTGGGCGAGGCCCTCGGCCTGAACGCCCACCCCGACGCCGCCCTGCCCGCCGGGCGCCGCTTCGCGGTCATCGAGAACACCACACACGACAGCGACAACAAGAAGACGCAGTACCTCGGCACCCCGAGGCACTCGTACAACCGGAATGAGGACCACTGATGGAGTCGGCTGAAATCCGCCGCCGCTGGCTGAGCTTCTTCGAGGAGCGCGGGCACACCGTCGTCCCTTCGGCGTCGCTCATCGCCGACGACCCGACTCTGCTCCTGGTCCCCGCGGGCATGGTGCCCTTCAAGCCCTACTTCCTCGGTGAGGTCAAGCCGCCCGCGCCGCGCGTGACCAGCGTGCAGAAGTGCGTGCGCACGCCCGACATCGAAGAGGTCGGCAAGACCACGCGCCACGGCACGTTCTTCCAGATGTGCGGCAACTTCTCGTTCGGCGACTACTTCAAGGAAGGCGCCATCGAGCTGGCCTGGGAGCTGCTCACCGGCTCCGTGGCCGACGGCGGCTTCGGCCTCGACCCCGAGCGCCTGTGGATCACGGTCTACCTCGACGACGACGAGGCCGAGCAGATCTGGCGCGAGAAGATCGGCGTCCCGGCCGAGCGCATCCAGCGCCTGGGCAAGAAGGACAACTTCTGGTCCATGGGCGTCCCCGGTCCCTGCGGCCCCTGCTCCGAGATCAACTACGACCGCGGCCCGGAGTTCGGCGTCGAGGGCGGCCCGGCCGTCAACGACGAGCGGTACGTCGAGATCTGGAACCTCGTCTTCATGCAGTACGAGCGCGGCCAGGGCACCTCCAAGGAGGACTTCGAGATCCTTGGCGAGCTGCCGACCAAGAACATCGACACCGGCCTCGGCCTCGAACGTCTCGCCATGATCCTCCAGGACGTGCGGAACATGTACGAGACCGACACCCTGCGCGTCGTCATGGACAAGGCCACCGAGCTGACCGGCGTGCGCTACGGCGCCGACCACGGCTCGGACGTCTCTCTGCGCGTGGTCGCCGACCACATCCGTACGTCCGCCATGCTCATCGGCGACGGCGTCACGCCCGGCAACGAAGGCCGTGGATACGTCCTGCGCCGCATCATGCGCCGCGCCATCCGCAACATGCGCCTGCTCGGCGCCACCGGCCCGGTCGTCAAGGACCTCATCGACGTCGTCATCGACACGATGGGCCTCCAGTACCCCGAGCTGATCACCGACCGCAAGCGCGTCGAGACCGTCGCCCTCGCCGAAGAGGCCGCCTTCCTCAAGGCCCTCAAGGGCGGCACGAACATCCTCGACACCGCCGTCACCGAGACCAAGGCCGCGGGCGGCAAGGTCCTCTCCGGCGACAAGGCGTTCCTGCTGCACGACACGTGGGGCTTCCCCATCGACCTCACCCTGGAGATGGCCGCCGAGCAGGGCCTCTCCGTGGACGAGGACGGCTTCCGCCGTCTGATGAAGGAGCAGCGCGAGCGCGCCAAGGCCGACGCCCAGGCCAAGAAGACCGGCCACGCCGACCTGCACGCCTACCGCGAGATCGCCGACGCCGCGGGGGCCACCGACTTCACGGGCTACTCCCTCACCGAGAACGAGGCCGTGATCGTCGGCCTGCTGGTCAACGGCGTCTCCTCGCCCGCCGCCACCGAGGGCGACGACGTCGAGATCGTCCTCGACCGCACCCCGTTCTACGCCGAGGGCGGCGGCCAGATCGGCGACACCGGCCGCATCCGCCTCGACAGCGGGGCCGTCGTCGAGATCCGTGACGTGCAGAAGCCGGTCCCCGGCGTGCACGTCCACAAGGGTGTCGTCCAGGTCGGTGAGATCACCGTCGGCGCCCAGGTGTGGGCCTCGATCGACTCGCACCGCCGCCGTGCCATCGCCCGCGCCCACTCCGCCACGCACCTCACCCACCAGGCGCTGCGCGACGCGCTCGGTCCGACGGCCGCCCAGGCCGGTTCGGAGAACCAGCCCGGCCGCTTCCGCTTCGACTTCGGTTCGCCGTCCGCCGTGCCCACGGCCGTGATGACGGACGTCGAGCAGAAGATCAACGAGGTCCTCGCCCGCGAGCTGGACGTCCAGGCCGAGGTCATGTCGATCGACGACGCCAAGAAGCAGGGCGCCATCGCCGAGTTCGGCGAGAAGTACGGCGAGCGCGTGCGCGTCGTCACCATCGGCGACTTCTCCAAGGAGCTGTGCGGTGGTACGCACGTGCACAACACCGCGCAGCTCGGCCTGGTGAAGCTCCTCGGCGAGTCCTCCATCGGCTCCGGCGTGCGCCGCATCGAGGCCCTGGTCGGCGTCGACGCGTACAACTTCCTCGCCAAGGAGCACACGGTCGTCGCCCAGCTCCAGGAACTGGTCAAGGGCCGCTCCGAGGAGCTGCCCGAGAAGATCTCCGGCATGCTCGCCAAGCTGAAGGACGCCGAGAAGGAGATCGAGAAGTTCCGCGCGGAGAAGGTCCTCGCGGCCGCCGCCGGTCTCGTGGAGTCCGCCAAGGACGTCCGCGGCGTCGCCCTCGTCACCGGCCAGGTGCCGGACGGCACGGGCGCCGACGACCTGCGCAGGCTCGTCCTCGACGTGCGCGGCCGCATCCCGGGCGACCGCCCGGCCGTGGTCGCCCTGTTCACGACGGCCAACGGCAAGCCGCTCACGGTCACCGCCACCAACGAAGCCGCCCGTGAGCGCGGCCTCAAGGCCGGTGACCTGGTCCGTACGGCCGCCAAGACCCTCGGCGGCGGTGGCGGCGGCAAGCCGGACGTCGCCCAGGGCGGCGGCCAGAACCCGGCCGCGATCGGCGACGCCATCGCCGCCGTCGAGCGCCTCGTCACCGAGACGGCCTGATGACCGAGCCTGCCCAGGGCATGCGCAGGGGCCGGCGTCTCGCCATCGACGTCGGTGACGCCCGGATCGGGGTCGCCTCGTGCGACCCCGACGGGATCCTCGCCACGCCGGTGGAGACCGTGCCGGGACGCGATGTCCCGGCCGCCCGGCGCCGGCTGAAGCAGCTCGTCGACGAGTACGAGCCGATCGAGATCGTCGTCGGCCTCCCTCGCTCCCTCAACGGGCGCGAGGGCCCGGCGGCCGCGAAGATCCGCCTGTTCACACAGGAGCTCGCCCGCCTGGTCGCCCCCGTCCCGGTGAGACTGGTGGACGAGAGGATGACCACAGTGACGGCCAGTCAGGGGCTGCGCGCCTCGGGCGTGAAGTCCAAGAAGGGCAGGTCCGTCATCGATCAGGCAGCGGCCGTGATCATCCTCCAGCAGGCCCTGGAGTCCGAACGGGCGTCAGGGACGGCACCCGGCGAGGGCGTCGAAGTGGTCATCTGATCGCGATACGGTAACGTTCCGCGCGATGCGGCGGCGTTCGAACAGCTGCCGCACGGCATCAAGAGGCGGAACGGCTGCCCGGCCATCCCGACGGCGGCCCCGCCTCGCGGCTTGTAGGGGATCGATGACTGAGTATGGCCGGGGCCCAGGCTCCGAACCGTGGCATCCGGAGGACCCGTTGTACGGGGACAGCGGATGGGGAGGACAGCAGCCCGCGGGCGGCCAGTCCCCCTACGGCGGCCAAGGGCAGTACCACCAGCCGCATCAGCATCAGCAGCCGCACCCGTCGCAGTACGGCGGTGACTGGAACACCGGGCAGCAGCAGGCCGCGTACGGCGCGCAGGGTTACGAGGGCGGGCAGCAGCAGTACGAGGGCGGCGGCCCCGCCCAGGCCTACAACGGCCCCGACCACGGCTACAACGGCGGTTCCGGCCAGGGTTACGACGGCGGCCACGGCGGCCACGGCGGGGGATCGAACCCCGATCACCACGGCGGCCAGGACGCGCCCGACGGTGGCTGGAACACCGGACAGCAGGGACAGGTCCCCTACGGCGACCCGATCGACCCCATGGACCCCTACGCCGGCCAGCAGGCCGGTTACGGCCAAGAGGGCCCCGACTACTACGCCACCCCCGACGCCTACGCGCCCCCGGAGCCGCCGGCCCGCCGCCGTCCCGAACCGGACCCCGAGGCGGACCCCGACTCCGGGACCGACTGGGACCCGGGGCCGGACCGCGGCGAGCACGCCTTCTTCGCGGGCGGCGACGACAACGACGACGATGAGCCCGGCCGCCGCGGCGACCGGCGCGGGGGACGCGGCGGCAAGAAGCCGAAGAAGCGGCGCAGCGGCTGCGCCTGCCTGGTCGTGACGCTCGTCTTCGGCGGCGGCATCGGCGGAGTCGGCTACTTCGGCTACCAGTTCTACCAGGACCGCTTCGGCACGGCGCCGGACTACGCGGGCGACGGTTCCGGCTCGGTCACCGTCGACATCCCCGAGCACTCCCTCGGCTACGCCATCGGCCAGAAGCTGAAGGAAAAAGGTGTCGTCAAGAGCGTCGACGCCTTCGTCTCCGCCCAGGGCAAGCACCCGAAGGGGCAGACCATCCAGGCGGGCGCCTACGTCCTCAAGAAGCGCATGTCGGCGGCGAGCGCAGTCGAATTGATGCTCAGCCCCAAGAGCCGCGCCAACCTCATCGTCCCCGAGGGCAAGCGGAACGCGTGGATCTACGAAAAGATCGACGAGCGTCTCAAGGTGGACTCGGGCACCACGGAGAAGGTCGCCAAGAAGGAATGGCAGACCCTCGGTCTGCCCAAGTGGGCCAACACCAACAAGGACATCAAGGACCCGCTGGAGGGATTCCTCTTCCCCGCCAGCTATTCGGTCGCGCCGGGGCAGAAGCCCGAGGACGTCCTGCGCAAGATGGTCGCCCGTGCCAATGAGAAGTACGAGGAACTCGGCCTCGCGTCGAAGGCCGCCGACCTGGACCTGAAGGACCCGTTGGAGGTCCTCACCGTGGCGAGCCTGGTCCAGGCGGAGGGCAGGTACAAGCACGACTTCGAGAAGGTCGCGACGGTCGTCTACAACCGCCTGAAGCCCGACAACACCGAGACGTACGGGCTGTTGGACTTCGACTCCACGGTGAACTACCTCAAGGGCGAGTCCAAGCTCGCCATCGGCTCGGTCGACGAGCTGCGCAAGATCAAGGATCCGTACAACACGTACAAGGTCAAGGGTCTGCCGCCCGGACCGATCAGCAACCCCGGCGAGGTGGCACTGAACTCGGCGCTGCACCCGGCCGAGGGGAACTGGTACTACTTCGTCTCGATCCCCAGCGAGGACAAGACGCTCTTCGCCGAGACCAACGCAGAGCAGAACCGCAACCGCGAGAAATATCTGAAGGGGCAATGAGCGCGCCAAAGCGTCGAGCCGCCGTCCTCGGCTCCCCGATCGCCCACTCCCTCTCCCCGGTGCTGCACCGCGCCGCTTACGAGGAACTGGGGCTGGCCGACTGGACGTACGACCGCTTCGAGATCGACGAGGCGGCGCTGCCCGGATTCGTCGGGGAACTCGGCCCGGAGTGGGCGGGGCTCTCCCTGACGATGCCGTTGAAGCGGGCGATCATTCCGCTGCTCGACGAGGTCAGCGGAACCGCCGCCTCCGTCGAGGCGGTCAACACGGTCGTCTGCACCGAGGACGGCCGGAAGGTCGGCGACAACACCGACATCCCCGGCATGGTCGCCGCCCTGCGCGAACGCGGCATCGAGCAGGTCGACTCCGCCGCGATCCTCGGCGCCGGCGCCACCGCGTCCTCCGCGCTCGCCGCGCTCGCGCGGATCTGCACCGGTGAGGTCGTCGCGTACGTACGCAGCGAGGCCCGCGCGGCCGAGATGCGGCAGTGGGGCGAGCGGCTCGACGTGGCGGTCAGGACCGAGGCCTGGGAGGACGCCCGCGAGGCGCTGAGCGCGCCGCTGGTGATCGCCACGACCCCGGCGGGTGCCACGGACACGCTCTCCGGCCTGGTGCCCGAGCGTCCGGCCACCCTCTTCGACGTGCTGTACGACCCGTGGCCCACCGAGCTGGCGGCCCGCTGGTCCGCGTACGGCGGGGCGGTCGTCAGCGGGCTGGACCTGCTCGTGCACCAGGCCGTGCTCCAGGTCGAGCAGATGACCGGCCGCGGCCCCGCCCCGCTGGACGCGATGCGCAGGGCCGGGGAGCACGCGCTCGCGGAGCGGTAGCACCCCGCGGTCCGGGCCGACGCCGTGTCCGGGCGACGGGTACGGCGTCCGTCTTGTGGACCCGCCCCCGGCCCGCCCCGGGCTCATGGGAGGATCGGGGCAAGGCGGGCCAGGGCCGCGCACCCGGGCCGCGCCGTCGTAGACCGCAGTTCCAGGCGCGAGCATGAGGAGCACCGTTGAGCAGGTTGCGCTGGCTGACCGCTGGGGAGTCCCACGGACCCGCACTCGTCGCCACGCTGGAGGGACTTCCCGCCGGCGTGCCGATCACCACGGACATGGTGGCGGACCACCTGGCCCGGCGGCGGCTCGGCTATGGACGCGGCGCCCGCATGAAGTTCGAGCGCGACGAGGTCACCTTCCTCGGCGGCGTCCGGCACGGACTGACCATGGGCTCGCCGGTCGCGATCATGGTGGGCAACACCGAGTGGCCCAAGTGGGAGCAGGTCATGGCGGCCGACCCGGTCGACCCCGCCGAACTCGCCGAGCTGGCCCGCAACGCCCCGCTCACCCGCCCCCGCCCCGGCCACGCCGACCTCGCGGGCATGCAGAAGTACGGCTTCGACGAGGCCCGGCCCATCCTGGAGCGCGCCTCCGCCCGCGAGACCGCGGCCCGCGTCGCGCTCGGCGCGGTGGCCCGCTCGTACCTCAAGGAGACGGCCGGCATCGAGATCGTCAGCCATGTGACGGAGCTGGCGGCCGCCAAGGCCCCCTACGGCGTCTACCCGACCCCCGCCGACGTCGAGAAGCTCGACGCCGACCCCGTGCGCTGCCTGGACGCCGACGCGTCGAAGGCGATGGTCGCCGAGATCGACCAGGCCCACAAGGACGGTGACACCCTCGGCGGCGTCGTCGAGGTCCTCGCCTACGGCGTGCCGGTCGGCCTCGGCTCGCACGTGCACTGGGACCGGCGGCTCGACGCCCGCCTCGCCGCCGCGCTCATGGGCATCCAGGCCATCAAGGGCGTCGAGGTCGGCGACGGCTTCGACCTCGCGCGCGTGCCGGGCTCGCAGGCCCACGACGAGATCGTCACCACGGAGGACGGCATCAGGCGCACCTCCGGCCGCTCCGGCGGCACCGAGGGCGGCCTGACCACCGGTGAACTGCTGCGCGTGCGAGCCGCGATGAAGCCCATCGCGACCGTGCCGCGCGCGCTCGCCACCATCGACGTGGCCACCGGTGAGGCCGCCAAGGCACACCACCAGCGCTCCGACGTGTGCGCCGTCCCGGCCGCGGGCATCGTCGCCGAGGCCATGGTCGCGCTCGTCCTCGCCGACGCCGTCGCCGAGAAGTTCGGCGGCGACAGCGTGCCCGAGACCCGGCGCAACGTGCGGTCGTACCTCGAGAACCTCCAGATCCGGTGACCGGCCCGCAGATCGTCCTGATCGGCCCCATGGGCGTGGGCAAGACGACCGTCGGCGAGCTGCTCGCCGACCGGCTCGGCACCGCCTTCCGGGACACCGACGCCGACATCGTCGCCGCGCAGGGCCGCGAGATCGCGGACATCTTCGTCGACGAGGGCGAGCCGTACTTCCGCGAGCTGGAGCGCGCGGCGGTACGGGCCGCCGTCCAGGAGCACGGCGGCGTCCTCGCGCTCGGCGGAGGCGCGATCCTCGACGAGTCGACGCGCGCGCTGCTCGGCGCGCACCCCGTCGTCTACCTCTCGATGGACGTCGAGGAGGCCGTCAAGCGGACCGGCCTCAACCAGGCGCGCCCGCTGCTGGCCGTCAACCCGCGCAAGCAGTGGCGCGAGCTGATGGACGCCCGCCGCCATCTGTACGCCGAAGTCGCCCGCGCGGTCGTCGCCACCGACGACCGCACCCCCGAAGAGGTCGCCCAGGCGGTCCTCGACGCACTGGAGTTGAAGGAAGCATGACGACGGAGCAGAGCCCCACCCGCATCCCCGTCGGCGGCACCGCCGGCACGGATCCGTACGAGGTCCTGGTCGGTCGGCAGCTCCTCGGCGAGCTGCCCGGCCTCATCGGCGACCAGGTCAAGCGCGTCGCGATCATCCATCCCGAGGCCCTCGCCGAGACCGGCGACGCGCTGCGCCAGGACCTCGCCGGCCAGGGGTACGAGGTCGTCGCGATCCAGGTGCCCAATGCCGAGGAGGCCAAGACGGCCGAGGTCGCCGCGTACTGCTGGAAGGCCCTCGGCCAGTCCGGGTTCACGCGCAGCGACGTCATCGTCGGCGTCGGCGGCGGGGCGACGACCGACCTCGCCGGATTCGTGGCCGCGACCTGGCTGCGCGGGGTGCGCTGGATCGCCGTGCCGACCACGGTGCTCGGCATGGTCGACGCGGCCGTCGGCGGCAAGACCGGCATCAACACCGCCGAGGGCAAGAACCTCGTGGGCTCCTTCCACCCGCCGGCCGGGGTCCTGTGCGACCTCGCGGCGCTCGACTCGCTCCCGGTGAACGACTACGTCTCCGGGCTCGCGGAGATCATCAAGGCCGGGTTCATCGCCGACCCGGTCATCCTGGAGCTCATCGAGGCGGACCCGCAGGCCGCCCGCACGCCCGCGGGCCCGCACACCGCCGAGCTGATCGAACGCTCCATCAAGGTCAAGGCCGAGGTCGTCTCCGGCGACCTCAAGGAGTCGGGCCTGCGCGAGATCCTCAATTACGGCCACACCCTCGCGCACGCCATCGAGAAGAACGAGCGCTACAAGTGGCGGCACGGCGCCGCGGTCTCCGTCGGCATGCACTTCGCCGCCGAACTGGGCCGACTGGCCGGACGCCTCGACGACGCGACGGCAGACCGGCACCGCACCGTCCTGGAGTCGGTCGGACTGCCGCTGACCTACCGCTACGACCAGTGGCCCAAGCTCCTGGAGACCATGAAGGTCGACAAGAAGTCCCGCGGCGACATGCTGCGCTTCATCGTCCTGGACGGCCTCGGCAAGCCGACCGTCCTGGAGGGCCCCGACCCGGCGGTGCTGCTCGCCGCGTACGGCGAAGTCGGGCAGTAGCGCGCCTTCCGTGGCCCCTCGATCCGGCCACGGGCACTTCAGCGCGTCCCCGGCCGTTCACACAACGGCGGCCGGGGACGGTACCGTTCGGTAACGGGCGGCCCGGCGCCGCCCGACCAGCGTCAGTCGCACGAGACGGAGTGGCACCGGATGCAGCACGCAGTGGGGTCTCCGCTGCCGCCGCCCCATCAGCCGGGGCACGGACCGGCCACCGGCTGGTCCCCGGCCGCACACGCACATCACCCGCCCGGGGCCCCGCAGCCCCCCGCGCCGGGCCTCACAGGCGGCTCCGCCGTCCCGCACCACCAGGGACAGCCCCCGCCCCCTCCGGGCCACGCGCCCGAGGCCCCGGTGCCACCGCCCCGCCCGCAGGACCAGGCGGCGCCCGCCACCCTTCAGCTCGGGCCCGGCCCCGTGCCGCCGATTCCGGACACCACGGGGCACGTCCAGCTGCCGCCCGGCGGTCCCGTCGCGATGCCGAGCCCCCCGCCGGGCACGGCCCACGCCGACTCCGGGGCCACGACGCTCGCCGTGCTGCTCATCGGCCCCGCGGGCGCGGGCAAGACGAGCGTGGCCAAGTTCTGGGCCGAGCACCGGCGTGTGCCGACGGCCCACATCAGCCTCGACGACGTACGCGAATGGGTCCGCTCGGGCTTCGCCGACCCCCAGTCGGGCTGGAACGACCAGTCGGAGGCGCAGTACCGCCTGGCCCGCCGCACCTGCGGCTTCGCCGCACGGAACTTCCTGGCGAACGGCATCTCGTGCATCCTCGACGACGCGGTCTTCCCCGACCGCCCGGTCGTGGGTCTCGGCGGCTGGAAGCGCCACGTGGGCCCGGGGCTGCTCCCCGTCGTGCTCCTGCCGGGCCTGGAGGTCGTCCTGGAGCGCAACGCCGAGCGCAGCGGCAACCGCCGCCTCTGCGACGAGGAAGTGGCCCGCATTCACGGCCGCATGGCCGGCTGGTACGGCTCGGGCCTGCCCATCATCGACAACTCCCAGATGGACGTCCCCGCCACGGCCCGCGTGCTGGACGAGGCGCTGGCCCGCGCCATCGCGAGCCCACCGCAGTGGTAGGGCAGGGCCCTGCGCGGCCGTAGGGAAGCCGTGAGAAGCCGTGGAGCAAGGTCCACCGCCCGGTCGGACGCGCTGACCGGGCCGGGACGCCGCGGCGCTCGTAGGCTCGCCCCATGTCAGAGGTGTACGCGGTCCGCAGGGAGCGGGTGAGGGAGCGGTGTGCCGCCGGCGGTGGCGCGGCGGCGCTGGTCTCCCGGCCCGCCAACGTCCGCTATCTCGCCGGAGCGGCGCCCCGCGGCGCCGTGCTCCTGGTCGGCACGGACGAGGACGTCCTGCTGTGCGGGCGTCCGCCCGGCGACCTGCCGGGGGGGGGGCGGCCCGGAGGCGGCCGATAGGGGGGCGGGGGGACCGGCGGGGGGGGGGGGGGTGGGTTTGGGGGGTGCGGCCGGTGGGGGGGGGTTGGCTGGGGCGGCGGGCCGCCATAGGGGCCGGGTTGCTGGGGCGGGGGGCCGCCGTACGGGCCGGGCTGCTGGGGCGGCGGGCTGCCGTACGGGCCGGGCTGGTTGTAGC
>NZ_JAFEXF010000410.1 GCF_016905445.1 Streptomyces sp. G44
GCCCGGTCGAGCGCGGCGAGCGGCGCGGCGATCGGCATGCCGGTGGTGTGGGCGCGGTCGCCGCCCGGCAGGTGCGCGCGGCTGCGGTCGAAGGCCACCGCGATGTTCGGGGTGAGGCGGGCGGCGAAGCGGTTGGCGCGGCCGGGCACGGCGTTGGACTCGTGGATGAGGCTCGGCAGGCCGGCCATGCGGGCGCCGACGACGACGGGGGCGCTGGGGTAGCCGCCCATGCCGACCGCGACGTGCGCGCCCTGTTCCCGCAGGATGGCGCGGCACTGGGCCCCGGACCTCAGCAGGGCGGCGGGCAGCAGGTAGCGGCGGGCGCCGAGCGAGGGGTCGAAGGGGATCATGTCGACGGTGTGCAGGCGGTACCCGGCGTCCGGTATCAGCCGGGTCTCCAGGCCCCGCTCGGTGCCGACGAAGGAGATCACCGCGCCGGGCACGGCGCGGCGCAGCGCGTCGGCGAGGGCGAGGCCCGGATAGATGTGCCCGCCGGTGCCGCCGGCGCCGATGACGACGGAGAGGCCGGGCGGGCCGGGGCGTCCCGGAGCACCGGAGTGAGAGGTTCGCATGACGACGGAGCATCGCGAGAGGGTCTAAGAGGGTTTTAAGAGCCGCGTTTGGCACCTTTGTTCCATGAGTTACACGAGCCCGTCCGGCAGAGGCGGCCCGCGGGGCACGGCCGAGCCGGGGCCCCCGCACAAGATCCTCGTCGTCGACGACGACCCCGAGGTCCGCGCCGCCGTCGAGGACGCCCTGACCGTCGAGGGGCACCTGGTGCGGGGCGCGGAGGACGGTCACCGCGCGCTCACGGCGGTGGCACGCTGGCAGCCGGATCTGGTGGTCCTGGACGTGCTGATGCCCGTCATGGACGGTCTCGCCGTCTGCCGCCAGTTGCGCGCGGCCGGCGACCGCACGCCGGTGCTCGTCCTGACCGCACTGGACTCGGTGAGCGAACGCGTCGACGGCCTGGACGCGGGCGCCGACGACTACCTGGTCAAGCCGTTCGCCCTGGACGAGCTGGTGGCCCGGGTACGGGCGCTGCTGCGCCGCGTGACCCCGGAGCGGGCCACGGACGACGGTGACGGCCTGACGTACGGCGATCTCGTCCTGGACCCCGCCACCCGTACCGGCAGCCGGGGCGGGCGCCGGGTCGAGTTCAGCCGCACCGAGGCCGCGCTCCTGGAACTGCTGCTGCGCAACGCCGGCCAGGTGCTGCCGCGCGAGCTGATCCAGCGGGCGGTGTGGGGCCGCGACTTCGGGCCGGACTCCAACTCCCTCGCCGTGTACGTCGGTTACCTGCGCCGCAAGCTGGAGTCGGGTGGCGAGCCGCGGCTCGTCCACACGGTGCACGGCGTCGGCTAGCGCGTGGGAGCGCCGTGAGCGGGCGGCGCGGGCTCGGCGCGGGCTGGCGGCGCGGCAGGCCGCTGCGCACACGCC
>NZ_JAFEXF010000411.1 GCF_016905445.1 Streptomyces sp. G44
AGGTCGATGTGCGGGCCATGGGACCGCTCTGTGATCTCGGTGCGGGCGGCGGGGGTGATGAGAGGCTGGCCGTCCTTGATCTGGGGGCGGGCGAGATGGTCGTCGCAGTCCTCGGCGGAGAGGTGCCCCAGCAGGTGCTGCCGCCCACCCGGCGTGCGCGGCGCCGGCACCGTACCGGGCGTGGTGGTCAGGCCGGGCCAGGCGGTAGGGCCGGTGTATTCCAGCTGCCCGTGCAGGGCCGGATCAGCCCACTGCAAGCGGGAGCGGCCGCTGACGACGAACAGGCAGCCGGGCATCAGCCACACCACACGCTGCAGCAGCCGCTCGAAGTCGCGGTGACGGTCGGCGGCGTCCTCGAAGGTGTCCAGCAGGATCACCGGCGTGACCTTGCTGCCCGCGGGCAGCCGCTCCATCCCACGCCAGCAGATGCGGGTAGAAGGACAGCGCCTCAAAGCCGGGTTCGGCCTCCAGCAGCGGAGCCAGCCGCGCGCAGCCGGCCATCGCCCTCACCGTCTGGCGCCGCTCGCGCAGCGCCCCGACCAGCGCGCCGGTGACCTGCCCAACCACCGAGCCGACGGTGCCCGGCAGCAGCAAAGCCTGGGCGACGTCGCTCAGAGCACTCTGCGTCTGCTGCGGCAGGCCTTTGCCGAAACGGCCGGCCAGGCCGCCGCGGTCGAGGTAGGACTCCAGCGGATCACCGGGATGCCGCACTTCCCAATACCGGCGAAGGGCGATGTCGAAGGCGGGCAGCGGCCGGACCACCGCGGCGGCGAGCGCGGCCCGGATAGTCAGCACGATGCCCTCGAAGCTGGTGCCCGCCGAGCGGGCCAGGTCGATCCGTACAGGCACGAGCGTGTGCCCGCCCCATACCGGCTCACCCCACTGGGCAGGCCGCTGACCGGCGCCGCCGAGCGCGGCTTCGACCTTGCGCAGGAAGGTGGACTTGCCCACCCCGCCCACCCCGTGGAAGGACACGATGTTGGTGCGCGGCGCCTCGAGATCAGCCGCATCGAAGCCGGGCGCGGTGACGTGCCGCAGGTGCTCTTCGAGCACGGTGGCGAACGGCTCCCACTGACGCTCGCGGTTGGTGAACGCCTCGCTCGTGTCGATGGGTTCATTCGAACTGAACAGGGCACGCAGGTCGGTCACTTGATTCCCCCCACCGAATGATCACCAGACATCCCAGCCTATGCCCGCGCCCAGCAGCCCCGTCCCGGCCGTCGCGACCGGCGCCGGGGCGGCTTCCGCCGGGATGTGCCCGCCCTCACCGGATGGAATCGGTGCGCACCACCGCACCAGTGCGCACGATGGGTGCGCACCCACCGCACCGGTGCGCTCCCACCCGGTGCGGTGGTGCGGTCAGTGGTGCGCACCGGGTGCGGAGTGCATT
>NZ_JAFEXF010000412.1 GCF_016905445.1 Streptomyces sp. G44
CCGGCGGTGGGGGGGGGAGGCGGGGGGGAACGGGCGGGGAGGAGGGGGTGGCGGGCCTTGTTTTCGAGGGGCAAACCGGGCGGCGGCGGGGGAGGCGTGGGGGGGGGGGTCCGCCCCAGGGTGACCGGCAGGCGTTGGGGGCTCCAAGCCCCGGGGGGGGACGGGGGGGGGGGGCGGGCCGGGCGCCCGCCCCCGCCGGCGTCCGCGCGGAGTGCACCGGACGGCGGCGGGGGCGGGCGCGACCGTCAGGCCGCGTGGTCAGCCGCCACGAGCAGCGCGCTCACGCGTTCCCGTGCGCGCGCCACGCGCGAACGCACCGTGCCGATCGGACAGCCGACGGCGGCCGCCGCGTCCGCGTACGGGAGCCCCGCGAGCTGCGTGAGCACGAACGCCTCGCGGCGCGGCGCGTCGAGTGCCTCCAGGAGGTCGAGCAGGGCCACGCCCTCATCGAAGCCGGGCAGACCGCGCGGCTGGGCGCGCTCCGCGGCCGCCTGCCAGTCGGAGGTGTCGGCAATGCGTGGCCGGGCCGCCGCCGAGCGGAAGCGGTCGGCGACGGTGCGGCGCGCGATGGCGAGCAGCCAGGTGCGGGCGCACGAGCGGGCGGCGTACCCGCGCAGCGCGGTCAGGGCGCGCAGATACGTCTCCTGGGTCAGGTCGTCGGCGCCGTGCAGGTCGCCGCTGAGGTGGGCCACGAAGCGCCAGACGTCACGCCGGGTCGCCCGCACGAACCGTTCGAACGCCGCGGTGTCGCCGTCGCGGGCCGCCAGCGCCCATTCGGTGATCCGGTCGTCACGGTCCGGGTCGGCCATACGGCCGGGCCCGGGGCGCAGAAGGGCAGGAGTCATCGCAGAAGGTCCTTCGGTGAAAGGAGTTCGGGGAGCGGCGCGAACGCCGAAGATCCGCCCGGCACCTCAGGGTGCGGGCGGTGTCAGGAACTGACCGGAAGGACCGGTGGGCCTCTGCGGGAGACGGTGTACTGAAGGAGGACCCCGCGCAGTCGTGGCACGGGCACCAGCGCGCCGACGTGCGGCGGCGCCGGGGGAAGCGCGGCGACCAGGAGCGTCAGGACGAGCCGCAGCGGGACGAACACGGCCGCGGCGAGGGCACGTCCGGTGCGGAACGCGGCGGCCTCGCCGCGCCACAGCCACAGGGCGCAGATCAGCGCGGCCGTCACGTGGGCGAGGAACATGCCGAAGCCGCCGTGCCCGAAGACGGACATCACCCAGCGGGACAGGGCCTCGTCGGACAGGGCGGCCGTGGCGGCGTCGGCGGACGGCATCCGCGTCGGCATGGGCGTCCGCGCCGGCATCGCATGGTGCATGTGGTTCATGCCGTCGCCCGCGCCCGGCGACGCCCCGTGCGCGCCCGGCCGCCCCGCACCCC
>NZ_JAFEXF010000413.1 GCF_016905445.1 Streptomyces sp. G44
GTAAAGGGGCGGGGGGGCGTGGGGGACCGGCGGGCGGTGGCCCGGCTCCGGCTGGGGGTGGCGCGGTTCGCCGGGGTCCAGCGGCTGGGGGCGGACGTGGCGCTCGCGGCGGTCGCCGTCCTCGGCTGGCTCCAGCTCCGGCAGTACCGCTCGCCGGTGACCGGCGCCGACGGCGTCGATCCCGTCCTGGTGCTCGCGCCGGTCGTGATGACCGGGGCCGCCGCACTGCTCGTCCTGCGGTTCCTGCCACTGCTCGCCCGTGTCACCGACCCCCTGGCGCGGCGCGCCCGCGGGCTCGTCCTGCCGCTCGGCGGCTGGCAGCTCGGGCGGCGCGCGGCACGGCACGCCGGGCCCGCCCTGGTGGTGACGCTCGCCCTCGCGGTCGCCGCGCTCAGCGGCACGGCCCTGGCGATCCTCGACCGCGGCGACCGCGACCAGGCCGCGTTCCAGGTGGGGGCGGACCTGCGCGTCGAACCGGGTGAGGGGATGGCGCCCGAGGAGCGGCGCGGTGCGTACGAGGCGCTGCCGGGCGCGGCGGCCGTCACGCCCGTGATCACCTCGGAGGGGTACGTCGGGCAGGCTGCGGTGGCTGTCACCGCAGTCAACACGGCGCGGGGACCGGTGCCTTCGCTGCGGGGCGATCTCGCGGACGCGCCGGTACGCGATCTGGTGGCGCCGCTCGGCAAGGGGATACCGGAGCACGGGCTGCCGGTCCGGGGCGCGGGGGCCGCGCGGGAACTGCCGCTGCGGGTGCGGATGTCGGCCAGTGGGGGCGGTGAGGTCGTACCCGTACGGCTCACCGTCCACTACGAGGACGGGGACGGCCTCGGCCGGTCGAGTTCGGTGTTGATCGAGGAGGGGCGCGCCCGGACCGTACCGCTGAAGGTGGGCGCGCGCGGTGGAGAGGTGCCCGGCGGGGAAGTGCACGGCGGGGGCGTACGCGGCGTAGACGTGCGCATCCTCCAGGTCGACCTGAGCATGGTCGGCGAACGGGTGCGGCGCACCTACCGGCTGACCGTCGACCGGGTGCCGGGGCTCACGCGGGCGGCGCGCTGGCACGACCTGCGGGACGACGCCCCGGACCGGCACGCGGCCGGGTGCCCGGGGGCGAAGCGGGAGCGGGGCGGTTCGGGCGAGGCGCCCGGCCCCGTGCTCTGCCGGGACGCCCCCGGCCCCGGCACCCTCCTCGACGCGGTCCTGCGCGGACCCGACGGGCGGCTCAAGTACCCCGCGTGGGGCGTGCGGCTGGGCACGGACCGCGCCAAGGGCCGGCCGGCCGCACCCGCGCTCGCCGGAGACGCGCTGCTCGGCTCCGGCGAGGTCAGGGTCGGCGACACCGTGACGGTCCGGCGCGCCGCGGGCGGCAGCGCGCGGGTCAGGAT
>NZ_JAFEXF010000414.1 GCF_016905445.1 Streptomyces sp. G44
CGGCGGGGGGGCCCCCGGGAGCCACCGGGCCCCGCACACCCCCCCCTCCCCGCGGGGGGGGAACCCGCCCCCCCCCCCCCCCCCACCCCCCGGGGCGGACCCCCCGGCCCCCTCCCCCCCGCGCCGGGCAACGGCCCCTGGCTCCCCCCCGGTCCCGCCGCTCGGCGGCCCGTGCCGCGCCGTGTCCTGCCGGCGGCTGTTCTCTTCGACCGTGACGGGACGCTCGTCGTCGACGTGCCCTACAACGGTGACCCCGCGCTCGTGCGGCTTATGCCGACCGCGCGGGAGGCCGTCGACGCCGTCCGGGCGGCGGGGCTGCCCGTCGGGGTCGTGAGCAACCAGTCGGGCGTCGCCCGGGGGCTGCTGAGCCGCGCCCAGGTCGAGGCGGTGCGGCGGCGCGTGGAGGAGCTCCTCGGGCCGTTCCAGGTCTGGGCCGTCTGCCCGCACGGCCCGGACGACGGCTGCCGCTGCCGGAAACCGGCGCCAGGCCTGGTCCTCGCCGCCTGCGGACGGCTCGGTGTCCCGGCCGCGCGGACCGCCGTCATCGGCGACATCGGGGCCGACATGGCGGCCGCCGACGCCGCCGGGGCCCGCGGCGTCCTGGTCCCCACCCCCGTCACCCGCGCCGACGAGATCGAGGCCGCCGGCACCGTGGCCCCCGACCTGCTCACCGCCGTACGCCTGGCGCTCGGCACCGAACCCGGCGACACGCGCCGCCGTCCGCTGGAGGTGGAGGAGCGATGACCGCGTCCCGACTGCCGCGCAGCCTCGTCGTACGCCTGGACAGCGCGGGCGACGTGCTGCTGGCGGGCCCCGCCGTGCGTGCCGTGGCGGCCGGCTCCTCGTACACCGCGCTGCTGTGCGGCCCGCGGGGCGCCGAGGCGGGCAGGCTGCTGCCCGACGTCGACGACGTCCTCGTGTACGACGCCCCCTGGGTGGGGCTCGAACCCGCGCCCGTCTCGCACACGGCGACCCAGCAGTTGCTGACGCAGGTCACGGAGGGCCGGTTCGACCGGGCCCTGGTGCTCGTCTCGTACCACCAGAGCCCGTTGCCCGTCGCCCTGCTGCTGAAGCTCGGCGGTGTCGGCTGGACCGCCGCCGACAGCGAGGACTACCCGGGCACCCTCCTCGACCTGCGCCACCAGCGGCTGCCCCACCGCCACGAAGCCGTGGCCGCCCTCGACCTCGCCGAGGCCTGCGGCTTTGCGCTGCCGCCCGGCGACGACGGGGCACTGCGCGTGGAGCCGACACCGGACACCCTGCCGCTGACCGGCGGCAAACCGTACGTCGTGCTGCACCCCGGCGCCGCCGTCCCCGCCCGCGCCTGGAGCCCCGAGCGGGCCGCGCGCGCCGCGGCGGCCCTCAGCGC
>NZ_JAFEXF010000415.1 GCF_016905445.1 Streptomyces sp. G44
GCTCCGCGCTGCGCGCCGTGGTCGACAACCGGGAGCTCGCCGTGCTGCACGGCGTGGACGCGGACCGGGTGGCCGCCGCGGGGTGGGCCTTCGGCTCCTTCACGGCGGGCCTCACCGGCGTCCTCCTCGCCCCCTCCGTACGCCTGGACCCGTACGGCATGCCGCTGCTGGTGATGGAGGTGGTCGCGGTGGCGGTGGCGGCCGGGATGCGCAGCCTGCCCGTGGCCGTGGCCGTGGCCGTCGGGCTCGGGGTGGCGCAGAGCCAGCTGACGCGCCTGCACCCGGGGGGCGTGCCGGAACAGCTCGCCCAGACCGCGGGGGCGAACCTTTTCGTGATCGCGCTGCTGGTCGCGGCCCTGATGCTGCCCGGCGCCGGTTCCGGGGACGCGCTCCCGCGCACGGCGAGCGCCCGGATGCCGACCCCGCCGGGCGCCCGGACAGCGGCCGCGGTCCTCTTCCTCCTCCCCCTCGGCTTCGCGGGCCCGGACCTGACGACGTCGGTCCAGGTCCCCGCGCTGGCGGTGATCCTGCTCTCCCTCGTCATCGTCACGGGCCGCGGCGGCCAGATCTCCCTGGGCCAGGCGGCGTACGCGGGTCTCGGCGCCCTCTTCACCGCCCTCCTCGCGGCGGGCCGCTTCCCCGGCCTGCCCGAGCTCCCGCACCTGCCGGCCCTGGCCGTGGCGGTCCTGCTCGTCGCACCGCTCGGCCTGCTCACCGGCCGGCCCGCGATCAGCCGCCACGGCCTGGCGCCGGCCCTCGCGACGTTCGCGGTCGGCGTGGGCGTCAGCCGCTTCGTCTTCACCCAGCCGTACGCGACCTCGGGCCTGACCGTGGACCGCCCCGCCGGCTTCGCGGGCGACCGCGCCTACTACGTCCTCGAACTGGCGCTCCTGACCGTGGCGTCGCTCGTCGTCATCGCGCTGCGGCGGGGCCGTACGGGGCGCGCGCTGGCGGCGATGCGGGACCACGAGGCGGGGGCGGCGGCCGCGGGGGTGCCGGTACGGGCCCTCAAGCGCGCGGCGTTCGTGACCGGGGCGGCGCTGGCCGCGCTGGGCGGCGGGATGCTCGCGATGGGCCAGCAGACGTTCGACTCCGGGGCGTACGACCCCGTGCGCGGGCTCCTGTGGTTCGCGGCGGTGGTGGTCCTCGGCCCGGACAGCGTCCTCGGGGCACTGGCGGCGGCGGCCCTGCTGGTCGGCCTGGACGCGGGGGCCCGGGGGGGGGGCGCCCCGGGGGGGGGGGGGGGGCCCGGGGGGGGGGTTGGGCGCCTTCCCCGGGGGGGCCCCCCCCTGCCTTTTTTCCCACCTGCCCCTGCCGCCGGCCTCCCCCGCCGGCGCCCGGCGGGTGTGCGCGGGGCGATCCACGGTA
>NZ_JAFEXF010000416.1 GCF_016905445.1 Streptomyces sp. G44
CTCGTGCGTTCCTTCCAGGACAGCAACGGCGACGGCATCGGCGACCTCAAAGGCATCACCGCCAAACTCGACTACCTGCAATGGCTCGGCGTCGACTGCCTGTGGCTGCCCCCCTTCTTCAAATCCCCCCTGCGCGACGGCGGCTACGACGTCTCCGACTACACCGCCGTCCTGCCCGAATTCGGCGACCTCGCCGACTTCGTGGAATTCGTCGACTCCGCCCACCAGCGCGGCATGCGCGTCATCATCGACTTCGTCATGAACCACACCAGCGACCAGCACCCGTGGTTCCAGGCCTCCCGCACCGACCCGGAAGGACCCTACGGCGACTACTACGTCTGGGCCGACGACGACAAGCAGTACGGCGACGCACGCATCATCTTCGTCGACACCGAAGCCTCCAACTGGACCTTCGACCCGGTCCGCAAGCAGTACTTCTGGCACCGCTTCTTCTCCCACCAGCCCGACCTCAACTACGAGAACCCCGCCGTCCAGGAAGAGATCCTGGCCGCCCTCCGCTTCTGGCTCGACCTGGGCGTCGACGGCTACCGCCTGGACGCCGTGCCCTACCTCTATGCCGAAGAGGGCACAAACTGCGAGAACCGCCCCCAGACCCACCACTTCCTCAAGCGGGTCCGCTCAGAGATCGACGCCCACTACCCGGACACCGTCCTGCTCGCCGAGGCCAACCAGTGGCCGGAGGACGTCGTCGACTATTTCGGCGACTTCTCCAAGGGCGGCGACGAATGCCACATGGCGTTCCACTTCCCCGTCATGCCCCGCATCTTCATGGCCGTACGCCGTGAATCGCGCTACCCCGTCTCCGAGATCCTCGCCAAGACCCCCGCGATCCCCTCGAACTGCCAGTGGGGCATCTTCCTGCGCAACCACGACGAACTGACCCTGGAGATGGTCACCGACGAAGAGCGCGACTACATGTACGCGGAATACGCCAAGGATCCGCGCATGCGCGCCAACATCGGCATCCGCCGCCGCCTGGCCCCCCTGCTGGACAACGACCGCAACCAGATCGAACTCTTCACCGCCCTGCTGCTGTCCCTGCCCGGCTCGCCGATCCTCTACTACGGCGACGAGATCGGCATGGGCGACAACATCTGGCTCGGCGACCGCGACGCGGTGCGCACCCCCATGCAGTGGACACCCGACCGCAACGCCGGCTTCTCCTCCTGCGACCCCGGCCGCCTCTACCTCCCCACCATCATGGACCCGGTCTACGGCTACCAGGTCACCAACGTCGAGGCCTCCATGTCCTCGCCCTCCTCCCTCCTGCACTGGACCCGCAGGATGATCGAGATCCGCAAGCAGAACCCCGCCTTCGGCCTCGGCACCTACACCGAACTC
>NZ_JAFEXF010000417.1 GCF_016905445.1 Streptomyces sp. G44
GGTGGTAGGGCACGCCGCGCAGTTCCCGCACGCCGGGCTCGCGCACCGCCGCGGGCGGCAGCGGGGCCAGGCCGGGGTGGGGCGCGGCGATCAGCCGCCGCAGCGCGGGCCCGGTCACCGGGTGCGCCACTGGTGGCCGGGCCGGAACTCCACGTCGTACTCCTGGGGCACGGCCTTGAACTTGTGCGGCTCGGGGATCAGCGGCCGGTGCGGCAGGCCGTGCTGCTCCGTGGGCGCGCCGAGGTTCTCGAAGAACCGCTCGAAGGTGCCGCCGGGGCCCGCGGCGACGCCGACGACCTGGCTGTGATGGCGCTCCATGCGGTAGGCGTGCGTGCAGTTCTTCGGTACGAAGCCGAAGTCGCCGGGGGTGAGCAGCTTCTCCTGCTGGACGCCCTCGGTGTCCTCGACGAACAGCCGGACGGCGCCCTGGGTGACGTAGAAGACCTCGTGGGTGTCGGCGTGCGCGTGGGCGGGGATGAGGTCGCCCTTGGGGCCCTCCACGGTGAAGAAGTTGAAGGTGTTCTCGGTCTGCTCGCCGCCCGCGTAGACGGTGACCAGGTCGCCGAAGAGGTGGGCGCGGTCGCCCTCGCCCTTCTCGATGAAGTAGGGCTTGCCCGGGTCCGCCGGGATGCGGGAGGCGGGCCGGTAGCGCGTGGCGTACTCGATGGTCATGGAATGCTCCGGAACGTCGGATCAGAGGAATGTCAGGTAGCCTGACATTCGAGGGTGCCGGTGAGCAAGCCGGTGAGCACATCTGCGAGGAAGAATGCCGTCCACCCAGCGCGACCTGTCCCAACTCCTCGGCGAGGCCCGCCGCTGGTGCGAGGAGGGGCTCTTCGCGGCCATGGCGGCCGCGGGCGAGACCCCGGTCTCCCCGACGCAGGTGCAGCTCTGCTCCGTCCTGGACGACGAGGGCACCACGGTCTCCGAACTGGCGCGGCGCATGGGCGTCACCCGGCAGACCGCCCACCAGGCCGTGCACGGACTCGTCGCCGCCGGCATCCTCGAACAGGCCCCGGACCCCGCCTCTGCCAGGCAGCGCCTGATCCGGCGCACCGCGGAGGGGGAGCGCGTCCACCGCCTGGCCAAGGCCGCCCTCGCCCGCGTCGAGGAGCAGCTCGCCGCGCGCATCGGCGCCGACCTGGCCGGCGCCCTGCGGACCGCCCTGGAGGCGCCGTGGGGCCCGCCGCCCGCCCCGGACTCAGCTACCGGGTGACGCCGTGCGCGCGCGGCCGGGAGCCGCGGGGGACGACCGGCGAGGACTGCCCTGCGTCGCCTCGCGCGAGGTCCAGGGG
>NZ_JAFEXF010000418.1 GCF_016905445.1 Streptomyces sp. G44
GGGGCTGGGGGGGGGCGCCGGCCCCCCAGCCCCGCGCAAGGGGGGGGGCCGGGGGCGGAACGCCCAGGGGGGTGGGGCTCTCCCCCGGCCCCCCCAGGTCCGGGCCGCGGCTCTCCGCCGGGGGGGGGGGGCCCCCTTCCCGGCGCGGGCCCGCCAAGGCCGGGCGGCGGGGGGGGGGGGGGGGGGTCGACCCCCCCGCGCCCCGCCCGTCGCCAGTTGATCTACCCGTCGGTAGCATCCTGCCCATGGCAGACACGCAGCAGGTGGACGAGCAGGCGGACGAGCGGGCGGACGACGGCAGGCAGGCCGCTCGCGCGGAGCGGAAGGCGGCCAAGCTGGCCAAGGAGATCGGCGCCTTTGCCCGTATGCACGGCGGCGCCGAGGGGCAGGTCGCCCACCTCGGCCAGAAGGGCGCCCGCATCGTCCTCGTGGGTGAGGACGGCGCCTGGGGCGACCTGGTGGCCCCCACCCACGCCATCGCGCTCGGCGCCGTCGAGAAGGCCGGCATCACCGTCCACGAGGACTTCGACGGGGACTTCGCCGCGAAGGTGCGGACCGGGCCCTACGAGTGGACGCGCATGGCCGGCATCCAGATCGGCGGCCCGAAGAACGCCTGAGACCGGGCACGTGTTCGGCCCGCCGAGACTGGCCGAAAGCAACACCTGACACGCGCGTCACCCGTTAGGACCGTAGGAGCAAGGTCCATTCAGCGGGAGTCCGCATGATCGAAACGCCGTCCCTGGTGGACCAGTACTGCCATGGCGTCCTCCGTACGGAGCTGGGCCTCGGCACCTTCGAGGCCCACCTCGGCCGTGGCGAGGGGCCGCCCGCCCCGGGCACCACCTTCTTCGACACCCAGACCGGCTTCGCGGTGCGCCGCTGGTGCCCGCCGCTGCTCGGCCTCGAACCGCACTGCCCGCCCGCCCGCTACCTCGCCCGGCGCCGCGACCTCGGCGTCCTGGAGTCCGGGCGGCGCCTGCTGCGGGGCAGCGGCATCACGACGTACCTCGTCGACACGGGGCTGCCCGGGGATCTCACGGGGCCCGGCGAGATGGCCTCCGCCGGCGGTGCCACGGCGCGCGAGATCGTCCGCCTGGAGCTCCTCGCCGAGCAGGTCGCCGACACCTCGGGGACCGCCGACTCCTTCCTCGCCAACCTCGCCGAGTCCGTGCACGGCGCCGCCGCGGACGCCGTCGCCTTCACCTCGGTCGCCGGGGTGCGCCACCCGCCGGCCCTCGCGGCGCGGCCGCCGGGGCCGGGTGAGGTGCGGCGCGCGGCGGGGTCC
>NZ_JAFEXF010000419.1 GCF_016905445.1 Streptomyces sp. G44
TGCCTTGTCACTCAAAATGGCAGACGCCGTCAGGTAGTTCGTGGCGGTTACCTCCGCTTGGTAGGTGGCGATGACCTGAGCGATGGAGGTGTTGGCGGCGACCGTCCACTCCTCGGCATCTCCGCCGAGTGGATAAGCGACGACGTCCTGGGCACCGAAGCCCCATCGCAGCCAACGGCGTTCGACCCAGCCGAGATGCTGGACCAGGCCGAGCGGCGACCAGCCGAGTGGTTCGACCGGCATGCGAAGCTGGTCGTCGGTGAGTCCGTCGAGCTTTCGCATCAGGGCCTCCCGATACCACTCCAGGTAGCCGAGGAGCAGTTCCTGGGCATCGGAGACGTCGACGGCCGGGCCATCGAGGAGAGCGGGAACCTGTTCCGGAGATTGCTGCATCTCGCGAACGTAGCGCGGGCGCAGAGTCGGCTGCACATCCCTGCCATGATTCTCGATGTGGCAGGTGTGATCACGGCGTCAGAGCCCTTCTGGATAGCCCCGTTCACCGGGCTGAGCTCGCGCAGCTTTGGCAAGTTGGTAACTGTGGTGCGCCGTAAGATCGTGTACGAGCCGCGGCGCGGACGGCCGTGGAGCCTGCCGCTGGACGACCGCGTCCTCCTGGTCGCTGCTTACTGGCGCACGAATTTGACCATGCGCCAGCTCGCGCCGCCGTTCGGCGTCTCCAAGTCAGCGGCCGCCCGGATCATCGACCATCTCGGCCCGAAGCTCGGGCTCCAGCCGCGCGAGCGGTTCCGCAAGGGCACCGTGCTCATCGTGGACGGCACCCTGGTCCCCACGCACGACCACAGCATCGCCGCGCAGTCAAAGAACTACCGATACTCCGCCCACCACCAGGTCGTCATCGACGCCGACACTCGGCTCGTCGTCGCCGTCGGCAGGCCGCTGCCCGGCAACCGCAACGACTGCAAGACGTGGGAGCTATCCGACGCGAAAACCGCCGTCGGCCGCACCTCGGTGAGCGCCGACGGCGGCTACCGGGGCACCGGCCTGGCCATCCCACACCGCCGCGCACCCGGCCAGGCTGGCCTTCCGGCTTGGAAAGAGGAGCACAACCGCTCGCACCGCAAGGTCCGCGCCCGTATCGAGCACGCCTTAGCCCGAATGAAGGCCTGGAAGATCCTCCGCGACTGCCGTCTCAAAGGTGACGGCGTCCACCACGCCATGCTCGGCATCGCCCGCCTCCACAACCTCACCGTCGCCGGGTGACCGGGGAATGATGCCGGTTAACCAGCATGCCGTAGATCATTTACGGGACAACG
>NZ_JAFEXF010000041.1 GCF_016905445.1 Streptomyces sp. G44
CGCGCAGCCCGGCCGCGGCTCCGGTGCCGAGACCCGCGCCCGCGACGCCGAGGGTGGCCGGCACGATGAGTTGTGAGGCGGTGCTCCAGACGTCGCCGAGCACGAACTCGCCCGCCCGGTCCGGTACGAGGAGCAGTGCCGCGCCCCAGAGCAGTGCGGCCACGGCCTGCGCGCCGCCCAGCAGGAGGCAGAACAGGCCGAGGCGGTGCGGGGCCCGCCGCAGCACGCGGGCCGCCTCCGCGACGGTGACCAGCGACAGGCCCATCAGCACCGCGAGGAAGGGGCCGAGCAGGAGTTCGGCGCCCCGGACCGCGCCGACGGCACCGATCCCGACGATCGCGCCGAGCCCGTACGCCCGCAGCTGGCTCGCGCCGCTGGTGCTGACGTTCTCGACGACGTACCGGTAGCCGAGGTCGTGGTGCGCGCGCAGCCACGCGCGCGCACCGGCCGGGCGGGGCCGGATGCCGGACTGGAGGCAGCCGTAGCACGCGGCCACGGCGGCGGACGCGCCCCAGGCGAGCACGAAGGCGGCCACGGTGTCCACATGGGCGGCGATCACCATGGCGGGGACGAGTGCCGCGCCCCACACGAGGTCGTTGACGAAGGCCTTGCGGCCGTTGCCGGCGGCGAAGAACGAGTACCGCCAGGCGTCCTGGAGCAGCAGCCCCGGCAGTACGGCGCCGAGCGCGGCGAACGCGGGCCCCACGGAGCCGCCGAGGGCGAGCCCGGCCGCCAGGCAGGCCGCGCCGATGGCGGCTCCGGCGCCGAGCGCGGCACCCGATGACCGGGCCACCGCCCCGCGCCAGGACGCGTCCGGCACGCCGCTGAAGCGCACCATGAGCGGGTCGGTGGCCAGGCCGCGGGAGATGCTGAGCACCACGCCGTAGGTCACCCAGGCCAGGCTGAACACGCCGAACGCGGCAAGGCCGAGCGAGCGTGCGACGTAGATGCCCACCGCGAAGTTGGTCATGCTGGAGGCCGCCTGGTCGGCGAGGCCCCAGGACAGCCTGCCCAGCATGGCCCGCTTGGCGGTGGGCCGCGCCGCCTTCTCCCGCGTCACCTTCTCCCCCGCCGCCTTCTCCCGCCCCGCGCTCATCGGTGTCACGCCTTGACGAGTCCGGCGTCGCGCAGCGCGTCGGCCGCGGCGGCGACGGTGTCGAACGGCAGCCCGGCCCGCTCGGCGACGTCCAGCAGACCGTGCTCGCCGTCGGAGAGGCTGAGCACCCAGAGCATGGCCATCTGGGCCTGCTTGGCGTCGCTGCGCCCGCCGAGCGAGTCGTACAGCCCGCGCCTGCCGAGCTGGGGTTCGCCGTAGGGGCTGAGGTTGAGGTACCGGCGGTTGCGGTCGAGGACGGCGAACGCCTCGCGGCAGACGGCGAGGGTGTCCGCCATCGCCTCCGGGGAGACGAAGCCGAGGTTGTCCGCCGACGTGTGGTACTCGGGGTATTCGGCGTACGGCGTACGGCTGAGCGAGCCCACGCCGAGGTCGAATCCGGGCGAGCAGTACTGCCGTTCGTCGTAGCCGTACGGGGTGAACTCCCGTACCTCATGCGGCCGTCCGGAGACGGTCAGCACGTGCCGCAGCACGCGGTCGATCTCCGCGTCGCCGCGCCTGCTCCGCTTGTACGTCAGCTGGCCCGAGTCCCCCGCGCAGGCCAGGACGAGGCCGTGCTTGACCTGTGCCACCCGCTCCTTGTTGCGGGCCAGCCAGGTGATCGCGCCGATGGTGCCGGGCGCGAAGACGAACCGGTACGTGTAGTACGGCGTCTGCTCCGCCAGCGCCCGCGCCAGGTAGGCCGCCACCGCGATGCCCGCCAGGTTGTCGTTGGCCAGCGACGGGTGGCAGACGTGGCAGGAGACGATCACCTCGTCGGGGACCTGTCCGGGGACGACATGTTCGGCGTAGGTGAGGTGGCCGTCGGCGAGGGTGGAGTCGATGCGTACCTCGTACTGGCCGTCCGGCAGCGCGTCCAAGGTTTCCTGGGCCAGGCAGAAACCCCAGTCCGGCTGGTAGTAGCTGGTGCGGTACGGCACCCAGGCGGGGTGGTCCGGCAGCGTGTGCAGGTGTGCCCGCAGTTCGGACAGGGGCATGGTCCTGGACACCGGCACGCTGTAGCCGAGCACGTGCAGGCTGGACGCGGCGAGGTCGACGACCCGCTTCCCGGCGGCGTCGGCGATGTAGGCGTCCCGGATGTTCCACTCCTGGGGCACCGTCCAGTCGAGCACCTGCGTCCCGGTCGGCACCTCGTGCAGCTGGAGCGGGAGGTACTCGTCGACGATCTTCAGGGTGGCGCGCACCCCGTCGCCGGTGATGCTCCGGCACAGCGGGTACAACCGCTCCACCAGCGCGTACATCTCCTCGCCGCAGCCGGCCCCGGTCACCGGCGCCACCGCAGCGTGTCGTCGACGGCGCCCGCGTCGGACGCCGCGCGCAGCACCGCGAGCCGGGTGAAGCGCCGCTCGAAGTCCTCGCCGGTCAGCCCGAACTCCCGGTAGGCGTCAGCGAGTTCGATCGCCCCCTGCTTCACCGTCCACTCGCAGGCGAAGCCGGGGATCGCGGCGCGGAATCGGGAGAAGTCCACCCGGTAGGACCGCGGGTCGGCCCCGGTCTCCCCGGTGATGACCACCTTCGCGCCGGACACCGCCTCCGCGACCTGCTCGGCGATGTCGGCGACCGTGACGTTGTTGGTCTCGCCGCCGATGTTGAACGCGCGGTCGTGCACCGCGTCGCGCGGCGCGGTCAGCGCGGCCGCGAAGGCCCGCGCGATGTCGGCGGCGTGCACCAGCGGGCGCCAGGGGGTGCCGTCGGAGAGCACCCGCACCTCGCCGGAGAGCAGCGCGTGGCCCACCAGGTTGTTCAGCACGATGTCGGCGCGCAGCCGGGGCGAGTAGCCGAAGGCGGTGGCGTTGCGCATGAACACCGGGGTGAAGTCGTCGTCGGCCAGGGCGTGCAGGTCGTCCTCCACGCGCACCTTGGACTCCGCGTAGGGCGTCACGGGGCGCAGCGGGGCGTCCTCGCCCACCAGGTCGCCGCCGCCCGCGGCGCCGTAGACCGAGCAGGTGGACGCGTACAGGAAGCGCCGCACTCCGGCGTCGCGGGCCAGCCGGGCCAGGCGTACGGAGGCGTGGTGGTTGATGTCGTAGGTGAGCTCCGGTGCCAGCGAGCCCAGCGGGTCGTTGGAGAGCGCGGCCAGGTGGATCACGGCGTCCACCCCGGCCACGTGGTCGGCGGTGACGTCGCGCAGGTCCACCCGGTGCCCTTGCGGGTCGGTGGGCGGCGGGCCGAGGAAGCAGTCGGCGAACAGGCCGGAGTCGAGGCCGACGACGTCGTGTCCGGCGGCCGTGAGGACCGGGGCCATCACCGTGCCCAGGTAGCCCTGATGGCCGGTCAGTAGTACGCGCAAGGTTCAGTCTCCCAGGTCAAGAGTGCCGAGATCGAGCGTGAGCTTGGTGACGGCGAACGCCTCGGCGTAGCGCGCGTGGCATTCGATGCCGCGGATCCGCGCGAGGCCGAGGAAGGCCTCCCGGTCGTACCAGGGCCGGTGCCGCTGTGACGGGTAGTGCTCCTGGAGCAGGCGCACCTTGTGTTCGGCGGTCTTCGGCGACAGCGGCTGGTAGGCCGCCGGGCGGCCGAGGTCGCCGTCCCATTTGACGATCTCGTAGCCGAGCACGAGGTGGTCGCGGAACGCGGTGGGGATGAGCCGCGCCAGGCCTCGGTGGTCCTGGTGCGCGTCGTCGGTGCGCGGGGCCAGGATCAGGTCGGGGTCGGTCTGCCCGCGCAGCTCCTCGACCGCGGCCTTGGCCTCGTCCCAGTGCGTCGGCATGCGGCCGTCCGGCAGTTTGAGCACGGTCAGCCGCAGGTCGGCGCCCGGGCAGAACACGGTGAGGGCGGCCTGTTCCTCCTGCTCCCGCGCGCTGCCGCCGCCGGAGAGCACCAGGGCGTCGATGCGGATGCCGGGGTGCGCGGCGCACAGCGTCAGCAGTGTGCCGCCGGCGCCGATCGCGATGTCGTCGCAGTGCGCGCCCACCGCGGCGATCCGGTCCAGGCGCCCGGCCCCGAGCCCGATCACGCGCTCACCCCCGCGCCGTCCCGCTCCCATACGGCCCAGGGGCGGTCGCCCCGGGCGTAGGCGGCGTCGAGCGCGGCGCGCTCCTTCACGGTGTCGGTCGGCTTCCAGAAGCCGCGGTGCCGGTGTGCCACCAGGCGGCCCTGCTTGGCCAGTCGGGCGCATCCGTCGGCGACCAGGTCGCCGTTCTCCGGTATGTGGTCGAAGACCTCCTGGCGGAGCACGAAGTAGCCGCCGTTCTCCCACAGGGGCAGGTCGCTCACCGCGGTGATGCCGCCCACCAGCCCGTCCTCGCCGAGCTCCACGCAGTGGAAGGAGGACTGCGGCGGCACGACCATCATCGACGCGCCGGCGTCGCGCCGGGCGAACCGGTCGATCATCTCCGGCAGCGGGGCGTCGGTGAGGACGTCGGCGTAGTTGGCGAGGAACATCTCGTCGCCGTCCAGGTGGTGCCGCACCCGGCGCAGCCGCTCGCCGATCGGTGACTCGATGCCGGTCTGGGCGAACGTGATCGTCCAGTCCGAGATGTCGGTGGACAGCAGCTCGGTGCGCCCGCCCCGCAGCACGAAGTCGTTGGAGGTCGTCTCCTCGTAGGTGAGGAAGAAGTCCTTGATGTGGTGGGCGCCGTAGCCGAGGCACAGGATGAACTCCGTGTGCCCGAAGTGCGCGTAGTAGCGCATGACGTGCCAGATCAGCGGCCGCGGGCCGACCATCGCCATCGGCTTGGGCACGTCGTCGCCGGCGCCGTTGCGCATCCGCATCCCGTAACCGCCGCAGAACAGTACGACCTTCATCGCTCGACCTCGACAATGCTCAGTTCCGGGATGGGGAAGACAAGGCGGCCGCCCCACTCGTGCACGTAGGACAGCTGCTCCGCGAGCTCGGCCCGCAGGTTCCACGGCAGGACGAGGACGTAGTCCGGCCGGTCGGCGGCTATCCGCTCGGGCGGCAGGATCGGGATGCGGGTGCCCGGGGTGTACCTGCCGTGTTTGTAGGGGTTGCGGTCGACGGTGTACGGCAGCAGGTCGGGCCGGATGCCGCAGTGGTTGAGCAGGGTGTTGCCCTTGCCCGGGGCGCCGTATCCGACGACGGTCTCGCCGCGCTCGGCGGCCTCGACGAGGAACTTGAGGAGGTCCCGGCGCACCTTGGCCACGCGGGCGGAGAACTCGGTGTACCCGGACAGCTCCTGGAGCCCGGCGGCCTTCTCCCGGTCCAGTACGTCGGCCACCTGGCGGCCGGGCTCGCCCGCCACCTCGGCGGGGCGGGCCCACAGCCGGATGGAGCCGCCGTGCGTGGGCAGCAACTCGACGTCCACGAGGGCGAGTCCGCCGCTCTCCAGTGCCCGGATCGCGGAGGCGACCGTGTAGTACTGGAAGTGCTCGTGGTAGATGGTGTCGTACTGGTTCTCCTCGATCAGGGTCAGCAGGTGCTGCACCTCGATGGAGACCCAGCCGTCGTCAGCGACCAGCGAGCGCAGGCCCCGGGTGAACCCGACCACGTCGGGAATGTGCGCGTACACGTTGTTGGCCACGACCAGGTCCGCCGGGCCGTGCTCGGCGCGGACGGCCGAGCCGGTGACCGGGTCCAGGAACTCCGTGAGCGTGGGCACCCCCGCGTCCCGTGCCGCCGCGCCGACGTTCACCGAGGGTTCGATGCCCAGGCAGCGGATGCCCCGGTCCACCACGTGCCTCAGCAGATACCCGTCGTTGCTCGCCACCTCGACCACGAACGCGTCGGGGCCGAGCGGAAGCCGCCGCGCGGCGTCGGCGACGAACGTGCGCGCGTGCTCCACCCAGGAGGTCGAGAAGGAGGAGAAGTACGCGTACTCGCTGAACGTCTCCTCCGGCGTGATCAGCGGCGGGATCTGCGCGAGCCAGCAGTCGGTGCAGACCCGCAGGTGCAGCGGGTACGCGGGCTCCGGCTGATCCAGTTGGTCCGCGGCGAGAAAGCTCTCGCACGGCGGCGTCGCCCCGAGATCGACGACGCTCGCCAGCGCCGCCGAGCCGCAGAGTCGGCATCGTGTCATTTGCTGCCCCCCATGGATTGCGTCCCCCTCGATTCCGTCCGCCCCGCGAGCGCGGTGCGGTACTCCTCCACCAGGCGCTCCAGCCCGACGGCCGGGCTGAAGTCCTGCTCGTAGCGGCGCCGGGCCGCCCGCCCCATCTCCCGGTTGCGGGCCGGTTCGGCCGTGACGCGGCGCAGGCATGCCGCGAGCGAGGCCTGCTCGCCCGGGCGGTGCAGCAGCCCGGCCACCCCGTCCTCGACGAGTTCGACGAAGGCGCCGTGACCGGCGGCGACGGCCGGGACCCCGGCCGCCATCGCCTCCACGACCACCAGGCCGAACGCCTCCAGCCATGTCGAGGGAGCCACCACGGCGACCGACCGCGCGATGGCCTCGCGGCACCGCGCCGTGTCGTACAGACCGGCGTAGCGCACGTCGTCCCGGCCCGCCGCCCAGGCGGTCACCTCACGCTCCAGCGGCCCGGCGCCCGCGATCACCAGCGGTACGCCCACCCCGCCGCCGGCGGCGATCTCGTCCCACGCGGCCATGAGCAGCCGTACGCCCTTGGTCTCGGCGAGGCGGCCGAGGTAGAGCAGATGCTCCCCGGCGCCCGACCGGCGCACCTGCGGGTCGGGCACGAAGTTGTGCTTCACCGCGAGGCGTTCGGCCGGCATGCCCGCCCGTACCAGCACGTCGCGCTGGGCCGCGGAGATGCACAGGAACCGCTCCACGCCGGTCCACCAGCGCCGCCGGTTGACCGACATGCTGACCGCGAGCGGCACCGTGGCGAGGCGGGAGCCGCGGTAGCAGCCGTGCCGGACGGCGGGCAGCGGCACCGGGGGCCCGACGCACTCGGCGCACGGCCGGCCGTCCCGCTGGAGCGTGCCGGGCGGGCAGATCTGGGTGTAGTTGTGCAGTGTGGCGACGGCGGGTACACCCGCGTCGGCGCAGGCGGCGAGGACGGCGGGCGACAGGAGCGGGAAGACGTTGTGGACGTGCACCACGTCCGGGCGTTCGGTGCGGAGCCGGGCGGCGAGCTCCGTGCGCACCGCGGGATTCCACGGCACGAGGAGCGGCACGGCGGCCTTGGCGAGGAGGGACCGGGCGGCGATGTCGTCGCTGCGCCGCTCGAACACCTCGACCCGGTGGCCTGCCGCGCGCAGCAGCTCCACCTCTTGGTCGACGACCTTGTTCTCGCCGCTCGGCTGCGCCGAGGCGTAGCGGTTGTGCACCACCAGTACGTGCATGCCGTGCATGCTCAGGTCATCTCCGATCTCCGGGCCCCGCGCGGGACACGTCGGCGAGGGGCTTCGGGCGCCGGAAGGGGCGTGGCCGCGGCGGGCGGCGCCAGCAGCGAGGCCGCGACGGCCAGGTGCAGCAGGTAGGGCGAGGCGTCACCGAGTCCGGCCTCGGTGTACGAGGCGATGGCGCAGTAGCTGATCAGGAAGATCGCGCAGGCTCTCCGCGGTGACGGAGGGCGCAGCAGCGCGACGCCGGCGAGGACGACGAGGGCCGCCGCCACGACGGCGGTGCCGGTCAGGCCCTGCTCGTGGTAGACGGCAAGCCAGCTGTTGTCGATCGGCAGCCCGCCGAACGACTTGTCGCCCAGGCCCATGCCGAACCACTTCTCCGAGACCGTCCGGGGTGCCGCCAGCAGGGCGTCCCAGACCTTCTCCCGGCCGGTGAGGCTGGTGAAGTGCTCCTGGTTCTGTCCGCGCAGGAACCACGCCCGCACCGCGGAGGCGAACCCGACCGCGGCCACCGCGGCGCACAGCACCGCCCAGGCGAAGAAGCGGCGGGCGGCGGCACTGGTCGGCACGAGCGAGCCGATCGCCAGGCCGAGGCCGATGAGCAGGCCGAGCGTGGCCGTGCGGGTATGGGTCAGGGCGAGCAGGACGAGCGAGGGCACGACGATCACCGCCGCGCTCGCCCTGTCGGTCCCGCGGCTCAGGGCGAGCAGCACGGTGAGCCCGATGATCACCGCCGCGTACTGGCCGATCTGCGGCGGGGTGAGCGGCCACAGCGCGCCGACGAGGCGTCCGCCGTACAGCTCGGGCAGGGCGGCGCCCGGTGAGACGGCGAGTCCCGCGGCCACCGAGCCGAGCACCGCGAAGTACATCCGGATGTGATGCCGGACGAACGTCATGCCGCCGTCCCACCAGCGGCTGAGCAGCCACAGCGTGCCGACGAAGAGCGCGAGGCGGGCGCAGCGGAACAGCGCGCCGAATCCGGAGTCCAGGCCCACGCTGGAGATCACGCTCGGCACGAGCAGCAGGGTGAGCAGGAAGAGGTAGGCGCTGGGACGGACGCGCAGCCGGAGGTTGACCGCGAGCGCCAGCGTGAAGGCGGCGACCAGCGCGCCCATGGTGACCATCTGGATGAGGGAGCGGGGCAGCGGGACGATGGTCTCCGCTCCGGTGGAGCCGAGCGTGTTGAGGACGAGCAGTCCCCAGACCGCCCCGACGGTTCTCGGCGTGCGGTCCGTGTCCGGTGGGGAGCCGGTGCGCATCTCACCCACCGTCCCGCGCGCGGAAGGTGCTGCCCGCGTCCTGGCGGTACGGTTCGCCCTGCCACTGCCCGGCGTCGAGCACCCGGCTCGGGTCGTGGACCACGAACTTCCACGGTCCGACGTAGGCGTTGTCGTGCCAGCGGTTGTGCTGCTCACGGGTGATCGCCTCGGCCACCCGTTCGCCCTGGTAGGGCGACCACTTCGGGTAGGTGCCGTAGTTGGCGAGGACCGCCATGCGGTCGCACCTGACCGTGCAGTCGACGACGGACTTGTCCAGGACGAAGCGGTTGCCGTGGATGTCCACCCGCTGGGTCTTCCACCGGCAGTCGGCGTACAACGGGGCCTTGGCGATCGCCGGGCGCGCGCAGCGGTCGGTGTTCCGCACCAGCAACGTGCAGTCGCCGGACGAGGTGTTGGCCGGGCTGTTGCAGAAGCGGTCGGCGTTCTCCCACAGGGTGATCCCGGACCAGTTGTTCTCCAGCACGTTCCGGTGGATCTCGATCTTGTCGGTGCGGGCCTCGACGCGTGGTTCGCCGCCGGACTCGGACACGTAGACGGTCGCGAAGGGGAAGTTGTCGCCGCGGTCGGCGTATCTGCGGCCCTCGACCCAGTTGTTGCGCCGGATCGTGTTCTTCCGGATGACCGCGTTGTAGCTGGTCTCGTAGATCAGCGCGGCGCCGTCGTTGGCCTCCAGGACGTTGCCCTCGATGCGGAAGTCGTTGTTGTTGGTGTCCGCCCACAGCCCGGTCCCGCGGTTGTCGTGCACCCAGTTGCCGCGCACGTCGGCGCCGTCGACGGCCCAGAACTTGATGCCTCCGGTGCAGCCGCAGCCCTTGCGCCGCCGCTCCCAGTCGTCGGTGTTGTTGCCCACGATCTCGTTGCCCTCGACCACCAGGCCGCTGATGCCTCCTTCGGCCTTGTACGCGTTCATGCCGTACTGGCCGTTCTCGCGCAGGCAGCTGGCGCGGACCCGCTGGCGGGCGCCGGCCATCAGTCCGGCGCCGGAGTTGTGCTGGATCGTCGCGTGCTCGATCGTCCAGCCGTCGGCCGAGTCGTGGTTGACCACGCCCTCGTCCGGCGGCGCGACGAAGCGCTGCACGGTGAGGTGGCGGATGGTGACGTCGCGGGCGGTGCCGCCGAACGCGTACTGGTTGGTCCCGCGGCCGTCGAGCACCGCGCCCGGCGCGCCGAGGTAGCGGTTCCCCTTCTTCGGGATGACCTGGGCGTAACGGTTGGGCGCGAGCCTGTGCTTGCCCGGGCGGAGCCAGAACGTGGTGTCCGGAGGGCTCTTCCTGGTCTTCGCGGCCAGGTCACCGACTTTCGCGGGGTCGACGGTCACCGCGCCCGCCGGTGCCTTCGCCGGTCCGGCGGCGGGCTCGGCGCACACCCGGGCCACGGGCACGGTCGGCGCGCCGGCCGGCTTCGCCCCGGCGCCCGGCGCGTCCGGCGTGCTCTCGCAGCCGGTCGCCAGCAGCGCCAGCGCCACCACCGGGAGCCCCCAGTTCCGCCACTTCCTCCCCACGCGTCCCCCTAGTCCCGGAACCTGAGTACGGTGACGAATCCCCCGGCGCTGTCGGTGAAACCGGTCCCGACCAGCGTGGTGGCGGGTTCCTTGCGGCCGAACCCGGCGGAGTACCAGCCAAGCGGCGGATCGGTCTCCCCGCGGTGCGTCCGCCAGGACAGCTGTCCGGGCAGGTCGAGCACGGCGGAGCGGTCCTCGCCGTCCCGGGTCCAGGTGAGCACGGCGCGGTCCCCCGTCAGCTCCGCGGTGATCGCCGGGCCGAGGTGGAACGCCAGGCGAACGGACCGGCGCGGGCCGCCGCGCACCTCGTCGACCACGCGCAACTCCTGGGTCGCGGCGGTCAGTTCCACCCGGCGGCGGTGCACGGAGGGCCGGTAGCCGTCGTGCTCGGCGCACCAGCGGGCCACAACACCCTCGCCGCACGTGCTTCCTGTGTCCACGGCCAGGACGCGGCTGCGCGCGTGCCGGGTCCACAGGAACGGGCCGCCGGAGACGGACTGGTCGACGCCGTCCAGTTCCAGGGTGTTGTGGCCGAGGGTCGACCGGAAGTACTGCCGCCACGCGGGCTGCCCGTGGTAGCAGTACGTGCCCGGGTCGGCGAGCACGTCCACCCCGTCGTGCCGGACCTCCACGGACAGCGCGTCGGCGTGGGCGTGCGCGGCGATGGACAGGAAGCCGTGCGGACCGCCGTCGCAGCGGCACCAGATCCCGGCCGGGCCGCGCAGGACGGTGAGCCCCGCGTCGGCGAAGTGGCCCGGCCGGGTCGCCGGGCGGGACACCGGCAGGTCAGCGGGCTTGATCAGCGCGGCGATGAGCGGGGTGCGCACATCGGTGCCGGTCACGTCCGGCCACCAGTCGAGCCTGCCGAACACGGCGTCCCCGGTGGCCAGGAGCGAGGCCCAGCGGTCGGTGCCCGTACCGTCCAGGACCAGGCCGTGGCCGTCGTCCGCGTCTCCCTGGCGCGGCGGCCGCAGTCGGCTGTCGACGACGGCCGCCAGCGCGTCGGTCATGCGCAGCAGCGTCGACCGGACCGGGGCGGGGACGGGCACGCCTGCGGCATCCGCCTCGGCCAGCGCGGCCAGGCCCAGCTCCAGCACGAGGCCGTGGTACTCGCCGGCCAGTTCGCGGTTGAGGCCGGAGCCGAAGGTGTTGCTCCGCAGGTGCCGCTCCAGCGACCGCAGCGCCGCGGTCCGCCACCGCGCCGAGGAGGGGAACCACCCGAACGCGCAGGCCGCGGCGAACTGCCCGGCGGCCTCGGCGATGACGTGGTTGTTCGCCGACGACCCCCGGCTGGGAAAGGCGGCCAGCCAGCGCTGGTGGTGCCAGATCTGGCTCCGCGCCATCGGGTTGTCCTCGAACAGCCCGGCCGCGCCCTGCCAGCCGTCGAGCAGCCGGCGGACCCACACCCAGGACAGCAGCCGGATGCCCAGCTCGATGCCGCTGATCCAGTGCGCTCCGCGCAGCGGCGCGTTCGACGCCCACCAGGAGCGCAGGTGTCCGGCCACCCGCTCGGCGTACCGGTCGTTCCCGGTGATCGCGTAGGCGGCGGCGAGCACGGTGAGGTACTGGTGCCGGGACAGTTCCCAGATCTGCTTGATGTCCCCGGCCACGTCCTCGTTCCGGTACGGCACGTCGAAGGCGTGGCCCCACGGGGCGCGGCGCCCGGTCTTCGGGTCGTGCCACCAGTCGGGGTCGGCCAGGTCGTCGCGGTCCACGCCGAAGTACGTGACGTGCCCGGCCATCAGCCGGTCCGCCTCGGCGACGAGGCGTTTCGCGGCGTCCGGCGGCACCGCGGCGATCGTCCCGGCGGGCAGGACCGCGGTGAACCGGGCGCCGGTCACGCGCGGGCAGCTCGGCGGCGCGGACCGCCGCCGCCGCCTGCGCACCGCGTCGACCGCCCGCCCTGCGACCTCGCGCGGGCCCATCCGGGAGAGCCGCCGCAGGTACCAGCCGGCGCTCCCCGCGCTCACGGTCATCGCGCCCCCGCCAGCGTCACCGGCGCGCCGCTCGCCAGGCCGCTCTGGACGGCGAGGGTGGCCGCCGTGGTGGCGGCCAGCGATTCCAGCGGCACGGGCATCGGCCCGCCGGTCCGCACGGCCCTGAAAAAGGCGGCCAGTTCGGCGTTCTGACCCTTGTCCCTGGCCTTGGGCAGCCGCGAACTGACCCACCGCTTGCGGCCGTACACCGATGCGCGGACGAAGTCGTCCAGCCGCAGCGCGCGGCCGTCGGCGACGAGGTCCAGCGTCTCCTTGGGGAACCCGGCCGGTCCGGTGGTGACATAGCTGATCGTGGCCGTGGACCCGTCCGGGTAGCGCAGCACGACCTGGAGGTCCTCGTTGCCGGGGGTGGCGGTCGCGTACACGGAGACCGGGTCGGCCCCGAGCAGCCAGCTCGCCGTGTCGATGAAGTGCCCGCCCTCACCGGCGAACCGCGAGCCCTCGGTGCCCTGGCGGAGGTACCAGCTGCCGTGCTGGAGGCGGCCCGCGTTGACCAGGTAGCGGAGGTTCGCGGGGCCGCTCCGGGCGCCGAACCGCTGCCGGGCCTCTCGCAGCAGCGGCGCGAACCGGCGGTTGAAGCCCACCTGGAGCCGGTCGTTGCCGGACTCCTCCACCGTCGCGAGCACGCCCGTCAGCTCGTCCTCGGTGAGGGCCAGCGGCTTCTCGACGAACACCGACTTCCCGGCCAGGAGCGCCTTGCGGGTCAGTTCGGCGTGTGAGCTGTGCCGGGTGACCACGAACACCGCGTCGATCGACTTGTCGCCGAGTACGGCGTCGAGATCGGTGGTCGCCTCGGCGAAGCCGAACTTCCGCCGGGCGTTGGCGGCGGACAGCGCCGTCGTGGTGACGACGGTCGACAGCGTGACGCCGTCGCGCCGCGCCAGGTGCGGGAGCAGCATCGACGTCGCGTAGTTCCCGGCGCCGACGAACGCGACGCGTACCGGTGCCGTGGCGGCCCGTGCCGGGCTCCGCCGCGCGTTCACGGCGGGCACGGTCACCGAGGGGGCCGCTGTCTCCACCGCCTGTCCGGGGTAGCGGAACAGCACCGCCACCGCCTTGAGGTCGCCGTCCTTCAGCCGCTCGTACGTCTTGACGGCGTCGTCGAAGTCGGCGATGTGGGAGACCAGCGGCGCCACGTCGACGCGGCCCCGGGCGACGAGATCGAGGAAGCAGGCCAGGTTGCGGCGCTCGGTCCAGCGGACGTAACCGATCGGGTAGTCCCGGCCCTCCAGTTCGTACTCCGGGTCGTAGCGCCCGGGGCCGTAGCTGCGGGAGAACCGGACGTCCAGTTCCTTCTCGTAGTAGGCGTTCCACGGCAGGTCCAGGCGGCACTTGCCGATGTCGACGACCCGGCCGCGGTCCCGGCAGAGCCGCGCGGCCAGTTCGACGGGTTCGTTGCTGCCGCCACCGGCGGCCAGGTACACCTGGTCCACGCCGTGACCGCCGGTGAGCTCGGCGACGGCGGTCTCCAGGGCCGGGGAGGAGGGGTCGCCGCAGGCCGCGGCGCCGAGGCGCTCGGCCAGCCGGCAGCGCTCCGGGTCCGGGTCGGCTCCGATGACGCGCACTCCGGAGGCGGCCAGCAGCTGCACCACCAGCTGCCCGATCAGGCCGAGGCCGATGACCAGCGCCACGTCACCGAGCTGCGGCTCGCCGCGGCGGACGCCTTGCAGCGCGATCGACCCGACGGTGCCGAAGGCCGCGTCGCGCGGCGCGAGGCCCTCCGGCACCGGGGTGCAGAGGTTCTTCGGCACCCAGTTCATCTCGGCGTGCAGGGCGTGCTCGTTGCCGGCGCAGGCCACGAGGTCACCGACCGCCACGTCGTCGATCCCGGCGCCGACCTGCTCGACCACCCCGCACAGCGAGTAGCCGAGCGGCGTGTAGGAGTCCAGCTTCCCCATCACCTTGCGGTAGGTGGCGGGCACTCCATTGGTGGCCACGCTCTGCATGACCTTCGCCACCTGGTCCGGCCGGGAGCGGGCCTTGCCCACCATGGACATGCCCGCCTCGGACACCTTCATGAGCTCGGTGCCGGTGGAGATCAGCGAGTAGACGCTGCGGACCAGCACACCGCCCGGCTTGCACCCCGGCACCGGTACGTCGAGCACCGCCAGCTCGCCGCTCTTGTAGTTCTGTACGACCTGCTTCACCCGAACTCCTCTTGTTTCCACGTCTTTCAGGGCCCCGTCAGGGGGCGGTCCGGCCGGAGCCGGAGGTCGCGCCGCGGTACCAGTACTCGAGGGTCAGCACATGCCACAGATGTTTGGAGAAGTCCCGTTGCCCGGCGGCGTCCTCGGCGACCATCCGGGCCAGCGCGTCGCGGCGCAGGATCCCCGCGTCCACGAGCACGCCGTCATGCACCACCTCGCGCACCAGCGGTGCCAGGTCCCTGCTCATCCAGGCGCGCAGCGGGGCGCTGAAGAGGCCCTTGGGCCGGTACACGATCTCCCGGGGCAGGACGGAGGTGGCCGCCTCCTTGAGGACGGCCTTGCCCTGCCGTCCGACGATCTTGCGGTCGCCGGGCACGGCGAACGCCGCCTCGACCACCTCGACGTCCACGTACGGCACCCGTACCTCCGTCGACGCGGCCATGCTGGAGCGGTCGGTGTAGGCGAGGTTCAGCCCCGGCAGGAACATCCGGGCGTCGCCCAGGCACATGCGGTTGACGAAGTCGTCGAGGTCGTTGTCGTGGTAGATGTCCGCGTGCTCGGTGAGCACGTCCGTGACCGTCCCGGCCAGGTCCGGATCGACCAGGGCGAGCAGTTCGGCCCGGTCGTACATGGTGTAACTGCGCCGGAACGCGGTCTCCTCCGGCAGATCGGCGAAGGACAGGAACCGCTTCGCGAAGCGCACCGACCGGTATCCCCGGCGGGCCGTCGCGACCGGCAGCCGGTCCACCGCCGCGGACACGCCGCGCCGCAGCGGCCGCGGCACGCGCTGGTAGCGCAGGGCGAGCAGGTTGGCCAGGTGCTTGCGGTACCCGGCGAACAGTTCGTCGGCGCCCATCCCCGAGAGCATCACCTTGACCCCGGCCTCCCGCGCGGCCGAGCAGATCAGGAAGGTGTTGATCGCGGCGGGGTCGCCGATCGGCTCGTCCAGGTCGTACGTCATCCGCGGCAGCAGCTCCAGCACGTTCGGGGCGATCTCGATCTCGTGGAGGTCGACGCCGAACCGCCGGGCCACCTGCCGGGCGTAGCGCAAGTCGTCGGGCATGGCCTCGAACTTGGCGTCCTCGGCGCGGAACCCGATGGTGTACGCGGAGATCCCGGGCCGGTGGCGGGCCGCCAGCGCGGTCAGGTAGCTGGAGTCGAGACCGCCGGAGAGGAAGGTGGCCACGGGTACGTCGGAGAGCAGGTGCCGCCGGGTCGACTCCTCGACGACGGCGGCGAGGTCCGGCTGCTCGCCGCTGAGGGCCCGCTCCCGGCCCTCGGCGGCGACGTCCTTGAGGTTCCAGTACCGGCCGCGTTCCACCCGGCCGTCGGCCCGGCACCTGAGCCAGCTCCCCGGCGGCAGCTTCTCCGCCTCGCGGAACGCGCAGCGCGTGTCCGGCACCCAGTAGTAGAGCAGCGAGGCCACCAGCGCCGCCCGGTCCACCTGGAGCGACCCGCCGCTCACGGCGGCGAGCGCCTTGAGCTCGGAGGCGAACATCATCCCCTGGCCCCGCCGGAGCAGGAACAGCGGCTTGACGCCCAGCTGGTCGCGGGCGAGCACCAGGTCACCGGTGCGCTCGTCGAAGACCGCGAACGCGAACATGCCGCGCAGCCGCGGCAGGCAGTCGGTGCCCCAGCGCCGCCAGGCCTCGAGCAGCACCTCGGTGTCGGAGGTGCCGCGGAAGCGCGCCCCGGCGGCGGTCAGTTCCGCCCGCAGCTCGGGCGCGTTGTACAACTCGCCGTTGTACGTCAGGGCGAGGCCGCCCGAGACCATCGGCTGGGCCCCGGTCTCGGACAGGTCGATGATGGCCAGCCTGCGGTGTCCGAGCTGTACTTCGCCGTCGCCGACGGGGTGGCCGTACCGGCCGGCGCCGTCCGGACCTCGGTGGGCGAGGGTGTCGGTGAGCCGGTCGGTCACAGCCTTCCCGTCCGGCCATAGGTAAGTGCCTGCGATGCCACACATGTGCTACGGGGCCTCCTGGTCGGTGTCCGGGACCCCTGCGGCCCACGTCGGCAGCCGCTTCGCCCGCGGCCGGTCCGTTCCGTTGTGCCGGGCCGGCCGCTCGCCGTGGCCCCGCGACGCGATCTCCGTCCCGTCCCACAGCGTGCCGTCGGTCCGGTCACGCGGATCGGGGTCGATCAGCACCACGCCGGCCACTTCGACGCGCTGGTCCGCGAGCTGCCGCGCCACCGTGTGCAGCCAGGCGGCGCCCGCGTGCCCGGCGCGTACGACGAGCACGGTCCGGCTCCCGAGGCAGGGGAGGTCGGTCCACGCGGTGCCGGGCGCGACCGAGCCGACGCCGAGCCTGCGCACCTGCCGCGGCAGGGCCGTGGCGCCCTCGCCGCTGACCACGTCCGGGTCCCCCGGCTTGCGGCGGCTGTCCGCGAGGTGCGGGCCGGGCAGGCCGTCGACGACCGCCACCGGTCCCCGCGCCGCCAGCGCCCTGGCGACGTCCAGGGCGATCACGCTCGTACTGCGCGCGCAGCCCAGTTCGAGCAGCGACACCGGTTCCGCGGAGCCGCGCACGGTGCGGGCCAGGGTCGTGGTGAGCCGTTCGCTCGCCACCTGGGTCCGTCGGCGCCGCCAGGGCCGGGCCGGCCGGTGGGGTGGGTGGCGCAGCTCCGCGATGACGGAGGCACCCAGGTGCGCCGCGATGTCCCGGCGCAGCACGGGCCGGTCGGCCACCACCGCGCCGACCGCGGCCACCGCGAGCCCGAGGACCAGTCCGAGGAGGAGCCCGATGGCGGCGTCGGTGGCGACGGCCTTGGGCAGGGAGTGCCGTACCGCGCGCGGGGCGTCCACGATCTGGGTGCCGGCGATGAGCCGCGGTGTGCCGATGCGCGCCTCCTCGGCGCGCTGGTCGAAGTCGGCTATCCGGGAGTTGAGTCCGGCCCGGCGGGCGAAGAGCGTCTCGATGCCCGCCACCGCCTTCGGGTCGGTGCGCGGGGAGCGGTCCCCGATCGCCTTGTCGACCTTGGCCAGCTCGTCCCGCATCCGGTCGCGCTGGTCGAGCAGGGCCTTGGCCTCGGCCTTCGCGGTCTCCCGCATCCGCTGCACGTGGTCGGCGACGAAGGCGTCGGCCAGGGCCTCGGCCCGGGCGACCGCCTGCGCGTCGCTGTCCCCTGTCACGTCGATCTGGAGCAGGTTGTTGGTCAGGCCGGTGCCCCGGTAGTCCCGCATGAAGTCCTCGGGGCTCTCCGCGGAGTCGAGGGAGCGCAGGGCCTTGTCGGCGATCCGTGTGGTTCCCAGCAGCTCGACGTCGGTGCGGATCAGCGTTCCGGTGTCGTTCGGCTGGTCCTCCTTGTGCGTGACCAGCACCTTGGTCACCGCGCTCGGCGGCGGGGGCCGCAGGAGTGCCACCGCGGCGCCGAGCAGCAGTCCCACCAGTGCCAGGGAGCACCAGAGGCGGCGGCGTCCGCGTACCGCCACCACCAGCGCGTACAGGTCGATGAGCGGAGCGGCGGTCGCTTTCGAAGCCGTGGTCGTCGTCACCGCGTGCCTCCTCTCGCGTCGTCGCCCACCGCGAGCGCGGGCGCGGTGGGACGCGGTGCGGGGCCGGCGGTCCGTGGCGTACGGGCCCGTACCGCGTCGGCGACGACGATCCCGACGACGTCGTGCCCCGCGTCCGCACAGGCCCCGGCGAGGCCCGCCAGCTCCTCCGCGGTCCAGCTGCCCGGGCTGAGGACGACGAGGGCACCGGACTCGGGGCCGCGGTCCGGCACCAGCGGCCTGGACACCGGGACTTCCACCACCCGCAGCATCGGCCCTGCCCCGCTCCCGGAGGGGAGGGAGGTGCCGGCCGCCCCGGCCTCGGCGGCGAGCCGCCCGGCGGCGCGGCGGGCGATGTCGTCGCCGTCCGGTACGACGGCCAGCAGCCGCCGGGCGGAGGGGAGTCGGTCCCGGAGGCGGGCGCACACCCGCCGGTAGCGGATCTCCCCGCCCGCGTCGCCGTCGGACGGCCGCGCGGCCGGGATGTCCCACCGGATGTCGAGGCCGAGGAGCCGGCGGGCCCGGGCGCGGGCCCGCGCGTCACGGTTTTGTGGCCGGTGCGCGGGCCGTTCGCCGGGCACGTCGACGGTGCCGAGCAGGGTCGCGCCGAGTGCCGTGGCGATCTCCTGTCCGGTACGCAGTCGACGGCTCGCCCGCGCGGCGACGAGATGGCCGATGACCGCGCACAGCGGGAACAGCAGGGCTCCGGCGGCGATGAGGTGGAGCCTCGTCGGCGGTGCCTCGCCGGTCGGCCGGGCCGCCGGACCCATGACGACCATGTCGGCCTTCTTGGTCGCCGGGTCGGCCTGGTCCAGCTTCTTCATGGCCTCGTGCAGCGCGGTGCGCAGCTTCTCCAGTTCGGTGCGGGCCTGCACGCTCTCCACGGTGCGCCCCGGATCGGCCGCGCGAGCCAGGTCGCTGATGCGGCGGTTGGTCCGCACGACGTTCTGCCGCAGCGTCTCGGGCCCCGTCACCGCGTCGGATTCGGTGTCGTCGCCCGCGATCCGCGCGGCGAAGGAGACGAACTGCCGGGCCACTTGGTCGGCGAGCCGCTGGGCCCGCTCCGGGCTCTCGGCCGTCCCGGAGATCTTGATGATGTTCCCGTCGGCGGCCTTGGCGCTCACCCGCTCCCGGAGGTCGCCGCCGCTGACGCCGCTCCATTCGAGCGCGGCGGCCGCGCGGTCGGCCACGGCCGAACTGGCCGCGATCTCCGCCTGGGTCAGCAGTTCGCGTTCCCCCCACTGCCCCGCGAGCAGGACCGAGGCCGACGTCGTGTACTTCGGCGGGAACAGCAGCGAGGCGCCGAAGCCGACGAGCGCGCCCGCCACGGCGACGACGACGAGCAGCCGCGCGCGCCGACGGAAGATCCGCCCGATGGTGACCAGGCGTATCGGGTCATCGCTCAACGGCGCCGCCTCCTCGGTGCCCGCACCGGGCCGCCCTCTGAGGCCGGGGCGCGGTCCCGGCAGGCGGCGGCGTAGGCGGCGAGCAGCGACGCCTGCGAGTTCCGCCAGGAGAGCTGTCCGCTGATCCGTTCCTGGCCGATCTTGCCCATCCGGGCCCGCTGCTCCGGGTCGTCCAGCAACCGCGCGATGAGCCCGGCGAATTCGGCCTCGTCGTTGGCGGGCGCGTAGACGGCGGCGTCACCTGCGGAGACTCTCGCCTCCCGGAGGTCGAACGAGACGATCGGACGGCCCATCACCATGTACTCCAGGACCTTGTTCATGGTCGACAGGTCGTTGAGCGGGTTGTGCGGGTCCGGGGAGAGGCATACGTCGGCGGTGCAGAGGTAGCGCGCCAGGTCGGCGTCCGGGACGCGGCCGGTGAACTGCACCTGCTCCGAGAGTCCGAGCCGCCCGGACAGTTCCACCATCGCCTCGAAGGTGTCGCCCGCGCCGACGAACACCGCGTGCCAGTCGGTCCGCCCGAAGTCGTCGCGGAGCTTCGCGAGGGCCCGCAAGGCGTAGTCGACGCCGTCCTGCGGGCCCATGACGCCGAGGTAGCACAGCAGGTGGGGCTTGCCGCGCTTCAGTTCCGGCTCGGGCGGTACGGGGTGGAACCGGCCGGTGTCCGGGGCGCTGCGCACCACGAAGACGTCCTCCGGCCGCCGGCCGCCGCGGCGCACCGCGACGTCCCGGTAGCTCTCGTTCGTGGCGAGGACGATGTCCGCGGCGCGGTAGGTCAGCCGTTCCAGCGCGCACACGGCGCGGTGGAGCAGGTCCTGTCCGCGGTCGAAGCGGGACAGGTACAGCTCGGGCACCAGGTCGTGCTGGTCGAAGACGAACCGCGCGCCGCGCCGCTTCAGCCAGAGGGCCGGCAGGAACAGCAGGTCGGGCGGGTTGCATGCGTGCACCACGTCGACGGGGCCGACTCTGCGGGCCAGCCGGGCCGTGTGCCACAAGGCCGCTCCGTACTCCCGCAGGTAGCCGGCGGGGCCACCGGTGGCCGCGCGCAGCGGGTAGCGGTGGACGCGCACCCCGTCGATCACCGCCTCGGGCTCCGTGTCCCGCTTGGTGCCCCGGGGGCAGATGACGTGCACCTCCCAGCCCGCGTCGCGCAGCGTCGTGCACTCCTGCCACACCCGCCGGTCGAACGGCACCGACAGGTTCTCCACCAGGACCAGGGCGCGCCGGCCGGGCCGGTCGCCGCCGGTGTCGCCGGACGCGCCGCCGGACGACGACGCGTCACCGAACGTTCTGTCACCAAGCAAGGCCCATGTACCCCGGTTCGGCCCGGCGCGCTTCGGCGTCGGGAAGGCGGATGAGGTCGACGATCAGCGGTCCCTCGCCGTGGGGCAGCGCCGACAGCACGGCCGGGTCCTCGGTTCCGACGAGGCACACCTCGGCGTGGTCGAGCACCTCCTCGACGGAGTCCGCGAGCAGTTGCGCGAGGTGCGGCAGCCGGGTCTCGATGTACTCGCGGTTCGCGCCGAGCAGCCGGGACAGGCTCACGTTGGCGTCGTAGATCTTCAGGTCGTAGCCCTTGCCGAAGAGCCGTTCCGCCAGCTCGACGAGCGGGCTCTCGCGGAGGTCGTCGGTGCCGGGTTTGAAGGAGAGCCCGAACAGGCCCGCGCGGCGCTTGCCGGTGCGCTCGACCAGCTCGACGGCGCGCTGGAGGTGGTCGGCGTTGGAGGGCAGGACGTGGGCGAGGATGGGCACCGACACGTCGGCCCGCCGTGCCGCGTGGACCAGGCTGCGCAGGTCCTTGGGCAGGCAGGAGCCGCCGAAGGCGAAGCCGGGCCGCAGGTAGGCGGGGCTGATGTTCAGCTTGCGGTCGGCGAGGAACACGTCCATCACCTGGTGCGAGTCGACCCCGAGCGCCTGGCACACCGCGCCCAGCTCGTTGGCGAAGCCGATCTTGAGGCCGTGGAACGCGTTGTCCGCGTACTTGATGGCTTCGGCCGTCGGGACCGGCACCCGGAACACCTCGCCGGGCAGTCCGTCGTACAGCGCCGCCACCGTGTCGCCGCTCGCGGGTTCCAGTTCGCCGATGACGGTCTTGGGCGGGTCGAAGAAGTCCCGCACACTTGTGCCCTCGCGCAGGAACTCCGGGTTGACCGCGACCCCGAAGTCCACCCCGGCCGTGCCGCCGACGTACTTCTCCAGGATCGGGACCAGCAGGTTCAGGCAGGTGCCCGGGAGCATGGTGCTGCGGAACACGACGGTGTGCCGCCCACCGCGCTCCGCCAGCGCGGCACCGATCTGCTCGGTGACCCGCTCCAAGTACGTGGTGCACAGGCTGCCGTTGGGCTCCGACGGCGTGCCCACGCAGACCAGGGACACCTCACTGTTCATGATCGCTTCGTGGACGTCGCGGGTGGCGCGCAGCGCTCCGCTCTCCACGGCCTCGGCGACGAGTTCGCCGATCCGCTCCTCGACGACCGGGGCCTTGCCGTCGTTGACCAGGTCGACCTTCACCTGGTTCACGTCGACCCCGATGACCTCGTGGCCCGTGGCGGCCAGGCACGCGGCCGACACGCAGCCCACGTAGCCGAGCCCCAAGACGCTTACCTTCATGTCCCGTCCCTCCCCCCCGGGCAGGCCCTCGCGGCCTGCCGTCCGTGCGCCGATCGGACGGCGCCCCCCACCCATCAGTAGGCCCCCTGTCCGTGGAGCACCGCGCGCAGCGTCTTCCACAAGATCACCGTGTCGAGTGCCAGGGACCAGTCCTCCACGTAGCGCAGGTCGAGACGGACGGCCTCCTCCCACGGCAGGTCGCTGCGTCCGCTGATCTGCCACAGCCCGGTGAGTCCGGGCTTGACCAGCAGCCGCCGCCGGATGTCCGGGCCGTACGCGGCGGACTCCTCCGGCAGCGGGGGCCGCGGGCCGACGAGCGACATCGAGCCGGTGAGCACGTTGAAGAGCTGCGGCAGCTCGTCGAGCGAGTACCGGCGCAGCACCGCTCCCACCCGGGTCACCCGTGGATCCCGGCGCAGCTTGAAGAGCAGGCCCGCGCCTTCGTTGCGGTGGGCCAGCTCGGCACGGGCCCCGTGCGCCCCGGCGACCATGGTGCGGAACTTGTAGATGGTGAACTCGCGGCCCCCCTTGCCGACCCTGCGCTGGCGGTAGAGCGCGCCGCCCCGGCTGTCCGCCAGCACGAGCAGCCCGAGGAGCACCATCAGCGGCGCGAGGAGCAGCAGCAGGACCGCCGCGCCCATCCGGTCGACGACCTCTTTGACCACGCGGCGGCCCCCGGTGAAGGTCGGCATGCTGACCCGCAGCAGGGGGATCCCGAGCACCGCGTCGACGTGCAGCCGTGGCCCGGCCACCTCCATCAGCACCGGGGCCACGACCATTTCGGCGTCGCTGCCCTCGAGGTTCCAGGCGAGCCGCTGGAGCTGGTCCGGTGACCAGTGGGGGTCCGGTGTGATCGCGACGACGCGGTAGCCGTCGCGGCGCACGTGGCCCGCCACGTCCGCCAGCCGGCCGACGACCGGCACGCCGTCCAGCTGGTCGCCGTCGGGCCCGTGCCCGTCCGCCGTGCACACCGCCTCCACCCGCCAGCCGAGGTGCGGGAACTTGCGGGCGCGGGTGATCAGGTCGCGCACGGAGTCGGGGCTTCCGGCGGCCAGGACCGGTCTCAGGCAGAGCCCGGCCTTCCGCTGTCTGTGCAGCCGCAGGCGCAGCAGATAGCGGGCGACCATGGTGGTGAGCGCGATCGCGGGGATCGCGACGAAGATCCACAGCTTGATGTTGCGCGAGGTGAGGGCGATCCCGCCGAGCGCCAGGACGACGACCGCCGCGAACAGCGAGCGTCCGAGCCGACGGAACTCCTCGGCCCCCTGGCCCAGCACGGCCGGGGCCCACGCCCGGCTCACCGCGAGCGCTCCCAGCACCAGCAGTTCGGTGCCGAATGCGAGGATCCCCCATTTCTCGTGCCAGTCGGCCGCGTCCCTGGCCCCGAAGAAGATGCCGATCGCCGCCACCACACAGGCGGTGACCACCGAATCGCTGGTGATCACGGTGCGGCGGTAACGCTGCTCCCAGTCGATGACGGGCCGGCTGATCACCTCGTCCGTCAGACGCCCTCGCGCCGACGGAAAAGGGCTGACTAACTCCCCCTGCTCCACAGATTCCCCCCAGGTCGCCAGTGGTTCGACGTTCTCGCCGCGCACTGCTACTCCCCCGGGAGGCGCCCCCGCCTCCCGCGCCGCGCTGTTCTCCCCCTCGGGAGGCCCCCGCCTCCCGGCACCATGTTCCGGCTATTTCAGCTTATTTCGGCGCTACTTGAACAGACCACCCCGGCGGCAGCGAACTCGGACGTACCGCCTGGCCTTACGGTGCACGGAATCCCGTTCGAATCCTCGGATGCTCCCCGCACCCGAGGCCCCCACCCGGGCCCCCGGAATTGATCGCCCCCACGTCTGCCGCCGGGGACGTTATTGCAGGCTGCCCATGGCGCCGGACCAAAAGATGATCATTTGTCGCAACGTGTCCGCTGCGAAGCACGGTCAATCTAGACCATCGGAGCCCGTCTGAAGAGGGGATGTGTGGAACTTGTGCCCGCACTTCGGAGGCGAGCCGGCCGACGAGCGACGGTCCGAGGGCGCCGCGCGTGCGCCGACATACGGTGCGACCTGCGAGAACGGGGCTCTTCGGTTCGGACCTGCCGGCACCGGCTGGCGGCAGGTCCAGTTGGCCGGATCGAATGCATGTCCCCCGCAACGGTACGACCCACCACGGGGCGGCCTAGGGGGCACGGCAGCCGACGGAATCGGCCAACTGACCGGGCCGAGCCGTCCGGTGCCGCCCCGATGGCAGACCGTGTGGTGATCTATGGGGCGCTGTTACATGAACTGCGGATAACCGTCATGACGGTTGAACTAGGTTGATTGGGAACTCGCCGCACAGCACGGATGGCGAGAGCGAACAGGACAGCTCCCGGCGCGGCGCCGCCCGACCAGTGGAGCCGTGCCGTGCGTGTGAACAGAGTCATGACCGTGAAGGGGAACCACGTTATGCGTACCACCACCCACCGCCGCAGCGCCCTGCGTACCGCCGCCGTCTCGGCCGTCGTCGGTACGGCGCTCCTTGCCCCGGCCGCGGCCGCGCTGGCGAGCGCGCCCGCCGCGGAGCGGCCCGCCGCGGTGCGGAGCGTCGCCGCCAAGCCCGTGAAGATCGACATCGGCGCCGGCGTCACCATCACCGTCAAGGACGGCAAGCCGTACTACAACGGCAAGGTCGTCAAGCCGGGCCAGACGGTCGACGACGGCATTTACCTGCACCTGAGCACCGACGGCAAGCGCCTGTACAGCAAGACGCAGGGCGGCGGCACGCCGTACGCCATCTGGGACGTCGCGACCGGCAAGAGCCTCGGCACCCAGAAGAACAGCCCCACCGCCGCGGCGAAGCCCGCCCTGACCGCCACGCCCTCGGCCAACTCCGTGCGGGCCTGGCAGGAGCTGCGCGTCAGCGGCAAGGCCACCGGCATCAAGGCGGGCACCAAGGTCGGCGTGCAGCAGAAGCAGCGCGGCGCGTGGAAGACGCTCCCCGCCTCCACGACCGTCAACAAGTCCGGCGCGTACAGCCTGCGTGTCAAGCTCGGCCTCAAGGGGAAGAGCGAGCTGCGCATGAAGAGCGGCTCCACCCTGTCCCCCGTCTTCACGGTGACGGTCCGCTGACACCTCCGCCACACCCGCACGACATCCGGGCGTCCGCCACCCCCCGGGGGTGGCGGACGCCCGTGCGTGCACACCCCGCTGGGGGCGGGACGACCGAAGAGGCGGCGCGATGACGTGGCCCTCGAACGGGGAGGCGACGGCGGACACCACGCGTTCGCGCCATGCGCCCAGCCGGCCCCAAGGGTCACGTAAACCCGGCGTACGTAAGGAAGTTCGCCATTATGAGTGATTCTGCGAGAGACGGCCGGACCCTACCATTGAGCTGGAGAAGGCACCCGTGGCCGCGGTCCGCGACCGCGTCGCTGGTGTGGGCACCTGCCGATCATCGGCGCTCCTCTGTGCGCGCGGGAGCGCCCTCACGACCGGGACGGTGATCCGGCGTCAGGTGGCCGCCACGTCGAGATAGTTTTCCGGCACCTGTCTGACCCATTTCACCGAAAACATCCGGCTACTTACAGATGAGGCCGTCATGCCGCACATTCCCCGAGAACGGATCATCAGCCTTCCGCGCACCGAGATCGCCGGGATCGACGCCGGTGGCACCAAGACGCACATGCGCTTCCTCGATCCGGTCACCGGCGAGACCAGGCACGTCCAGGCGCGCTCCGCCGACTACGACTCGCTGGAGCACCTGTTCTACGGATGCTTCGACATGGCCGGCTGCCTCCCGCGGTCCCTGGTGGCGGGCGTGGCCGGCCGGCCGGGGCGTGACGGCGACGTCAGGATCACCAACCACCCACAGTGGCCGACCTTCCGGCGCCGCGCTTTCGCCGCCGACCTGGAGATGGCGCTCGTCACCATCAACGACATGGTCGCCACGACGGCGGGCGTGGCGGACCTCGACGAGTCCGACTGGGTCCCGCTGACCCCGGATGTCCCGCCCCACCCGGGCCCCGCCCTCCTGGCGGTCTCGGTCGGCACCGGCGTCGGCAGCGCCTCCGTGGACCGCTCGGGCCGCGCCCACCCGGCCGAATCGGGCCATATGACCTGGCAGCCGGTGACCGTCCTGGAGGAGGACTACCTCCGCTCGCTGCAACGGCTCCGGCCGGGTATCCCGATCTCGGTGGAGCTGTCCATCGGCGGGTTGCGCGGCATCGACCACATGTACGACTTCATGACCACGCGAAAGAAGCCGGGCCCCTACATCCAGGAGCACGTCGACCGCTTCCGGCGAGAGCACCGCGGCATCGGGCCGGTCATCACCGCTGCCGCCGTCGGCGGTGACGCCTGCTGCCGCGAGATCATGCGGCTCTTCGGCGCCATCCTGGGCCAGTTCCTCCGCAGCGTCGTGCTGACCAGCATGAGCGAGGGCGGCTCGGTGTGGCTGACGAGCGGAGTGCTGCAAGCGCCCGGGATCTGCGACCTCCTCGTCTCGGACACCGCCTTCCTCGAACGCTTCGTCGCGACGGGCGCGGAACACGCGGAGCTGATGCAGGAGATCCCCCTCTTCGCCGTGACGGACCGTCAAGTCGCGGTCAGGGGCGCCTTTGTGCTGACCCGGCAGTCCGCCGAGCAGGCCTCCGCCCCGGCTCAGGTGAGGCGTGAACACGCCTGCGGATGAGGGACCCTTGGGGTTACCATCCATAGTCGCAAGGCAAGTTCGCACGTCCCTGTCGTCGCGTGCTAGGAGCTCACTGCCTATGTCCTGGGTCTTCCGACACCCGAGCGCAACCCACGGCCTTCGTCTCCGCACAGGGTCTGCCGAACGTGTCGGATGACCCGACAGTTCTCGCGAGCGTGACGCAGGTCTACGACCTCTTCACGCGGGACGCCGCCAGCGGCTTCGGTGCGATCGACCCGGGTGCGGTGAACCAGGTCGTGACCATCCTTCAGACGGCGCGCCGCCGCCGCGCCCGGGTCTACGTCATCGGCAACGGCGGCAGCGCGACCACCGCCAGCCACATCGCCTGTGATCTGGCCAAGGGCATCGGCCGCACCCGGCACGAGCGGCTGCGTGCCGTCGCCCTGTCCGACAGCTCCGCGCTGCTGACCGCCTGGACCAACGACAGCGGCAGCACCCACGGGTTCTCCGGCCAGCTCGACACCCTGCTCGACCCGCAGGACGTCGTGATCGCCGTCAGCGTCAGCGGCAACTCGGCGAACGTGCTGGCGGGGCTGGACACCGCGCGTGAACTCGGCGCGGCCACCATCGGGTTGCTCGGCTCCGACGGCGGACGCGCCCTGCACCGGGTGGACGTGGCCCTGCACGTGCCGAGCTGGGATTACGGAGTGGTGGAGACCGTCCACATCGGGCTGCTGCATGCCCTGGCCAATGCCCTGCGCGGGCGTCCGCTGTCCGCGCCGCGTCCGGTCACGACGGAGCCGGTCGACATCGCCGTGGGCCGTCCGCAGTGACGCGGGCGCTCGCGATAGCGTCCGATCGCGGCCCCGTCACCTTCTCCGGCACGGGGCCGCGGCTGCGGGCGGAACGCCGTACCGGAAGTGTCACCGCCGTCCTCGACACCGCCGCCCGGGGGCTGGCCCGGCCCACCGTGTGGGTCGCGCCCTCGCACACGGAAGCCGACCGGCGCGCGTCCGGTTCCGCCGAGCACGCGCGTGTGAACCGGGAGCTGGGCTACACGTACACGCCTGTCCCGGTCGCCGAGCGCGAGTACCGCGAGTACTACGACGACGTGGGCGTACGCATGCTCTGGCTGGCCCTGCACGGTCTGTGGCCGGACATCGCCGACACCGACGCCCCACCGCCGGACCCCGCCGCCTTCACCCGCTCCTACCAGCGGGTGAACCGGCGCGTCGCGGAACAGATCGTGCGGCAGACGCGGCCCGAGACCCCCGTACTGGTCCAGGACTACCAACTGGCGACCACCCCGGGGTTCATCCGCGCCCTGCGGCCCGGCCAGCCCGTCGGGCTCTTCCTCCACACGCCGTTCTGCACTCCCGACGAATTCGCCCGGCTGCCGCGGTCCGTCTCCGGCGCGGTTCTCGACGGCATGCTCGCCGCTGATCTGCTCGGCTTCCAGTCCCCGCGCTGGGCGGCCGACTTCCTCGCCTGCTGCGAGCGGTGGGGCCTGCCCGTACGGCGCGGCGGCCCGCGTGCGGACATCATCGGCGCCGTGCGGAGTGTCCGGCCCGCGCAGGCGGACGGGACCACGGACGTGGCCCGCACCAGCACGATCGCCTGCTACCCCGTGCCCGCGGACTCGGCGCTCCTCACGGCCACCGCCCGGAGCGAGGAGGTCAGGGCCTGGGAGGGCCGGCTGACGGCGGGGCCGGCGGTCCGACGCATCGTCAAGGTCGACCGCGTGGACCCGTCCAAGAACGTCGCGCGGGGGCTGGAGGCGTTCCGGAGCGTGCTGGAACGCACCCCGGCGCTCCGGGGCCGGGTGGTCATGACGCTCTGCCTGACCCCGTCCAGAGACCACGTTCCCGAGTACCGTCCGCACGCGCGGCGCGTCCGGCATCTGGCCGAGCGGCTCAATGACCGCTTCCCCGGCTGCCTCGACGTCCATGTCGGCCACGACGTGGCCCGGTGCCTCGCGGCGCTCAGGTCCTACGACGTCCTGCTGGTCAATCCCGTCCGCGACGGGATGAACCTCGTGTCACAGGAGGGTCCGCAGCTCAACACCCGCGACGGAGCGCTGGTCCTCTCCCGTGCCGCCGGCAGCAGCGATCTGCTGGGCCGTCAGGCCCTGCTCCTTGACGACCCGCGGGATGTCGACGCGACCGCCGGGGCGCTGCGGGACGCCCTCGCCCTGCCACCCGATGAGCGCCGACGGCGTGCGGCCGGGCTGCGGGACGCGGTGACCGGCGGTGATCCGGTCCACTGGCTCGCGCGGCAGGTTCAGCAGCTGGAGCGGCTCGTCGCCGAGCCTGCGGCAGGCGTGCCGTCGCCGTGGTGATCGAAGACGCAGACCTCCCGCCCCGTTCCGACGACCAGCCGGTTGTCGGGTGCCGCGGCCAGTGACCAGCCCGGCGCGGGCAGCACGAAGCCCTCCCGCCGCTCCCGCGTGTGCAGGTCCCAGAACCGTACGATCCGGTCGTCCCCGGCTGTCACCACCACCGCCCGGTTCCGCAACCGCATATAGGCGATGGCGTTGGTGCCGGCCCCCGCGTCACTGAGGCGCACCGGCCGCGTGCGGCTCTTCAGGTCCCAGACGAACACACCCCCGTCGTCGTCGACACTCACCACGACCGGGCGCCCGTGCAGCGTGCCGCAGTCCAGGTCGCGTACCCACCCCGTGTGACCGGTGAGGACGGCGGACGCCCGGCCGGTCTCCAGGTCCCACAGCCGGATCGAACCGTCGAACGACCCGGACAGCGCGATCGGCCGGCCGTCCAACGACGTGCACGCCACCGTGTTGACCCCGCCGGTGTGGCCGGTGAGGATGTCGCGTTCGCCGTGGGTGCGCAGGTCCCAGATCCGCAGGGTGCAGTCGTCGCCGGCGCTGACCGCGACGGGGTTGCCCCTGATCTGCGTACAGGCCACCGAACTGACCCAGTCGGTGTGCCCGGTCAGCACCGCGCGCTGGCGCCGGCTCGCCAGGTCCCACACCCTGATGGTCCCGTCGCTGGCCCCGCTGACCACCACGGTTGTCTCACCGAGCCGGGCGCAGGCCACCGCCCGGACGAAGCCGGTGTGCCCCGCGATGACCGCGTGCTGCCGACCGGACTCGATGTCCCAGGTGCGCACGGTCCGGTCGTCGCCCCCGCTGACGGCGAGGGCGTGACCGTCCGGGCTCACGGCGCTGACCGCGTTCACTCCCCCGGCGTGCCCCACCACGTCCGTCTGGACCTCGACCCGGGGGTCCCAGACGCAGATGGTGCCGTCGCTGGCGCCGGTGACGACCGCGGTACGTCCCTCGATCTCCACGCCCGCCACGGCCCGCACCCAGTGCGTGTGCCCGATCAGCACGCCCAGCTCCACTTCGCGGCGCAGGTCCCAGATGTGGGCGTGGCCGCTGTCGGTGCCGCACACCACGACGCTGCGCCCGTCGAGCGTCAGGCAGGACACCGCCCTGACCCAGCCCATGTCACCGGAGAACACGCACTTCTGCTTCAGGCGCCGCAGGTCCCACATGCGCACCGTGCGGTCGTCCCCGCCGCTGATCAGCACGGGCTCCCCGTCCAGCTCGGCGAAGGCCACCGCGTTCACCTCGCCGGAGTGCCCCCGCAGCACCTCGTGACCCACCTGGCGGCGTGCCGTCCGCTCGGACGCCGGGCCCGCGGTCCCGGGCAGATCCCACAGCCGTACGCTGCCGTCGCTTCCGCCGCTGGCGAGCTTCGGCCTGCCGTCGACCTCCGCGTACGCGAGGGCCCGTACGGCTCCCGTGTGGCCGGCCAGGAGCTGCCGTTCCTGTCCGGTGGCGAAGTCCCAGAGGCGGATGGTGCGGTCGTCGCCGCCGCTCACCAGCGTCAGACGGCCGGAGACGACCGCACCCGTCGCCACACCCACCCGGCCCACGTGCCCGCGCAGCAGCGCGCGTTCGCTCTCGTTCCGCAGGCTCCACACCCGGACCGTGCCGTCGCTGCTCGCGCTGATCGCGAGCGGCTCGCCCGCGAACCGCAGGTGGTGCACGGAGTTCACCTCCGCCATGTGGCCGCGCAGCACGCCGTGGAGGTTGCCGTTGCCCAGGTCCCACAGCCTCAGCAGGCCGTCCGTGTCGGCCGTGACCACGTAGGGCTGGGCTTCGAGCTCGAAGCAGTCGGCGCTCTTCACGCCGTGGGAGTGGTCGCCGAAGGACATTTGCAGCGCCGGGTTGACCTGCGACCCGGTGGCCCACCGCACCCGCCAGGGCAGGCCGGCGCTCAGGTCCGCGGCGAGGTCCCGGGCCTGGTGGCTCGCGGCGTCGAAGGCGAGGATCTGCCGGCGGGTCATGGGGCCGGACCGGCGGTGCAGCCTGAGCGAGGAGCGGTAGACGGAGCGCACCGTGCGCGCCTGCTCCGTGCTGACCCGGCGCAGGGCAGGCACCAGGGTCACCGGGTCGGCGTGGACCAGGAACTCCGGGTCGCTCAGCAGCTCGTCGAGCGTGCCGGCGATCGCCGCGTGACTGGCGACATGGCCTCGTATGTAGGGGTGGGCACCGGCCCAGGTACGGCGCACACCCGATGAGGGCACCTGGTCGAGCAGGGTGGTGGTGATCCGGCGATGGGCCTCCGTGTCCCGGCGGGAATCGCGCAGGAACTCCGCGAGCGTCTCGTGATACAGCCGAAACACCGACCGGTCGCCCACGCGCACCTCGACGATGTAGGCACCGGCGTGCCCCAGGAGCCAGTTGATGTCCTCGTCGGAGCAGCGCACGCCGGCCAGGACCGTGGCCAGCGCGGCCCACAGGTTGTCCCAGGGCAGCCCCTGTCCTTCGGCGTAGGCGAGCGGGGTGAGCAGCCGCCGCACGCGCCACTCGTTGACCCCGAAGCGGGAGAGGTAGGCGGCGAAGACGTCCTTCACCTCGCTGGGCAGCCGGCGGTGCCAGCCCACCTGCGACGTGTCCACCTGGACCTGCCGGTTGATCAGGGCGCGTGCCGTCATGTTGGCGACGAGGAAGGACTGCCCGGCCCGGACCGCGACTCCCCGTGCCACCGTCGTGGCGAGGGCGGTGTGGCCCCGGTACGGGGAGAGGCTGTCGGGGTCGTCCTCGGCCAGGAGCAGGGCGCGCACATAGTCGGCCACGTCCTCCAGCCGTGTGTACGCCGGCTGGTCCAGGTCGATGATCTCGACGGCGGTCCCGAGTGCCTCGATCGGTCCCCGTCGGGTGCCGACCACGAGCCGGACCTGGGCCATGGTGGACATCGGCCGCAGCAGGGCCCGTGCGATGAGGGTCGCCTCGGCCTGGTCACCGACGGTGCCGGCCTCGTCGAGGGCGTCGAGGAGCACGGTGAACCGCAGGGACCTGTCGAGCAGGAAACCGAGCAGATCGTCCGGGGTGGCGGCCACGCAGCCCGCGGCCCGGCCCAGTTCGGAGACCACGTCGTCGAGGGTGCGGTGGCGCAGGTGGAGGTGCGCGGTGACGCATCCGGTCGGCGGAACGGTCTCGGGGGGTGTGCGGGCGTCGGCCACCGGTTTGTCCGAGAGGTGGAGGAGCCGTCCGAGCAGAGCGGACTTGCCCGAGCCCGGCCCACCGGTGACGACCCGTGCGCGGCGGTCGTGGGAGGGCTGCGCCAGCCAGCGGGCCAGGGCGGTCAGGGCGGCGACCCGCCCGGTGAAGTAGGAGCCCGTCTCACCGACGTACTCCACGCCGCGTGCGCGCAGGTCGAAGTGGGTGGCTCGCTCGCGGCGCATCCTGGTGAGCGTCTCGACGTCCAATTCCCCGCCGAACAGGCCCGGTACGAAGTTCCGGTTGGGGAAGAAGGGCGGCACTCCGGCCGTGTCGACGGAGGTGCAGCTGGCGTGCTGGTGCGGATGGTGCTCGCGGAAGTGGTCGTTGATCCGCTCGGTGATCTCCGACAGGTCGATGTACTGCTGGTGGGCGCCGGCCCTCGGCGCGGCGAGTGTGCCGGCCAGCGCGCCGGTCAGCGCGCCGTCGACGGCCTGGTCCCGGGCCCGGGCGCCCGCCAGCAGCCACAGGTTTCCCGCTTCCGTCGTCCGCGCGGTCGCCAGCTGGTTCGCCACCACGGCGATGTCGGTCGTGCCCGCCCCGGCGTAACACGTGTCCAGCACGAGGAGTACGCGGGCCCTGACCGCGTCGTCGGCGAACATCAGGGCCAGGTCGTCCGTCCTGATGGCGGTCGACACCAGGCGGTTCGCGACGCTGTCCGAGCAGAGCAGGTAGTGGCGTCCGCCGCTGGCGCGTACGCCGTGGCCGGCGTAGTAGAGCACGACGATGTCGTCCGGCCGGCGCTCCGGGGCCCCGAGCCACTCCTCCAGACCGGCGACCAGTTCCTTGGCGCTCGGATTCCGGCTGCGTTCCCGAAGCGCCCGCTCATAACCAAGCGAGGCGAACAGGCTTGCGATGAGTTCTACGTCGTCATGGACTCCCGGCAGGTCCTCGATCTCCGGCGCCGAGTAATTTCCGGTCCCCGCCGCGATCACGAATCGGCGCGGCTCCCCGCGGTCGGCTTCCGTCGGCTCACTCGACCTCATTCGACTGTTTCCGCCCCCCGGAACCTGGTCTCCAGCCGTACGATACGCCCCGTACTTTTGAATCGGTAGCATTCCACCTGCTACGGCATGACATTGTGACCAGGGACGGCGTTGACGGGTGGGGCGGGAATGGGCGATGCGGTTGAAGTGACGACACCCCTGCCGCTGACCGAGGGCCGGCTGAAGGTGGTCGTCACGGGTGCGGCCGGGCGCGTCGGCCGGGGGTTCGCGCGATGCGCGGCCGACCGCTTCGAGCTGCTCCTGCTCGACCGCCCGGGGGCCGACCTCTCGGGCCTTGCCGCCTACGGCCGTACCGGCCACTGCGACCTCGCGGACCTGTCCCGGCTGACGGACTTCTGCCGTGGCGCCGACTGCGTGCTGCACCTCGCGGCGGATTCGAGCACCGCCGCGGGGTGGGACAGCGTGCTCGCCTCGAACATCGTGGGCACCTACCACCTGTTCACCGCCTGCAAGGAAGCCCGGTGCCCGCGGGTCGTCTTCGCCTCGTCGGTGCATGCCGTCTCCGGCTACGCGCCCGGCCGCCAGATCGCGCCCGACGCGCCGGTGAACCCGGGGAACCTCTACGGGGTGTCCAAGTGCTTCGGTGAGGCATTGGGACGGTACATGGCCGAGCGCGAAGGGCTCACGGTACTGGCCGTGCGCATGGGCGCCTTCCAGACGCCCGAGGCCGCGAGGGAATCGAATTCCGAATGGATGATCGGTACCTTTGTGGCGGACCAGGATCTCCATCAACTCCTCGAACGCGCCATCAGGGTCGAGGGAATTCGCTTCGGAATCTTCCACGCGGTCAGCGACAATTGGTTCAAGCGTCTGGACATCTCCACGACCCGTGAACTGCTCGGCTACGAACCGGCTCACGACTTCATGCGGCTCTCGCCGGTTTTCAGGGATCTCTTCACCGGTCTGCCGCACGGCCGCGACCCCTCCACGACGGAGGGCGGCGGCTCCCCGGACTGAGCGGCGGGGGGCGGTCGGCCGGTCAGGGCTCAACCGGTGTGCCCGTCCCGCCAGGACCGGGCGGGACGCCACCCGAGGAGTTCCTGCGCTTTCGCGGAACTCTGCAACGACTCGAAGGTGTGCAAGGCGCCCGGCGGTCGGGTGAGCAGCTTCTCCCCCTCCCCGAGGATGTCCAGCAACTCCACGGTGGGGCGGTCCGACAGGGTGTCAGGGGCCGCGATCATCAGGGCCGTCGCGCCCATGAGATCCGCCGTCAGCGCGAGACGGCAGCTCAGCGCGACGTCGTCGAGGTCCACGTAGCTCCAGAGATTCCACCGGCCGCGCTCGGGCCGGGCCCAGTAGTCGGGCAGCGCCGCGTATTCCGTCCGGTCCATGACCACCGAGAAGCGCAGTGCCACCAGGGTCATCGCATGGCGGTGGGCGAAATGGCGGGCGAGGTCCTCACCGGTCGCCTTCGACAGGGCGTAGGTGGTCTCCGGGCGGACCGGGTGGTCCTCGTCCAGCGGCAGCCGGGCGGGGCCGGTGACCCGGAAGGGCGGGCCGAGCACGGTCTCGCTGGACGCCCAGACGACACGCTTGACGCCGTGAGCCGCCGCCGCCTGGAAGACGTTGTAGGTGGAGGTCACGTTCGCCGTGTACGTGGCGCCCTCGGCCAGCTCGGGGTGGAGGGTGTGCGAGTCGGGCACGCCCGTGGCGGCGAGGTGGACCACCGCGTCCACGCCGTCCAGGGCATCGACGGCCTGCCACAGCTCGCGCAGGTCCGCGCGCCGGTAGCCGGACCCCTGGGCCCGCATCGGCGCGACGTCGACCGGAACGGCCTCGTGGCCGTGCCGGACCAGCTCCGCCCCCACGGCCCGCCCGATGCGCCCCAGCCCCCCGGTCACCGCTACTCGCATGTCAACTCCCTTGTCGACAAAGGTATCTGACGCCCCACCATCCGCCCGGGGGCAGGGGCGGAGGACTATAGTCGTTCCGCCGACCACCGGGGAAGGTGGTGGCCGCGGCGGACGTCCGAAGGGATCCCATGGCGCGGATCGTGGTGGTGCACGGAATCGCCCAGCAGTTCAAGGGACCCCGGACGCTGCACGCGTCGGTCGCGCCCGCCTTGCGCGACGGCGTGACGGCGGCCCTCGGCGCGGCCGGGCCGGCGCTCGGTGACGACGACATCGCCTGCGCCTTCTACGGCGACGCGTTCGTACGGCCCGGCACCCGGGCGACCGCGGTACCCGCCTATGACGAGGCGGACGTCGAGCCCGGCTTCGAAGCGGAACTGCTGCTGGAGTGGTGGCTGGAGGCGGCGCGGGTATACCCGCAGGTGCTGGGCCCGGACGCGCGGTCCCGCGGCGTGGTCGGCTACGTGGCCGCCCGTCCATTGACGCGCCCGCTGGTGCGCCGCGCGCTCGACGCGCTGACGCACGCGCCCTACTTCGCGCGCGTCGCGGAACCGCTGCTCATCTTCGGCCTGAAACAGGTCCGCCGGTACTTCAACGACCCCGCCCTGCGGGAACGCGTACGGGCGTCGGTGGCACGGGCCATCGACGCGGACACCCGTGTGCTGGTGGCGCACTCGCTGGGCAGCGTGGTCGCGTACGAGCTGTTGTGCGACGAGGCCCTGCGCGAAGCGCATCCCGAGTGGCAGATCTCCTCACTGATCACCCTCGGCTCTCCGCTCGGACTGCGCGGCCTGGTCTTCGACCGCCTGATCCCGGCACCCCACCGGGAGACGGGCAGCTGGCCGCCCAGGATCCGACGCTGGACGAACGTCGCCGACCGGGGCGACATCGTGGCCCTCGTGAAGCGACTGGCGCCCCGCTTCGGCCCGGAGGTCGCGGACCACGAGGTCGACAACGGCGCCGAGATGCACTCCATGAGCCGCTACCTCACGGCTCCGGTCACGGGCAGGGCCGTGGCGGAGGCGCTCACGCGGTGAGCGCGCCCGGCTTTCACCGATGACTCGTTCGCGCAGCGGACACTGCGTGGTCCACATCAACTGGGTTTGCACCACCCTTGCCGCCCGGCAGGTCACCGCTCAGGGGCATGACGAGCCGCCAGGTACACGCTCTGCGCTTCAGCACGTCGCAGAGAGGCCGGCGTACGCCCGATAAAGTCCCGCGCGGTACGGGTGAGGTGGGCCTGGTCGGCGAAGCCCGCGGTGGCTGCGGCCAGGGCGGCGGTCGAGTCCGGCAAGTGAGCGATCGCGGTGCGGAGCCGGCCCCATCGGCGCAGACGGGCAAGCGCGATACCCACGTCCTGCTGGACCAGGGCGCGCAGCCGCGGGGCCGACAGGCCGGCCTCGGTGGCGATGGAGGTGATGGGCATGTCCGGATCGCGCCAGGTGCACAGGTGGACCGCGTGGGCGACTCTCGGATCGAGCGGGGATGGGCGCCCGGCGAGTGTCCGCAGCTCGGCATATCCGGCGGCCAGGTCCACGCGGGTGCCGGGGCCGTCGGAAGCGGTGGCGCCGAGTGCGGCGAGCAAGCGGCGGACCTCGCCCGCGCCGAGCCGTATCGGCTCCGGGCGGGAGGGCAGCAGCCAGGAGTCGATGAACAGGGCGAGGTAGGCAGAGGTCGCCGCACAGGCGTGGGCCAGCTGGGGCGGAACGATCAGTCCGGGCGCCGCCGTCATGGGCCGTCCCGGCCGGCGGAGTTCGGCGTGGCCGCCGATCGGCAGCACGGCTTTCCACGCGGGCAGCCGGTGTGAGGTGACGTGGAGCGGGCGGGACTCGGCGAACATCGTCGCCTCGGGGCCGGAGGCGAAGACGACGCGGCGATCGTTTTGTTCAAGTGCCCAGGCACGAGGTGAATCGATCATCGTGCCATGCACGCTATCGCTTCCGTTGCCTTGGCGGTGTTCCTGATCGTCACGGGGGTCGCGCATTTTCTGGCCCCCGGCTACTTCCGCACGCTGGTACCCGCTTGGCTCCCCCGGGAGCGGCTCCTCGTTGCCGTCAGCGGGGCGGCGGAGGTCGTGGTGGGCGCGCTGGTGCTGGTTCCGTGCGGCAGGCGGGCCGGGGGCTGGTCCGCCGCCGTTCTGATCTCCTGTTACTTGACGTCCCACGTGGACGCGTTGCGCCGCGCGCGCCCGGATCGGCCCCGGCTGCTGGAGCGGCCGGCCGGTGCGGCGGCCCGGCTGGTGACGAACGTCCTGTACATCGCCTGGGCGGTCGCCGTGGCCAGGTCCACGGCCTGACGCCGATGCGCGGCAAGCGAATTGTCCGAGGTGGCGCAGGAGCCGCCCGTAGTCACAGAGGAAGTCACGCCATGAGTCATCGCCTCGTCGTCGTGGGCGCCGGTTACGCCGGTCTGCAAGCGGCCCGGCGCCTCGCCCATAAGCTGCGCCGGAGCGATGTCACCGTCACGCTGGTCAACGCCTCGGACCGGTTCGTCGAACGGGTCCGGCTCCATCAGCTCGCCGCGGGGCAGCGACGGGCGACGGTTCCGCTGCGTCAACAGCTCGGCGGTGCACCGGTCCGGCTGGTCGTCGGACGCGTGACCGCGATCGACACCGCCGGCCGGACCGTGTGCGTGGACACCGTGCCCCGAGTGATCGGCTACGACACCCTGGTGTACGCGCTGGGCAGCCGGGCGCGGCTCGACGATGTCCCGGGCGCAGCCGAGCACGCGTACGCTGTCGCCGACACCGAGCAGGCGACACGGTTGCGCCACAGGGTTGCCGAGCTCGCGTCAGGACGCACTGTCGCGGTGGTCGGCGCGGGGCTGACCGGGCTGGAAACCGCCTCGGAACTGGCCGAGAGTTACCCCGAATTGCGCGTCCGGCTGTTCACCGCTGGCGATGACGTGGGGGCCGGGCTCGCGCCGCGCGCCCGGACCCACCTCCGGCACGCTCTCGGCCGGCTGGGCGTCTCGGTTCATCCGAGGACCCTTGTCACGGCGGTGCGGGAGGACGGCTTGGACACCCGCGACGGCGCGTCGTTCGCCGCTGACACCGTCGTGTGGACCACCGGGTTCCAAGCGCCGGAGCTGGCGCGCGCGGCAGGATTGGCGACGGATGAGAGCGGCCGGATGCTCGTCGACGCCACCCTGCGCTCGATCTCGCACCCCGAGGTGTACGCCGTCGGCGACGCGGCTGCCGCGGTGTCGGTGGGCGGAGCCCCGAGCCGAATGTCCTGCCAGGCAGCCCTGCCCATGGGCCGGGGTGTGGCCGACGTCATTGCCGCTCGGCTGACGGGCCGGGAACCCGGGCCCGTGCGGATCGGTTACATCTTCACCAACATCAGCCTCGGTCGGCGTGACGGTGTCGTCCAGTTCACCCACGCCGACGACCGCCCCCGCAGGCTCGTTCTGACAGGGCGCGCCGCGGCGGCTTTCAAGGAGGCCGTCGTGCGCAGCACAGTGCGGTCCGGGCCGCGTGGTGAGCCCGGCAGTGACGAGTCGGACTTCTGAGCATCGAGCTCGGCACGGAGCGATGCACGGCGGCCGACACCGCGGCCGGATCACCACCGAACGGCCGCGGCGCCGGCCGGGTTGCCACTGCCGCGGTTCGACGGCAGGCGACGGTCGCGACCTCCCTGAACTGCTTCTCTGCCGGCTTTTGCGACGCAGCGGTATGCACATCAGGCGTTTTTGTTGAACTCCGCGACATTCTTCTGGTGCTCTTCGAAGTCCGCGGTGAACCGCGTGTCATCCGGCTTCACCGTCACGAAGTACAACCAGTCCCCAGGGGTCGGACTGGTCGCCGCCCGCATCGCGTCCTCACCCGGATTGCCGATCGGCGTGGGCGGCAGGCCCATGCGCGTGTAGGTGTTGTAAGGGCTGTTGATCTTCGTGTCCCGCTCGCTCGTCGTCAGCTTGGAGCGGTTGAGGGCGTAGTTGATGGTCGAGTCCATCTGGAGCGGCATGCCCTTGTCGAGGCGGTTGTAGATGACTCGGGCCACCTTCCCCATGTCCGCCTTGGACCCGGCCTCCGCCTCGATCATGCTGGCGATGGTGACGGTCTGGTAGACGTTGACGGCATTGCGGTCGGCACCCGCCGTCACGTGACTGCCGCTGAACTTCTTGTTCGCCGTCTCCACCATGTACGACAGGACCGAGGCCGGGGTCGAGCCGGAAGTGATCGGATATGTCGCGGGGAAGAGATACCCCTCGGGGTTGCCCCCGGCGTCACCGGGAAGCTTCAGATCGGCCTTGGGCAGAGCCTTCTTCGTGGTGCCCGCGGGCACCTTCAGGGCCTTGTCCACGGCCGCGTACACCTGGCCCGAGCGCCAGCCCTCGGGAATCGTCAGGGTCTGGGGTCGCGCGTCGTCGTCGGGGAGCAGCAGCGGCACCGTCACGGCGGTGGCCGCCACGAGAGCTCCGGTCGCGATCAGGGCGATCCGGCCCCGCCGCGTCAGTCGAATCGTGCGCCGTCGCGGAATCTTCATCTGCATGGGGGCACGTTAACCCGTAAATACGGTTATTTCCGGCATATCCTCATGGCGTCGGCTCCAGTTGGGCGTCTCTGCGGACCAGAGCGGCGTAGCGCCCGTCGCGGGCCATGAGCTCCTCGTGCGTACCGCGCTCGGCGACGCGTCCGGCGTCCAGGACCACGATCTGGTCGGCGCCTCGGACGGTGGAGAGCCGGTGGGCGATGGTGAGGGTGGTCCGGTCGGCGGACAGGGCGTCGATGGCCTCCTGCACGGCCCGCTCGGTCCGGGTGTCCAGGGCGCTGGTCGCCTCGTCGAGGATGAGTACGGGCGGGTCGCGCAGGATGGTGCGGGCGATGGCGAGGCGCTGCTTCTCGCCGCCGGAGAAGCGGTGGCCGCGCTCGCCGACCACGGTGTCGTACCCGTCGGGCAGGGAGGCGATGTGGTCGTGGATCTGGGCGGCGCGGGCCGCGGCCATGAGCTCCGCGTCGGTGGCGTCGGGTTTGGCGAAGCGGAGGTTGTCGGCGACCGAGGCGTGGAAGAGGTACGTCTCCTGGGAGACCACGCCGACGGCGCGCGCGAGGGTGTCGAAGTCCAGGTCGCGCACGTCGACGCCGTCCAGGGTGACGCGGCCGCCCGTGACGTCGTACAGCCGGGGGACGAGGTGGCTCAGGGTCGACTTGCCGGAACCGGTGGCTCCGACGACGGCCAGGCTGCCACCGGGACGTATCGCGATGTCGATGCCCTGGAGCGTGGGCCCCGACTTCTCGTCGTAGTGGAACTCGACGTCCTCGAAACGGACCTCTCCCTTGATCGCGCCGAGCCGCACCGGCTTCTCGGGCTCGGTGATGTCGACGGTCAGATCGAGGTACTCGAAGATGCGCTGGAAGAGCGCGAGCGAGGTCTGGATCTGCACGCCGGTGGAGAGCAGGCTCACGGTGGGCCGGAAGAGGCCCTGCTGGAGCGAGACGAAGGCGACGAGCGTGCCGATGGAGACGGTGGGGCCGCCCATCTGGAAGGCGAGGCCGGCGCTCCAGTAGATGACGGCGGGCATGGCGGCCATCACGATCGAGATGACGGCCATGCGCCAGCGCCCCGCCATGCTCGACCGGATCTCCAGGTCGACCAGGCGCTCGGACTCGTCCGCGAAGGATCGGGTGAGGGAGTCGGCGCGGCCCATCGTGCGGCCGAGGACGATGCCGCTCACGGAGAGCGATTCGGTGACGGTCGCGGCCATCGCGGCCATCTGCTTCTGGCGCTGGGTGGCGATCTTCTTGCGCTCCCGGCCGACCCGGCGGCTGATCCACACGAACACCGGGAGCAGCAGCAGGGAGACGACGGTCAGGCGCCAGTCGAGGGCGAGCATGGCGACGACCGTCGCGATCACGCTCGTGAGGTTCGAGACGAGGGATGTCGCCGTGGAGGTGACGGTCGCCTGCATACCGCCGATGTCGTTGGCGATGCGGGACTGGACCTCGCCCGTTCGGGTGCGGGTGAAGAAGGCCAGGGACATGCTCTGCAACCGGCCATAGACAGCCGTGCGCAGGTCGTGCATGACGCGCTGCCCCACGGAGGTGCTGATCAGGGTCTGGAGGACGCCGAAGACGCTCGTGACCACCGCGCTGAGGATCATGCCGAGCGCGAGCAGGCTCAGCAGGCCCGTACGCCCTTGCGGGAGCGCGGTGTCGAGGATCTCCTTCAACAGGAAGGGGGTCGCGACCGAGACGAGGGACGCGGCGCAGACCAGCAGCCCCACGATCGCGAGGCGGCCTCGGTAGGGGCGGAAGAGGCGCAGGATCCGGCGCAACTGGCGCGGCTGCGGCTCCTCGCCCGGCGTCGTGGCCGGCGGTGTCCAGGTGGGTTCGTCGTGGCGCATGGGCTCCTACGGGATCTGGAGGACTTACAGGGGCCGGGGGCATATGAGAACCAAAGGGGCCCGCGCGCATCAGAAATGACCCACGCGACTTTGGCGATGACGACTCAGGGAGCATAGCTCACTGTTACCTATACTCACAATGCACAAGGTCCTGATAAAGTTCCCGCATGAACACCCCGGACCCCGACGGCCTGCTCGCCGAACAGCTGCTGCGGCTGACCCGCAGGTTGCAGCGGATCCAGAAGCGTCATCTGGTGCCGATCGGCATCACCCCCGCCCAGTCCCGCCTGCTGCGCACCCTCGCGCACTGCGAGACGCCGCCCCGCATGGCCGACCTCGCCGACCGCCTCGAAGTGGTCCCGCGGGCCGTGACGACGCTGGTCGACGCCCTGGAGACCGGTGATCTCGTACGCCGTGTGCCCGACCCGACCAACCGCCGGGTGATCCGCATCGAGCTCACCGACGCGGGACTGAAGACCCTCGGCGAGCTGCGCGGCGCGCGCCGGGCCGCCGCGGAGGACATCCTGGCCCCATTGGACGCCGACCAGCGCGCTCAGCTGGGCGGCCTGCTGAACGCCCTGTTCGATGTGCGAGACGCGCAGGACGGCCACCGCCGCTGCTGACCCCCAGGCGCACGGCGGACACCGTCGTGGGTACGCCGCCACCGCCGAGGAGAGCCCATGCCGCTGCTGGAGCCCGAGCCGGACGCCCTGCGCCCTTCTTCGCGCGCCGAGGGGCCCGCACCCGACCGTGTTCCGGACGGCCGGGCCGCGGGCACCCCGGAGCCGTTGAAGTCGGACCTGATCCTGCTGCTCGGCGCGGACAAGGTCCTGACCAAGGTCTCCGACCTGGTGCGGTACGCCTCGGACGCGAGCCCCTACCGCTTCCTGCCCCAGGTCGTGGTCGTCCCCGAGGACATCGACGACGTCTCGGCCGTCCTGTCGTACGCGCACGGCAAGGGCCGCGAGGTCGTCTTCCGCGCCGCCGGCACCTCGCTGAACGGTCAGGCGCAGGGCGAGGACATCCTGGTCGACGTGCGCAAGCACTGGGCGGGCGTCGAGGTGCTCGGCCGGGGCGAGCGGGCGCGGATCGGGCCCGGCACCACGGTCGTGCGGGCCAACACCACGCTCGCGCGGTTCGGCCGGGTGCTCGGCCCCGACCCGGCGAGCGCCATCGCCTGCACCGTCGGCGGCGTCGTCGCGAACAACGCCTCGGGCATGACGGCGGGGACGACCCGCAACTCCTACCGCACCCTCGCCTCGCTGACCTTCGTGCTGCCCTCCGGCACGGTCGTGGACACCGCCGAGCCGGACGCCGACGACCGGCTGGCCCGCGCGGAACCCGCCCTGTGCGAGGGGCTCCTGGCGATCAAGCGGGAGATCGAGGCGGATCCCGAGCTGGTGGCCCGCGTCCGCGCCAAGTACCTGATCAAGAACACCAACGGCTACCGCCTCGACGCCTTCCTGGACGGCTCGACGCCCGTGCAGATCCTGCGCGGCCTGATGGTCGGCTCCGAGGGCACGTTCGGCTTCATCGCGGAGGTCGTCTTCGACACGCTGCCGCTGGACCGGCACACCAGCACGGCTCTGCTCTTCTTCCCCTCGCTGCCCGCTGCCGCGGCGGCGGTGCCGCTCTTCAACGCCGCGGGGGCACTCGCCGTCGAGCTGATGGACGGCAACACCCTGCGTGCGTCGGTGAGCGTGCAGGGGGTGCCCGCCGACTGGGCCGGGCTGCCGAAGTCGACGACCGCGCTCCTGGTGGAGTTCCGCGCGCCGGACCGGGCCACACAGGAGGCGTACGAAACCGCCGCGGCCAAGGCCCTGGACGGGCTGGAGCTGGTGGCGCCGGTCCCTTCGGTGACGAACACGTTCACCCGCGACGCGAAGACCATCGGCGGCTACTGGAAGGCGCGCAAGGCGTTCGTGACGGCCGTCGGCGGCTCCCGCCCCTCGGGGACGACACTGATCACCGAGGATTTCGCGGTGCCGCCGGGACGGCTCGCCGAAGCCTGTGAGGCCCTGCTGGACCTCCAGACGCGGCACGGCTTCGACACCGCCGTCGCGGGCCACGCGGCGCACGGCAATCTGCACTTCCTGCTCGCCTTCGACGCGGCACTCCCCTCGGACGTGGAGCGGTACGCCGCGTTCATGGACGAGTTCTGCCGGCTGACCGTGGAGCGCTTCGACGGCTCGCTGAAGGCCGAGCACGCCACAGGCCGCAACATCGCGCCCTTCCTGGAGCTGGAATGGGGCCCCAAGGCGACCGAGTTGATGTGGCGCACCAAGCAGGTCATCGACCCGGACGGAGTCCTCGCTCCGCGCGTCGTCCTCGACCGCGATCCCAAGGCCCATCTGCGGGGCCTGAAGACCATCCCCAAGGTGGAGCTGATCGCGGACCCCTGCATCGAGTGCGGCTTCTGCGAACCGACCTGCCCCAGCGAGGACTTGACCACCACACCACGCCAGCGCATCGTCCTGCGTCGCGAGATGATGCGCCAGACGCCGGGCTCCCCCGTCGAGGACGGCCTCGTCGAGGCGTACGGCTACGACGCCGTGGACACCTGCGCGGGCGACTCGACCTGCAAACTGGCGTGCCCGGTCGGCATCGACACGGGCGCCCTGATGAAAGACTTCCGGCACGCGCGTCACTCGCCCCGCGAGGAGCGGACGGCCGCGCTCGCCGCCAGCAACTTCAAGGCCGTCGAGGCGTCCGCGCGGCTCGCGGTGGCCGCCGCCGACAGGATCAGCGACCGGCTGCTCACCGCGGTGACCCGCACGGCCCGCAAGGCCGTGCGGCCCGATCTCGTGCCGGAGTGGCTGCCGCGGATTCCCGGCGCGGCGGCCCGCCGACTGCCGCGCACTGCGCGCGTGGGAGCCTCGGCGGTCTACTACCCGGCGTGCGTCAACCGCATCTTCGGCAGCCCTGGCGACCGCTCCCTTCCCGAGGCCGTCGTCGCCGTGTCCACGCGCGCGGGCAAGCCGGTGTGGATTCCGGACGACGTCGCGGGCACGTGCTGCGCGACGATCTGGCACTCCAAGGGGTACGACGCGGGGAACACCCTCATGGCCAATCGCATCGTCGAGGCGGCCTGGGGCTGGACCGCCGGCGGCCGACTGCCGCTGGTCGTCGACGCCTCGTCCTGCACCCTCGGCATCGCGCACGAGGTGGTGCCGTACCTGACGGCCGACAACCGCGCGCTGCACCGGGAGCTGACAGTCGTCGACTCGATCGTCTGGGCCGCCGACGAGCTGCTGCCCCACCTGACGGTGCGCCGCACGGTCGGCTCCGCCGTCCTGCACCCCACTTGTTCGATGCGGCATCTCGGCGACGAGGCGCAGTTGCGTGCCGTCGCGGAGGCCTGCGCGGACGAGGTGGTCGTGCCGGACGACGCCGGGTGCTGCGCGTTCGCGGGAGACCGCGGCATGCTGCACAAGGAACTCACCGAGTCGGCCACCCGCAAGGAGGCGGCGGAGGTCACCGCGCGCTCCTACGACGCCCACCTCTCCGCGAACCGCATGTGCGAGGTCGGCATGGACCACGCGACGGGCCGCGGCTACTACTCCGTGCTCCTCGAACTGGAACGCGCGACGCGCCCCGCACCTGCGGGGTCGAGGCCACGCCGCCTCTGAGACACCGCCGCTCAGCTCCGTCAGCCCTCACGGGCTCCGCCACCCCCCCCCCCCCCCCCCCCCCCCCCCCCCCCCCCCCTGCCTCCCCCCCCCCCCCCCCCTCCCCCCCCCTCCACCCCCCCCCCCCCCCCCCCCTCACCCCTCCCGCCCCCACGCCCCCTCCCCCCCCCCGGTCCACCAACGACGCGCCACTCACCCCGCGAAACCGCCACCCCTTCCCTTATAACCCTAC
>NZ_JAFEXF010000420.1 GCF_016905445.1 Streptomyces sp. G44
GAATAAGAGAGGGGGGCGCGGCCGCGGGTGGGGGGGGGGGGGGGGGGGGGGGGCGGGGCGGGGGCGGCGGGGGGCCGGCGGCCCGCGGGGGAGACAGCGGCGGCCGCGCGGGGGCTGCCCGACCGCCCCTGGTACGACGCGCGGCGCCTGGACATCGCCCTGCTGCTGTGGCGGCTGCACCGCCATGACGAGGACAGCGTCCTCGCGGCGTTCGTGGACCGCGCGATCGGCCCGCTGCGCGCCCATGACCAGCGCTCGAAGCCGCCGCTGCTGCCGACCCTCCAGACCTACCTGGCGCACGCGGGCCGCAAGGCCGAGACGGCCCGCGAGCTGCACCTGAACCGGCAGACGCTGTACAACCGCCTCGCCCGCATCAGCGAACTGCTCGGCACCGACCTCGACGACCCCCAGACAGTCCTGGCCCTGAGCCTGGCACTGCGGGCCCGCAGGCATGTGCCGTAGGAGCCGCGCCTCGCTGCTCAGCCGTACGGCACGGGCCGGGTCAACTCGTCGTAGACGCTGAGGACTTGGGTGACCGTGTCGTCCTCGGAGGGCCATGTGGCGGCCTGGGCCGTGCCCCGGTCCCTGAGCTCCGCCCTGCGGGCCGGGTCGGCGAGCAGGCGTACGACAGCGGTGGCGAGGGCCTGGGCGTCGCCGTGCGGGACGAGTTCGGCGGCGTCGCCGACCAGGTCGGGCAGGCCGCCGACCGCGGCGGCGACGAGCGGCACGCGCGCGTGCAGGGCCTCCTGGGCGAGGACCGGGCGGGGCTCGGCGCTGCTGGGCAGTACCACGAGGTCGGCGGCGGCGAGGAGTTCGGGGACGTCGTCGCGCCGTCCGACGAGCCGGACCGGGAGCTGCTCGGTGTCGACGCGGTGCTGGAGGGCGGCCCGCAGCGGGCCCTCCCCCGCGACGGCCAGGAGCGGCAGCGGGTCCAGGTGACGCCACGCGCGCGTGGCGTCCATGAGGGTGTCGTAGCCGCGGCCCGGCTCAAGGGCGCCGACGGCGAGGACCAACGGGCGGTCCACGGCGCCCAGTTCGGCGCGTGCCTTGTGGCGGATCCGGTCCGGCTCCTCCTCGGCGGATTCCCGGGGGCCGGCGCGGCGGGGCGCGGGCAGCGCGGCCGCCGCGAGGCGGGCGTCCCTGGCGCGCCTGCGGCGGGCCCGGTCGACGAGGTCGGACGAGGCGCCGAGGACCACCGCGGCGGCCTTGGCGACGCGCCGCTCCAGCAGCCGCAGGACGCGGGCGCGGGCACCCGCCGCGTGGG
>NZ_JAFEXF010000421.1 GCF_016905445.1 Streptomyces sp. G44
GAGGGTGGCGATGGTGGGGGCTTCGAAGAGGGTGCGGACGGGGAGTTCGATGGTGAGGGTGGTGCGGATGCGGCTGACGAGGCGGGTGGCGAGGAGGGAGTGGCCGCCGAGTTCGAAGAAGTTGTCGTCGATGCCGATGTCGGGGATGCCGAGGATGTCGGCGTACAGCTGGCAGAGGGTGTGTTCCTGGGGGGTGCGGGGGCCGCGTCCGGTGGCGGTGGGGGGCAGGTGGGGGGCGGGCAGGGCGCGGTAGTCGATCTTGTTGTTGGTGGTCAGGGGGAGGTGGTCGAGGACGGTGAAGGTGGCGGGGACCATGTATTCGGGCAGGAGGGCGGCGGTGTGGGTGTGCAGCGCCTGGAGGTCCACGGTGGTGGTGCTGGTGCCGGTGGAGTTGGTGGTGTCGGGGACGATGTAGGCGGCCAGGCGTTTGTCGCCGGGCTGGTCCTCGCGGGCGATGACGGCTGTCTGGGAGAGTCCGGGGAAGCGGCCGAGTACGGCTTCGATCTCGCCGAGTTCGATGCGGTAGCCGCGGATCTTGACCTGGTCGTCGGCGCGGGCGACGAACTGGAGGAGTCCTTGGCTGGTCCAGCGGGCGAGGTCGCCGGTGCGGTACATGCGGCTGCCGGGGGGCCCGTAGGGGTCGGCGACGAAGCGTTCGGCGGTCAGATCCGGGCGTTGGTGGTAGCCGCGGGCCAGGCCCGCGCCTGCCATGTACAGTTCTCCGGCCACGCCGGTGGGGGTCAGTGACAGGTGCGGGTCCAGGACGTAGGCGCGCATGCCGTCCAGGGGGCGTCCCACCGGTATGGGTGCGGGGATCGTCTGGCCGGTGGTCCAGGGGGACTGGGTGGCGAACAGGGTGGTCTCGGTCGGTCCGTAGGCGGCGCGTACCACCGTGTCGGGGCAGTGCTCAAGGACTCGTTGGACGGCGGTGGGGGAGATGACGTCTCCGCCGGTGATGACTTCGCGCACTCCCATAAAACAGCCTGGGTCTTCTTCTGCCATGACGCGGAACAGGCCCGCGGTGATGTCCAGTCCGGTGATCTCCTCGTCGGTGATCACGCGGGCCAGCTCGGCGACGCTCAGTTCGCCCTCGGGGGTGATGACGGTGCGTCCGCCGTGCAGCAGCGGCACCCAGAAGGCGTAGGTGGAGGGGTCGAAGGCGTAGGAGGCAAGGAGCAGCACCCGCTCGTGCGCGCCGGGCCGGGTGAACATGCTGTCCCCGGACAGGTCGAG
>NZ_JAFEXF010000422.1 GCF_016905445.1 Streptomyces sp. G44
CTGCCGGCCCTCCCGCGCGCCTGGGCCAACTCCGCGCCGAGGGACTGCTGCTCGCGGTCCAGGGCTTCGCGCAAGGTGGCCCGTGACGCGGCGCGGCGTGCCGCCTCCTGCTGTCCGGCGACCCGCCGGTCGTACTCACGCTCGGCCTGCGCGAGGGCCTCGCGCGCGGCGTGCAGCCCGGAGGCGCGGTCGCGGGCCCTCGTGTACTGCCGGCGCAACTCCTCCACGCGCGCGGCGAGTTCCTCGACGGTGGGATCGCCGGACGTGGGCTCGCCGACCGCGAGTATCCCGACCGTGGGTTCGGCGACCGTGGTTTCGGTGACCGTGGGTTCGGCGGCCGCAGCTGCCTCGCCCGTGCCGCCCCGCGCCGCCTCCTTGGCGGCGGCCAGCGACGCCTGTACGTCGCCGAGCAGGCGCTCGGCGGCCGAGCGCGACTCCAGCGCGGCGCGGTGGGCGGCGAGGGCCTCCTCCTCGGCGCCCCGGTCCACGTGCCCGGCGGTCTTCCGCGCGGGGGCCGGGTGTTCCGTCGCGCCGCACACCGCGCACGGTGCGCCGTCCGCCAGATGCGTGGCGAGTTCGGCGGCGATGCCCGCGAGACGCTGCTCCTTGAGGGCGAGCCAGTGCTCATGGGCGGCGGTGGCGTGTTCGCGGGCGGTGAGAGCGCGCTCCTGCGCCGCCGCCGCTTCCTGGGCGAGCCGGTCGCGACGGCGGGCCGCTTCCAGGCGGGTCCGGGCCGGTTCGAGGCGGCCGGCGAGCCGCTCGGCGTGCGTGGCGGCTTCCTGGGCGGACTCGACGCGTTCCTGGAGGGCGGTCCGGGTCGCCTCCCAGCCGTCGAGCCAGCTTGCGGCGTCCTGCACGAGGTCGTCGTCGGCGCGCTCCTGCCGGTCAAGCGCGGCGCGCTCGGCCGTGATGTCGGCGAGCCGCTGCTCGGCGCGCCGGGCGGAACCGAGGCTGCCCAGCTCCTCGGCGGCCTTGCGCGCGGCGGCGGCCAGGCCCGCCGCGCCTGCGGCCTCGAACGTCTCGGGCAGGTGTGCACGCGCGCGTGCCTCCTCCTGCGCCGCCCGGCGGTGCTCGGCCTCGGCGGCTTCGCGCAGTCCGAGCGCGGGGGCGACCGTCTCGGCCTTGCGGGCCCGCCCCCAGGCCGGCGCTTATACATATCTGGAGGCGCCCAGGAGCCTGACCCTCCCTACCCTGTCG
>NZ_JAFEXF010000423.1 GCF_016905445.1 Streptomyces sp. G44
CCGCCGGGGCGGGTGCGGCCCGGGCGGGCGGCTCGTCCGGGGGCGCGCGGGGGGGGGGGGGGGGGGGCGGCGCGGGGGGGGGGGTGGTCGGCCCCGGGCCCTCGACGGGCGCGAACTGGCCGAGGGGCAGGGCCGCCTCGGCCCCGCCGGGCTCACCGGGCTCACCGGGGGGCGACGCGTACTCCGGGGCGCCTGCGTCCTGCGGGGCGGGCTGCTGCTCGGGGTGGTGGTGCGGGGCGGGGGCGGCATGCACCGCATCGGCCGGGTGGGCGCCGTCCGGAGCGTGGCCGGGGTGGGTGCCGACGGCAGCGGCGTACGCGTCCTGGGCGGTCCCGGGGGCGAAGCCGGACTGACCGGTCTCGTCGGTGGGCGGCACCGTGGCGCTCTCGCCCCACGGCTGTGCGGAGGCGACGGCGAACGCCGGCTGCGCGACGGCTGCGGGCCCGGCCTCGGAGAAGGCGGGCTGCTCCCCCGCCGGGAGCTCGCCGGCCTCGGGGGCCGCCGGGAGGCCCTGCTCGGGCAGTTCGGCGGGAACTTCGGTGGGCAGCCCGGTGGGGGCGGCTTCCGGTGCCTGCGGGGCTTCGGGGACGACCTGTGCGGCTTCGGGAGCGACCTGTGCGGCTTCCGCCACCGGCTGCGCTCCGGGGAGCTGCTGGTCCTGCGGGAGCGGGGCGGCTTCGAGGCCCTGCGGCTCCTGTACCGCCTCCTGGGCGACGGCCTCCGGGGCCTGAGGGGCCTCCGGGGTCTGAGGGGCCTCCGGGGTCTGCAAGGCCTCCGGGGTCTGCGCCACGGCCGGTGCGACGACGGCCGAGGTGTCCGCCGTCACGGCGGCGTCAGCCGCTTCCGTGACCTGCGGTGCACCCGGGACGCCCGGGGCATCCGCGATCTCCGGTGCCTCTGTGACAGCTGCGCCGCCAGGGACATCCGTGCCCTCTGGGACGACCGTTTCTGCTGGTGCGGCGTAGGCCGCCTGCTGAGGCTGTTGTACCTGCTGATGCTCGGGCGCGTGCTGCTGCGGCTGGGGCTCCGCCTGCTGCGGGGCCCACGGCGCACCGCCCTGCGGCGGGATCTCACCGAGCTGCGGGCCCGGCACGGCGGTGCCGTCGCGCGGGACGTCGAGGTACTCGGGACCGGCGGCCGGCGGTCCGGCGTGCCGCGTCGGCACGGCCTGCTGCTG
>NZ_JAFEXF010000424.1 GCF_016905445.1 Streptomyces sp. G44
ATGACGGCTTTCGATATGTAAGGAGGTCGCATGCGCTCGGAGATGTGGTTAAGAGGCAGCCTTGACGTGCCTAACGGCCCGCTCGCGCAGCCGGAAGGCGAGGCCGGCGAGGGCGTCGGCGGCGCGCCGGGCGCGCTGGGCGGCTTCCTGGCGCTCGTCCCGCACGCGTGCCGCCTCAGCTGCGGCCTCGTCGGCCTCGGCACGGGCGGTCCGGGCCTCGGCGAGCTCCGCCTCGGCCTCCTCGGCGAAGGCACGTGCTTCCCGGGCGGCGGTGGCCAGTTCGGCGAGGCGGCCGCTGGGGCAGCCGGTGCGCCAGGAGGTCAGGCGGGCGGCCAGCTCGCGGTCCTTGGCGAGGCGGACGGCGAGCGCGCGGATCTCCTCGTCCCGCTGGGCGGCCCGCGCGCGCAGCGCCTGCCGCTCCTCGTCGGCGGCGTGCTCGTCGTGCATGGCCGGGTTCGGCGGGACGAGGAATACGCTGCCGGCACTGCTGTCCGTGGCCTGCTCGCCCGGCGTGGGGGCGAGCAGGGCGGCGGCGGTGCCCACGGCGACGGCCGAGCGGGGCAGCAGGGCGGCGTCCGCAAGGGCGTCGCGGGCGCGCGCGTGGGTGTCCGGGTCGGTGATGACGACGCCGTCGACGAGCTCGGGCCGGGCGGCGAGCACGCGTGCGTGGTCGGCGGGGTCGACGGCCTGGGCGAGGTAGCGCCAGCCGGGCAGCGCGGGGATGCCGTGCTCGCCGAGGAACTCGACGGTGGCGAGGACGTCGGGGCCGGGCGGGAGCAGGCCGCCGTCGCCGAGGGCGCCGAGGATGCGGGAGTCGTCGGCGGCGGCGGTGCGCAGGTCGAAGAGCTGGCGTTCGGCGGAGGCGACGCTGTCGTCGAGGAGGGCGCGCAGGTCGTCGGCGGAGCGGTCCAGTTCCTCTACGGAGAGGGCGCTTCCGGCCGCGGCTGGAGTGCTGCCCCCGGCTGCCCCGGCTGCTTCGGTTGCCCCGGCTTCCTGGCGCGGCTTCGGTACGGCGCTGCCCCCGTCCCTCCCCGGCAGGCTCAGCAGCTCGGCGAGCCGCTCCTCCCCCGCGATGGACTCGGCGGCGCGGCGCTCCGCGTCGTGGGCGGACTCGGCGGCGGTCGCGGCGTCGAAGGCGCGGGCGGCGGTCAGCTCGGCGCGGGCCTCGGC
>NZ_JAFEXF010000425.1 GCF_016905445.1 Streptomyces sp. G44
CGCGTTTGGCGGGCGGCTCGGGACGCGTCGTCGACCTGGCGCCGTCGGCCGGCTGCGTGCGCGGGCCGCGGCGGGCGGGCGAGGCGGCGGGGCGGGGCCCGGGGGACGTGGCCTGGGGTGATGTGGCCTGGGGTGATGGGGCCTTGGGGGACGCGACCTGGGGTGATGGGGCCTTGGGGGACGCGGCCCGGGGTGATGTGGTCCTGGCGGGTGCCGTCCCGGGCTGCCCGGCCTTCTCGCTCTGTTCCTCGGCGGCCGCGGTCAGGAAGCGCGCGTACGCCTCATGGGTGTGGCCCCGGGGGTTCGTGCGGCCCCTTTCCCAGGAGCGGACCGTCTCGCGCGAGACGCCCAGCTTCGCGGCGAGGGCGGCCTGGCTCAGCGACTTCGCCTCGCGCAGCCTGCGGCGTTCCTTGGGGGACGGCAGAGACGTGGCAGGGCTCTGGGGCATGTCGGACTCTCCGCACCGTGGGCCGACGCGCGGCGGACGGCCGGGCGCAGCCGAACCGCCGAACGAAAAAGTACATAAACGTATCTTGGGCGACACATCCGGTATTCGCCTGTTACGAGAAGAAAGCGCGTGTCGTTGGGAGCATGGCCGGGTGACCCAGACGACCGATCACAGCACCTCGCCGTCCCTCGTGAAGCTGTTGAGCGAACGGCCCGGTGACCGTTCCCCCGGACTGGCCACCTGCCTGGCGGCCGGCGCCGTCGCGGCCGGCCTCGGTCTCGGCTCGCTCGCCGTCCTGGTGATCGCCCTGTGGATCAGCTCGCCGTATCCGGACAGCGGCCCCGACGGGGCGCTGCACATCGCGGCGAGCCTGTGGCTGCTCGCGCACGGCACGGAACTGGTGCGGCCGGGCACGCTCTCGGGGGCGTCCGTGCCGGTCGGCGTGACGCCGCTGCTCCTCGCCGCGCTGCCGGCCTGGCTGGTGTACCGGGCGGCGCGGGACGCGAGCGATCCCGAGGACCACGGCCACCCGGCGGGCACGGTGTGGTGCGGGGTGGTGAGCGGCTACCTGCTGGTAGGCGCGGCCGCGATGCTGTACGCGGCGGGGGGCGAGCTGCGGCGCGACCTCCTCGACGCGGCGCTGCACCTGCCGGTGCTGGGGGCGGGCGCGGCGGCGTGCGGGGTG
>NZ_JAFEXF010000426.1 GCF_016905445.1 Streptomyces sp. G44
GCGCGGCGGCGACCGTGGCGAAGGTGACGGCCTCGCACGTGCCGGCGGCCAGCCGCCGCGCGGGGGCGCTCAGCCAGCCGGGCGGGCCCGAGCAGCTGCGGCTCCAGTGGCTGACGGCGCTGGAGGTGCGGGGCATCCGGCCCTTCCTCGACCAGCAGCGGGTCCTCGCCGCGACGACCGGCACGGCCGCGAAGAAGGCGGCGCCGCGGCTGCGCGGCACGGACAAGAGCGCGGCGGCGCGCAGGCGCTCCGTACTGGAGCAGTCCTTCACGCAACTGCCGGAGAACGAGGGCCCGTTCGCGGGCCGCAGGACCGAGCTCGCGCGGATCGCCCAGTGGGTGCACGCGGCGCGCGCGAGCACCGAGACGCGGCCCACGGTGGTCATGCTGCACGGCGCGCCCGGCTCGGGCAGGTCCTCGCTGGCGGTGCGGGCCGCGCTCGATCTGCGGGACCAGTTCCGCGGCGCCTGCGTGGTGGACCTGCGCGGCGACGCCCCGCAGGAGGCGCCGCTGTCCACGCGGGACGCGCTGCTGCACCTGCTGAACCGACTGGGCGCGCCGCGCGAGCAGTTGCTCTTCCGGGAGCGGTCCTCGAAGGAGCAGCAGGTCAAGCGGCTCAGCGAGCTGTACCACCAGTATCTGACGGGCATCGCGGTGACGATCGTCCTCGACGACGCCAGCGACGCCGAGCAGGTCCGCGCCCTGATCCCCGAGCGCTCCGAGAGCCTCGTCCTCGTCACCGCCCGCGAGCCCCTCGCCCTCCCCGCGGACCTGTCGGCCTGGGTGCACCGCCTCCCCGTCGAGGCGCTGGACGCGGCGGGCGCCGAGGAGCTGCTGCGGGAGTCCGCCGAGGACCTCTCCGGGCCCTACGACGCCGAATCGGCCGACGCGGTGCGGGAGTGGTGCGGCGGCCTGCCGCTCGCGCTGCGCGCCGCCGGTTCCTCCCTCGGCCCGCGCTCACCGCGCCAATTGGCCCACGACCTGGCCGCGTTCGGTCCCCTGGAGAAGGCCGGGCCCGTCGAGCGCGTCCTGTGGCTGCGCCACAGCGACCAGCCCGAGACCGCCCGGCGGCTGCTGCGGCGCCTCGCGCTGGCCGGGCGCGCCTCGCTGGGTC
>NZ_JAFEXF010000427.1 GCF_016905445.1 Streptomyces sp. G44
AGGGAGGGAGGGGGGTGAATGGGAGGAACAGCGGTGGGTGGTGCGGCACGCAGGAGGCGGGGGGGGGAGCGGCGGGTGGGGCGGGCGGGAGCGAGCGCGCCGGAGGGGACGCGGGGGTATGTGCGCGCGGAGCACAGTGGTGGTCACCAGGGTGGCGAAGAAGCCAGGCGCCCGCGCCAAGATGGCGAGCACGGACATCCCCCCGCGGCCCCGCCCCACAAACGAACGCGAAGCGACACCCCCCGCAGCCCCACCCCACAGACGAACCCCAGGCGCCCACCCGCGCCCCCGGCCCCGGCCCCGGCCCCGGCCCCGCAGACGAGACCGCAAGCACCCACCGGCAGCCCCACCCGCAGCCTCAGCCCCGCCCCCTCACCGCCCCACCGCATACCCCTGCATCCCCCGAGGATTGGCCGCCCCCGACAGCACCCCGCTCGCCGGATCCCGTGCCACCGCGCACAACCGCCCCTCCGACCACGCACCCCCCACCAGCACGTCATGCCCCCGCCGCCGCAGCTCGGCCACCGCCTCGGGCGGCATCCGTGACTCCACGGTCAGACTCCCCGCCCGCATTCCCCGGGGGTGGAAGGACCCCGGAAATCCGTCCGTATGCCAGCTGGGCGCGTCGATCGCGCCCTGGAGGTCGAGGCCGCCCCGCACCGCAGCCCGCAGAGCCACGCCCAAGAAGAAGTGGACCTGCCACTGATCCTGCTGGTCGCCGCCCGGCGTGCCGAAGGCCATGACGGGCACCCCGTCCCGCAGCGCCAAGGACGGCGTCAACGTGGTCCGCGGCCGCCTGCCCGGCGTGAGCGAGTTCGGCAGCCCTTCCTCCAGCCACGCCATCTGAAGCCGCGTACCGAGGGGGAACCCCAGTTCGGGCACGACGGGGTTGGACTGGAGCCACCCCCCGCTGGGCGTGGCGGAGAGCATGTTCCCCCAGCGGTCGACGACGTCCAGGTGGCAGGTGTCCCCCCGCGTTCCCCCGTCCCCGGCCACGGTCGGCTCCCCGCCCCCGGCCGCCGCGACGCCCCCCGCGTCGAGGCACCCCCCGCCGCCCCCGCCC
>NZ_JAFEXF010000428.1 GCF_016905445.1 Streptomyces sp. G44
CCGCGAAGCCCTCGCGCTCGGCCTGCGGCGCAAGGACGGCACCGGCGCCCTGCTCACCGCCGGGGACCAGTCCGGGCTCCTCGGGCCGGCCGCCGAGCTGCTGACCGTCGTCCCCGGGTACGAGGTGACGGTCGCCGCCGCGCTCGGAGCCGCGGCCGACGCGATCGCGGTCAGCGGTCCGGGCGCCGCCGCCGAGGCCATCCGGCTGCTGCGCAAGCAGGACGCGGGGCGTGCGGCGCTGCTGCTGGGCAACGCCCCCGAGGACGTACGGCCGCGGCGGTCGGACGGGCCGCCCTACGTCGCCGATCTCGTGCGCGGGCCCGAGGAGTTGATGCCCGCCGTGCGGCGGCTGCTGCGCGGGTTCGTCGCCGTCGGCACGCTGGAGGACGCCGAGGACTTCGTCTACGCCCACCCGGAGCTGACCGCCGTCACCGCGGAGGGCGATCTGCTCGGGGCGCACTTCGCGCAGGGCGGGTCCGCCGGGGCGCCGAGCCTGCTGGAGGTGCAGGCGTCCGTGGACGAGGCGGCGGCCCATCTCGCCGAACTCGCGGTGCGCTGCGCGGCGTTGGCGGAACGGCAGCGGGAAGCGGGGGAGCGGCGCACGGAATGTGCCGCCCTCGTCGAGGAGTTGGGGGAGCGGCGCCGGGCCGCCGACCGGGAGAAGTCGTCCGTGGCCCAGCAGTTGGGGCGGCTCGCCGGGCAGGCGCGGGGTGCTTCCGGCGAGGCCGAGCGGTCCGCCGCCGCCGCGGCCAAGGCCCAGGAGGCGCTGGAGCGGGCGGTCGAGGAGGCCGAGGAACTGGCCGAGCGGCTCGCGGTCGCCGAGGAGATCCCGGCGGAGGAGGAACCGGACACCTCCGTGCGCGACCGCCTCGCCGCCGACGGGGCCAACGCCCGCCAGACCGAGATGGAGGCGCGGCTCCAGGCCCGTACGCACGAGGAGCGGGTGAAGGCCCTCGCGGGACGGGCCGACTCCCTCGACCGGGCGGCGCGCGCCGAACGCGAGGCACGCGCGCGTGCCGAGCGGCGCAAGGCACGGC
>NZ_JAFEXF010000429.1 GCF_016905445.1 Streptomyces sp. G44
GTGCCACACGCGGCCGAGGCGGGTCGGCGAAGCCCGGGGCGTCCACCCGGTGCGGCGCAGGCCCGCCCACCGGCACCGGGCGGTGGTGCCCAGCGCGAGCAGGGCCGCACCGGGCCCGGACGGCATCCGCGCCATGCCGAGGACGCCGCTCAGCACGACGACGAGCCCGTCGAACCGCCAGGGGAGGACGCGGAGCCCGGAGAGGTCGCCCAGGAAGTGACGACGGGCAGCAGCAGTGCGATCGGCAGGGCCGTCTTCATCTCGCGCGGGAACCTGGCGCCGGGCACGAGCGCCACCGGCCCGGCGGCGAGCAGCAGCGCGTCGCCCGGTCCGCCGGCCCGCTGCGGCCACCGGGCCACGGCCGCGGCACCGCCCGTCAGCCTCCGGCTCACCGGGAAGGCCCGCAGCAGGTTCGTCTTCCCGGGGCCGTTGCCGCCGGTGAGGCACCGGAACTCACCCGGCAGCACCACGAACGTCGTCGGCGCCGGCCCCGGATCTGCGCGAGCCCAGCCCAGGGAGCTTGTTCGTGGACGCGGTGGGTGCCGACGCCCTCCGGGCCGGGAAGGCGCTCCGGATCTGCCGTGCGCCGCTCCCCGGCCGCCCCTGATCCGCCCGCTCCCTCGCGCCGACGCCTCGTACAAAGCACACTTGTGGCCGCAGGGGCAACTGTCGCTCTCAGAGGGGGAACCCATATGCGGGACAGCCATCGGGCCGAGGCCGAGCGGCTGTTGGCACGGGCCGTGGAGGAGGAGGTGCGGCGGTCGGGCGGGCGCGTCGACGGGGGCGTGCTGCTCGCGCGGGCGCGCGGTTCCCTCGACGCCATGGCGCGGACGGCCGCCGAGGAGTACGAGGCGTACACCCGGGCCCTCGACGAGGCGGGCGCGGGCCGGCTCACCTTCGGGCAGCGGTACGCGCGCGAGGGCGCCGGAACTCCCCTGCTGGTGGCGGTCGTCGCCGCCGTCGCCGCCGGGGTGTCCGACCTGTCGTTCGGCACGAGCGCCGGCACGGCCCTGGCCACCGGGGCGGTCGTGGC
>NZ_JAFEXF010000042.1 GCF_016905445.1 Streptomyces sp. G44
CCCCGCGCCCCCCCCCCCCCCCCGGCCTGGGAGTTCCCCCGCCAGGCCGCCGCCGCCCACGCCCCCGCCGCCGGCCCCGGCGCCCTGCGGGACCCCGTCCACCGGGCCGGCGCCCTGCCCGCCCGGCCCGCCGGCGCCGGGCGGGCCGGGGCCGCCGGGAGCCGGCCCTTCAGGGGGCCCCACTCGTTCGGGTCGGGTACGCCGGGCGGCAGCATCTGGCGGCGCTTGGGGCCGCCGTGGTCGGACTCCCCCGGCTCCTTGGCGCCCGGCCAGGCCTTCGCGACGCGCGCCGCGAGCACGAAGTCCTTGCGCAGCGGGTGGCCCTCAAAGGTGTCGGGCAGCAGCAGCGGGGTCAGCCCGGGGTGGCCCTCGAACGTCACGCCGAACATCTCGTGCGTCTCGCGCTCGTGCCAGGCGGCGCCCGCGTAGACGCCGACCGCGGAGGCGAGCACCGGGGCGTCGTGCGGGACCGTCGTACGCAGGAGGAGGCGGCGTACGGGCGCGAGCGCGACCACGTGGGCGCAGATCCGGAAGCCCGTGCCGGGTTCGTCGACCGCGCTCAGCCAGTCGAAGTAGGTGCAGGAGAGCGTGGTGCGGGCCGTCTCCAGGGCGGTCGTCCACAGGGCCGGGGGGACGTCGACGGTCAGTACGTCGTACGACTCCTCGGCCGTCGCCTCCGCGCCGAAGAGCTCCTCGACGGGGCTCGGCAGCCAGCCGGTCACCGGTCACCTTCCCGAACCTCGGGCGCGGACGGCGGGCCCTGGACGAGGCCGCTGCGCAGCGCCGTCGCGGAGGGTCGCGTCCCGCTGCCGTACCGCTCGCCGAGCGACTCGCGGGCGATCTTCTCCTGGAGCTTCAGGATGCCCTGGAGCAGCGCCTCGGGCCGGGGCGGGCACCCGGGGACGTACACGTCGACCGGGATGATCTGGTCGACGCCCTTGGTGACGGAGTACGAGTCCCAGTAGGGGCCGCCGCAGTTGGAGCAGGCGCCGAAGGAGATGACGTACTTCGGCTCGGGCATCTGTTCGTACAGACGCTTCACGGCGGGCGCCATCTTGTCGGTGACCGTGCCGGACACGACCATCAGGTCGGCCTGGCGCGGGCCCGGTGCGAACGGGATGACGCCGAGCCGGATGAAGTCGTGGCGCGCCATGGAGGCGGCGATGAACTCGATCGCGCAGCAGGCGAGGCCGAAGTTGAAGACCCACAGGGAGTAGCGGCGGCCCCAGTTGAGGACCACCTTCATCGGTTCGGGGGCCAGGCGGGAGAGCACGCCCAGCCGCTTCGGCTCCGGCAGGTCCACGGGAGCGGAGGTCGCGGGAGCGGGGGTCGCGGAAGCGGAGGTCGCGGCAGCGGGGCTCACGGGGCTCACGTCCATGTGAGGACGCCCTTCTTGTATGCGTACAGCAGGCCCACGGCGAGGAAGCCGAGGAAGATGAACATCTCCACGAGCGTCGTCGCGCCGTAGCCGGGCGCGGCGAAGACCGTCGCCCAGGGGAAGAGGAAGACGGAGTCGACGGCGAAGATCACATAGAGGAAGGCGTAGACGTAGTAGCGGACCTGGGTGTGGGCCCAGCCCTCGCCGACGGGGTCGACGCCGCACTCGTACGTCAGGAGTTTCTCGGGCGTGGGCACCACGGGGCGCAGCAGCCGTCCCGCGCCGAAGGCGACGGCGACGAACAGCACGCCGACGACCGCGAGCAGCCCCACGACGGAGTACGACTGGTAGTAGCTCGCCGCGACGTTCGTCACGTGCACGTCAGCCCCTCACTCCCCGACCGCCTTGATCCTGATCCTGTTCGACGATCTGTACGCACGGGAGTCTAGGGCCTGCTAAAGGTTCCGTAAGCAGAGCGTCACACATCGGTCCGGGCGCCGCCTTTCCGGTCGGGGCGAGGTGGGGTTATCCCCCGGGCGGCCTGGCGGGGCTCCTCATGGCGTCACGGCGGCGCACCCGGCACTCTGGCGCGTATGACCGCACGCAGCACCCCACGCAGCACCACTCTTCCGCCCGGCGATGACGACGCTCCGCTGCCGCCCGCCCGCTTCGCGTACGACACGCGGACCTGGCAGGAGATCACGCACCTTCTGGTGAACCTGCCGATGGGCATCGCCGGATTCGTCTACGCGGTGTGCACGCTGGCGCTGGGCGCCGGGCTGACGGTGACGGTCGTCGGCCTGCCGCTGCTCGCGACGGGGCTGCTCGGCGCGCGGCTGCTGGGCCGGTCCGAGCGGGCGCGCGCCAGGAAGCTGCTCGGCGTGCGGGTGGAGGAGCCGAGTCCGATGCGGATGCTCGACGGGGGCGGCTTCTTCGGCCGGCTCTGGTCGGCCCTGAAGGACCCGGTGGGCTGGCGGGCGATGCTGTACGCGTTCATCCGGTTGCCGTGGGGCGTGCTCACCTTCACCGTGACGCTCGTCGGGCTCTTCGTGCTCTGGCCGGTGCTGCCCTTCGTCGTCCGCGGCCTGGCCAACGCCGACCGGGCGATGGTGCGCGGGCTGCTCTGCCCCTCGGACGAGCTGGAGCGGCGTATCGCCGAGCTGGAGACCGACCGGGGGGTGGTCGTGGACACCGCCGCCGCCGACCTGCGCCGCATCGAACGCGACCTGCACGACGGCGCGCAGGCCCGCCTGGTCGCCCTCGCCATGGGGCTCGGCCTCGCCAAGGAGAAGCTGCTGGAGGACCCCGACGCCGCGGCCCTGATGGTGGACGAGGCGCACGGCGAGGTGAAGCTGGCCCTCCAGGAGCTGCGCGACCTGGCCCGCGGCATCCACCCGGCGGTCCTCACCGACCGCGGCCTGAACGCCGCGCTGTCCTCCGTGGCGTCGCGCTGCACGGTGCCGGTGAGGGTGACCGCGGAGCTGCCGGCGCGTCCGGCGGCGGCCATCGAGGGCATCGCGTACTTCACCGTCTCCGAGCTGCTCCAGAACGTCAGCAAGCACAGCGGGGCGCGGAACGCGAGTGTCGAGGTGTGGCGCGCGGACGACCGGCTGCTCATCCAGGTCCGGGACGACGGGCGGGGCGGGGCCCGGCTGGACGGCGGCACCGGCATGGCGGGGCTCGCGGACCGGCTCGGCGCGGTCGACGGCCTCTTCGTGATCGACTCGCCGCAGGGCGGGCCGACCACGATCACGGCGGAGCTGCCGTGGCGCGACCGCACGGCGGACAACCCTTCCGGGGTGCGCCGGGCGTGACACGCGCCCCCGGAGCGCCCTGCCGAAGGCCCCGCCCGCCGAAGGTGGGGAAAACCCCCGCCCCAAGACGCCGACCCGCTCCATGGCCCGGCGGCGGCCCGGCGGCGAGGCTGGAGGCACGGGAAACAGGCAGCCCAGCTTGAGAAGAGCTTGAGCAGAAACGGATGGCAGCGATGGCCACGGAGTACGGACAGGGGTACGCGCGCATGGACCGGCCGGACTTCCGGGCAACCGGCGCCGAGGAGCGGCGCCACCGCCTCCCCGCGGGGCTGCGCGCCCCGATCGAGGCACGGACCTGGAAGGAGCTCGGCTACGCCCTGCTGAGCCTGCCCATCGGCATCGTCTCCTTCGTCCTCGCGGTCACGATGCTCTCGCTCGGGGCGGGGCTGCTGATCACCTTCATCGGCGTCCCGATCCTCGCGGGCGCCCTGGCCTGCTGCCGCGGCGTCGGCGCCCTGGAGCGGACGCGGGCGCGGAGTCTGCTCGGCCTGGACGTCGCTCCCCCGGAGCCGCTGCGCCCCAAGGGCGGCGGTGCGATGGCGCTCATCGGGTCCGTCCTCAAGAGCGGCGCGTCCTGGCGGCACCTGCTCTACTGCGTGCTGCTGCTGCCCTGGTCGATGTTCTCCTTCGTCGTGGCGGTCGCCTTCTGGTCGTACGGCTGGCTGATGCTCACGTACCCGCTGTGGTTCTGGCTCTTCCCGATGTACGGCGGCCAGGACGGCATCCAGCTCTACGGCGACAACGGGCACCACGTCTACCTGGACAACCCCTTCGAGATCGGCGTCACGGCGGCGACCGGCCTGCTGGTCACGCTGGCCACGCCGTGGATCCTGCGGGCCCTGACGACCGTGGACGGGCTGATGGTGCACGGGCTGCTCGGCCCCTCGCGGCTCGCGACCCGCGTCGAGGAGCTGGAGTCGGACCGGGGCGTGGTCGTGGACACCGCCGCCGCCGACCTGCGCCGCATCGAACGCGACCTGCATGACGGCGCGCAGGCCCGCCTGGTCGCCCTCGCCATGGATCTCGGCCTCGCCAAGGAGAAGCTGGCGGAGGACCCCGAGGCCGCGGCCCGCATGGTGGACGAGGCGCACGGCGAGGTGAAGGTCGCCCTCCAGGAGCTGCGCGACCTGGCCCGCGGCATCCACCCGGCGGTCCTCACCGACCGCGGCCTGAACGCCGCGCTCTCCGCGCTGGCCGCGCGCTGCACCGTGCCGGTCCAGGTGGAGGTGGACCTGGGGAGCCGTCCGGCCGCCGCCATCGAGGGCATCGCGTACTTCACCGTCTCCGAGCTGCTCCAGAACATCAGCAAGCACAGCCGGGCGAGTCAGGCCTCGGTGGACGTATGGCGGTCCGAGGACCGGCTGATGCTCCAGGTCGCGGACGACGGCTCGGGCGGCGCCGACGTGACGGCGGGCTCCGGCCTCGCGGGCCTCGCGGAGCGGCTTGACGCGGTGGACGGGATCCTCGTGGTCGACTCGCCCCGGGGCGGCCCGACGACGGTCACGGCGGAACTGCCCTGGCGGTACGCGTGAGGTGACGGTCACTCAGCCCGAAGCGCCGCCCCTGGTCCGTACGCCGGACCGGGGGCGGCGCGTCGCGCGTCGCGTGACGCCTGACACCCGACGCGGGACGGGTGAGGGGTAGCGGTGACGGGTGAGGGGGGCACGTGACGGGTCGCGGGTGAACCAGTCTGGCGACAGGCCGGTGGACGGCCCGTGATCGCGCGATACTGAGGCGTCGGCCGAGCGCGCCGGGGGGCCAAGAACAGTGGAGGACACAGTGCGGGTGGTCATCGCCGAGGATTCGGTGCTGCTCAGGGAGGGCCTGACCCGGTTGCTGACCGACCGCGGGCACGACGTGGTCGCCGGTGTCGGCGATGCCGAGGCACTGATCAGGACCATCACCGACCTCGCGGAGCGCGACGCCCTGCCGGACGTGGTCGTCGCCGATGTGCGGATGCCGCCGACGCACACCGACGAGGGGGTGCGGGCGGCGGTGCAGCTGCGTCACCGGCACCCGGACCTCGGGGTGCTGGTCCTTTCGCAGTACGTCGAGGAGCAGTACGCCACCGAGCTGCTCGCCGGGTCGAGCCGGGGCGTGGGCTATCTGCTCAAGGACCGGGTCGCCGAGGTGCGCGAGTTCGTGGACGCGGTGGTGCGGGTGGCCGAGGGGGGTACGGCGCTGGACCCGGAGGTCGTGGCGCAGCTGCTCGGCCGCAGCCGCAAGCAGGACGTCCTGACGGGGCTCACGCCGCGTGAGCGCGAGGTGCTCGGGCTGATGGCGGAAGGCCGGACGAACTCGGCGATCGCCCGGCAGCTCGTGGTGAGCGACGGCGCCGTCGAGAAGCACGTGAGCAACATCTTCCTGAAGCTCGGCCTGTCCCCGAGCGACGGGGATCACCGCAGAGTGCTCGCCGTCCTCACGTATCTCCGATCTTGACCGGGCCGCGACGCGCCCTTGAGCCCGACGACCCGGACGACCCGGGCGGGCCAGGGACGAGGGGGGCGCGTCAGGCCCAGGTCAGGGGTCGGTCAGCGACAAGCCGTAGGAGTCCTAGAACCAAAGGATGAGCAGGGAGCGTCACCCACCAAGGACCGGGGGAGTAGTCAAACCATGACAAACCAGGACAACGGAGCGTCTCAAAAAGGCGTCCGGAATACGAGCCACCCGAGGAAGGCGACCCCTGCGGACGTAGGGTGGGCCTTGGGAGCGCCGGGCGTCCCGGCGACTGCCCTCAGCCGCTTTGAGGGAGGTCCAGTTCAGTGACCAGCCAGGTCAACAGCGAAGCCGAACAGGCCGACGGGGCACTCGTCGGAGAGCAGCGCAAGCCCGCGGGTGAGAAAGACGTACGCCGCCTGGACCGGGTGATCATCCGGTTCGCGGGTGACTCCGGTGACGGCATGCAGCTCACCGGTGACCGCTTCACTTCGGAGACGGCGTCCTTCGGCAACGACCTGTCGACGCTGCCGAACTTCCCGGCCGAGATCCGGGCTCCCGCCGGAACCCTGCCGGGCGTCTCTTCCTTCCAGCTCCACTTCGCCGACCACGACATCCTCACTCCCGGCGACGCCCCGAATGTGCTGGTGGCGATGAACCCGGCGGCCCTGAAGGCGAACATCGGCGACGTGCCGCGCGGCGCGGAGATCATCGTGAACACGGACGAGTTCTCCAAGCGGGCGATGCAGAAGGTCGGTTACGCCGTCTCGCCGCTGGAGGACGGCTCCCTCGACGGGTACAGCGTGCATCCGGTGCCGTTGACCACGCTGACGGTGGAGGCGCTGAAGGACTTCGACCTCAGCCGCAAGGACGCGGGCCGGTCCAAGAACATGTTCGCGCTGGGCCTGCTGTCGTGGATGTATCACCGGCCGACCGAGGGCACGGAGAGGTTCCTGCGGACCAAGTTCGCGAAGAAGCCGGAGATCGCCGAGGCCAACATCACGGCGTTCCGGGCGGGTTGGAACTTCGGGGAGACGACCGAGGACTTCGCCGTCTCCTACGAGGTCGCTCCGGCCGCGACGGCGTTCCCCGCGGGCACGTACCGCAACATCTCGGGGAACCTGGCTCTCTCCTACGGTCTGATCGCGGCGGGGCGGCAGGCGGATCTGCCGCTGTATCTGGGCTCGTATCCCATCACGCCGGCCTCGGACATCCTCCACGAGCTGTCGAGGCACAAGAACTTCGGCGTGCGCACCTTCCAGGCCGAGGACGAGATCGCGGGCATCGGTGCGGCGCTGGGTGCCGCGTTCGGCGGCTCCCTGGCGGTGACGACGACCTCCGGGCCGGGTGTGGCGCTGAAGTCGGAGACCATCGGCCTCGCGGTCTCGCTGGAGCTGCCGCTGCTGATCGTGGACATCCAGCGCGGCGGCCCCTCCACCGGTCTGCCGACCAAGACCGAGCAGGCCGACCTGCTCCAGGCGATGTACGGGCGCAACGGCGAGGCACCGGTGCCGATCGTGGCGCCCAGGACGCCGGCGGACTGCTTCGACGCCGCGCTGGAGGCGGCGCGGATCGCGGTCACCTACCGCACGCCGGTCTTCCTGCTGAGCGACGGCTACCTCGCCAACGGCAGCGAGCCGTGGCGCATCCCGGACGTGGACGAACTGCCCGACCTGCGAGTGCAGTTCGCCTCGGGGACCAACCACACCGAGGCCGACGGCACCGAGGTCTTCTGGCCCTACAAGCGCGACCCGCAGACCCTCGCCCGTCCCTGGGCGGTCCCCGGCACACCCGGCCTCGAACACCGCATCGGCGGCATCGAGAAGCAGGACGGCACGGGCAACATCTCGTACGACCCGGCCAACCACGACTTCATGGTCCGCACCCGCCAGGCCAAGGTCGACGGCATCGACGTGCCCGACCTGGAGGTCGACGACGCGCACGGGGACGCCACCACGCTGGTCCTCGGCTGGGGTTCGACGTACGGGCCGATCACCGCGGCCGTCCGGCGGCTGCGCGCGGCCGGTGTCCCCATCGCCCAGGCCCATCTGCGTCACCTGAACCCCTTCCCGCGGAACCTGGGCGAGGTGCTCGGGCGTTACGACAAGGTGGTGGTCCCCGAGATGAACCTCGGTCAGCTCGCCACCCTCATCAGGGCGAAGTACCTGGTGGACGCGGTCTCGTACAACCAGGTCAATGGAATGCCGTTCAAGGCGGAGCAGCTCGCCACGGCCCTCAAGGAGGCCATCGATGACTGACACCGGCAACGCGACCCTGAAGCTGGTGCCCAAGGCCGAGGCCGAGCAGTCCTTGAAGGACTTCAAGTCCGACCAGGAGGTCCGCTGGTGCCCGGGCTGCGGCGACTACGCCGTCCTGGCCGCCGTGCAGGGCTTCATGCCCGAGCTGGGCCTGGCCAAGGAGAACATCGTCTTCGTCTCCGGCATCGGCTGCTCCTCCCGCTTCCCGTACTACATGAACACCTACGGGATGCACTCCATCCACGGCCGCGCCCCGGCCATCGCCACCGGCCTCGCCTCCTCGCGGCGCGATCTGAGCGTGTGGGTGGTCACCGGCGACGGCGACGCGCTCTCCATCGGCGGCAACCACCTCATCCACGCCCTGCGCCGCAACGTGAACCTGAAGATCCTGCTCTTCAACAACCGGATCTACGGCCTCACCAAGGGCCAGTACTCCCCCACCTCCGAGGTCGGCAAGATCACCAAGTCGACGCCGATGGGCTCGCTCGACGCGCCCTTCAACCCCGTCTCGCTGGCCGTCGGCGCCGAGGCGTCCTTCGTCGCGCGGACGGTGGACTCCGACCGCAAGCACCTCACCTCGGTGCTGCGCCAGGCCGCCGACCACCCCGGCACCGCGCTGGTGGAGATCTACCAGAACTGCAACATCTTCAACGACGGCGCCTTCGAAGTCCTCAAGGACAAGCAGCAGGCCGAGGAAGCGGTCATCCGCCTCGAACACGGGCAGCCGATCCGCTTCGGCGCGGACGCCTCCAAGGGCGTGGTGCGCGACACGGTCACCGGCGACCTGAAGGTCGTCGCCGTCACCCCGGAGAACGAGCGCGACATCCTCGTCCACGACGCGCACTCCGCGTCCCCGACGACCGCGTTCGCCCTCTCGCGCCTCGCCGACCCCGACACCCTGCACCACACCCCGATCGGTGTCTTCCGCGACGTAGAGCGGCCCGTCTACGACACCCTCATGGCGGACCAGCTCGACACCGCCATCGAACAGAACGGCAAGGGCGACCTCGCCGCCCTGCTCACCGGCGGCGACACCTGGACCGTCGTCGGCTAGCCCGGCCGGCGCCTGCCTCCCGCCGGGGCCCGGTCCTGAACCTCTCGGGACCGGGCCCCGGCGCCTCTGCCGCGTCAGGGCGCGCGGTGGGGGGAGGGGCCCGGCGCTGTCATGAGTGTTCCCGGCATACGGGCATGACAGCCGGGGGCTTTCGGCGCTACCTTCGGTCTGGCAGCGTCGGGCTGCCGCGCACGAAGGAGGGGCCGTGGACAGCGGAGCAGCCGGGCAGTCGAGGAGCGAGCAGCGCATCGGGCTGCTGAACGGCTTCGCGGCCTACGGGATGTGGGGGCTCGTCCCCCTGTTCTGGCCGCTCCTCAAGCCGGCCGGGGCCGCCGAGATCCTCGCGCACCGCATGGCGTGGTCCCTGGTCTTCGTGGGCGTCGCGCTGCTCTTCATACGGCGCTGGGGCTGGGCGCGCGAGCTGATCCGCCAGCCGCGCAGGCTGGGCCTGGTGGCGATCGCCGCGGCCGTCATCACCGTCAACTGGGGCGTCTACATCTGGTCCGTGAACAGCGGCCATGTCGTCGAGGCCTCGCTCGGCTACTTCATCAACCCCCTGGTCACCATCGCCATGGGCGTCCTGCTGCTCGGCGAGCGGCTGCGGCCCGTGCAGTGGGTGGCCGTCGCCGTCGGGCTCGCGGCGGTCCTCGTCCTGGCCTTCGGTTACGGGCGGCCGCCGTGGATCTCGCTCTGCCTCGCCTTCTCCTTCGCCACGTACGGCCTGGTGAAGAAGAAGGTCAACCTCAGCGGCCTGGAGTCGCTCACCGCCGAGACCGCCGTGCAGTTCCTGCCCGCCGTCGGCTATCTGGTGTGGCTCGGCACGCGGGGCGAGGCCACGTTCGGCACGGAGGGCCTCGGCCACGCGGCGCTGCTGGCCGCCACCGGTGTGGTGACCGCCGCTCCGCTGGTCTGCTTCGGGGCGGCGGCGATCCGGGTGCCGCTCTCCACGCTCGGGCTGCTCCAGTACCTCGCGCCCGTCTTCCAGTTCCTCCTCGGCATCCTGTACTTCCACGAGGCGATGCCGCCCGAGCGGTGGGCGGGCTTCGGGCTCGTGTGGCTGGCGCTCTCGCTGCTGACGTGGGACGCGCTGCGGACGGCCCGCCGCAACGCGGTCCGGCTGACCGCCGCCCGCCGGGCCGCGGCGGCCACCCCGCCCGCCGTCCAGGGCGAACGGGAGCCCGCGGCCTGACGGCCATGGTCGTACGTGCGGGGAGCCAACTGCCCTGGCCCGTGGGCAAGTGTGGGCATCCGCCTCGTGGGGATGGCCGTCCGTCTACCGTGGGGGCATGGACGCTCTGGGGGATCTGCTGCGAGGGGTGCGCGCGGACGGCGCGCTGTTCGACCGGACGGTGCTGACGCGCCCGTGGGAGACGCACCGCGCCGAGGGGGCGGCGCTCGAACTCATCACGGTGGTACGAGGATCGGCCCGCGTCTCCGTGGCGGCGGGCGAGCCGCGGACCCTGCGCGAGGGCGGCGCCGCGATCGTGTGCACGAAGGCGCCGTTCACACTGGCCGCCGTCGGAGCCGAATGCGAACTGGTCAGCGGTTCCTACCGGTTGGACAGCTCCGTCGGGCGGCGCCTGACCAGCACGCTCCCGCCCCTGCTCGTCGTCCCCTCCGGCGAGGAGTGCATGCCCATCGTGGACCTCATCGCCGCCGAGATCACCGCCGACCGCCCCGGGCGCCAGTACGTGATGGACCGGATGCTCGACTGGATGCTGGCCTGCACCCTGCGCGAGTGGTTCGACCTGCCCGAAGCCTGCCCGCCCGCCTGGTACCGCGCCCTCGGCGACGACATCGTCGGCCCCGCCCTGCACGCCATGCACGACGAACCAGCGCGCCCCTGGACCGTGGCGGCGCTCGCCGCGCGCGCCCAGGTCTCGCGCGCGGTGTTCGCCAGGAACTTCACCGACCTGGTCGGCCGGCCCCCCATGGCGTACCTCACCGAGTGGCGCATGACGCTCGCCGCGGAGCTGCTCGCCGAGCCCGGCGCGACGGTCGCCTCCGTGGCCGGGCAGGTGGGCTACGCCGACGCGTTCGGCTTCAGCGACGCCTTCAAGCGGACCCGGGGCATCGCACCGAGCACCTACCGCGCCTCACTGACCCTGGGCGACACGGCTTCCGGCGGGGGGCTCCGCGCGGTGGGGTGAGCCGGGCGCCGAGCGGCGCGCTGACCGACCGCCTGCTGGGGCGGCGAGTGGGTGATCATGACCGGCCCAGAGGGCGACCCGCTCTGTGTCCACCGGGGGCGGCGCCCCGGCGGTGGCAAGCTGGCCGTGATGTCCCCCTTGGTCCGTCGGGCCGCGGGGGGATGGCACTGCCAGCCCGCTCAGCCCGCCAGCGTCGAGGAGGCCGTCCCCATGGCCCTTTCCGGTCCACCCGTGCCCGGTACGGGACTATTCGGTACGGGACTGTTCGACACGGGGCTGTTCGATACGCGGGGCGGGGTTCGCGGGAGACCGAAGCCTAGGGCGGCCGAGGAGCTGCCGGTGCCCGTGGGAGGGCTGATCGCGGCGGTGCAGACGGCGAAGACACCGTGAGCGAGCGAGGGATCTCGCGCCGCCAGACCGCTGCCGAGACCGGCGGCCCGGCGCCAACAGCGCGTGCCGTGCCCGGCGAAGCCCCTGCGGACTCGGGCTGCCGGCACGGGAGCCCCGGCCTCGGCCGTGACGACCCCGAGCCCGGTTCCGGCCTCGGCCGCGACGATCCCGGTCGCGAACGCCTCGCCCACCGTCTCCTCCTCGCCGTCTGCTGCGCCTTCGCCCTGCTGTGCTGCGTCCTCGTGCCGCTCACGCTGCCCCTCGGCTGGGACGAGCTCGTCTACGCCAGCCGGTACTCGCCGTACGCCCCCGCCACGCCGTTCAGCGCTCCCCGCACGCGCGGCGTGCCGTTCCTCATCGCGCCCGTGGCCACCTGGAGCGGCTCCACCGTGCTCCTCCGGGTGTGGCTGACGCTGCTGGCGACCGCCGCCCTCTACCTGGGGTTCCGACCCTGGCTGCGGGCGGCCCACCGGCCCTGGGCCGCGCCCGTCGCCGCCGCGCTGTACGGCAGCCTGTGGATCACGCTCTTCTACGCCAATGAGGCCATGCCCAACCACTACACGGCCATGGGCGCCGTCGGCGCGGTCGGGCTCTTCCTGTGGCCACGGCAGTCCCTGCGCACCGGCGCCGGCATCGCGGCCGGCATCACCCTCGCCACGCTGATGCGGCCCAACGACGGCTTCGCCATAGGGCTGCCCCTCCTCGTCGCCGCCCTGCTGGTTCCCGCCTGGCGCGGACGGAGCCGGGTCCTCGCGGTGCTCGCCGGGCTCGGGGCGGGCGCGCTGCCCTGGGCCGTGGAGGCGTACATCCGTTTCGGCGGGGTCCTCGAACGGCTGACGGAGGCGAGCGAGGTGCAGGGCGATCTGCGGCCGCTGCTCTCGTTCGTCCACCACCTCACGGTCATCGACGGGCCGCTGCTCTGCCGCCCCTGCGACCACGACAGCGTCCGGCCCGTGGCCGCGGAGTGGTGGGTACTGCTGGTCCTCCTGGTGGCGGCCGGCCTGTGGACCCTGCGCCGTCCGGGAACCCCGCCCCGCGCGGGCTCCGGGACCGCGCCCCGGGCGGCCGGGCCCGTCCCGGCCACGGCCGGCCCCTTCCGCGGCGCCCTCCTCGCCCTCGGCACGGGCCTGGCCATCGCCCTCCCGTACTTCGTCCTCGTCCCCTACGCGACCCCGCGCTTCCTGCTCCCGACCCACGCCCTGTTCGCCCCCACCGCGGCCGTCGGACTCCTCACGCTGCTCCACCTCGCGCGCGCGGCCAGGCCCCGGTGGATCGGTGTCGCGGTGCCCGCACTCGTCCTCGGCGGCCATCTCGCCGTCCAGGCCGCCCTGGCCCACGGCAACGCCAAGATCCAGGGGGACGCCCGCCGGGACTGGGCACGGGTCGCGGAGACCCTGGAGCGGCACGGCGTCGGCAACGGCACGCGCCCCGGCACCGCCGCCCCCTGCCTCCTGAACGGCAACACCTCCGTCATCCCCCTCGCCCACACCGCCGGATGCGCCCCCGGCGGCGGACTCGACGATCCGCGCCGCCCCACCGCCCTGGTGATGCGCGGGGCGGCGCCCCCGGAGTGGGCCCGCGACTGGCCCCGCCATGAGGTGCCCGGCACGTACGTACGCGGGTGGGTCATCCACGTACGCCCGTGAAGGGGGCGTTCCTGACGCGAGGCGCCGCCGGAACACCCTGGACGACTTTCCTTGCGTATGCATATAGTGCACGCGCAAGCAATTGCCGCGCCCGGCCGCACCGGGCCAGTCCAGGGGGATTCCCATGACCCGCTCGTTCCTCTTCGTCGTCGGCAGCGCCCGCCCCGACGGCAACACCGAGATCCTGGCCCGCAAGGCCGCCGAGCAGCTGCCCACCGACATCGGGCAGCGCTGGATCAACCTCGCCGAGCACCCGCTCCCCGACTTCGCGGACCTGCGCCACGACGACACCGTCCCCCGCGCCCGCCCCCGCCCCGAGGGCGGCCACGAGGCGCTGCTCCTCGACGCCACCCTCGAAGCCACGGACATCGTCATCGTCTCGCCGCTGTACTGGTACTCCGTGTCGGCCACCGTCAAGCGCTACCTCGACTACTGGGACGCCTGGCTGGAGACCCCGGAGATCGGCTTCAAGGAGGCGCTGAAGGGCCGCACCCTGTGGGGCGTGACCGCGCTCGCGCACCGCGAGGAGGAAGTCGCCGAGCCGCTGATCGGCACGTTGCACCACACCGCCGCGTTCTTCCCCATGCGCTTCGGCGGCGTCCTGCTCGGCAATGGCACCAGGCCCGGCCAGGTGCTCGACGACACCGAGGCCCTGGCCCGCGCCAAGACGTTCTTCGCGCAGGAGCCGCCCCTGGCCCGCTTCCCCTACGACAAGGCGTGACCGGAGCCCGTCCCGGCCGCACCCCTCACGCCATGATGTCCTTCGCCCCGAACCGCGCCCACGCCGCCGAGCCGAACACAGCCGCGTAGAGCCCCTGCATCCGGAAGTTCTCGACGAGGTCGTCCCAGTGGACGGGCTCGCGCATCAGGTCGGCGAAGGACAGCCAGTAGTGGGAGAAGAAGTAGGGGTGAAGGGCGTCCAGTTGCGGGATCTGGTCGAGGATCTGCACGGTGATCAGCAGGCCGACGGTCGTCGCCATCGCCGCGATGCCGCTGCTGGTGAGCGTCGAGACGAACAGGCCGAGCGCCGCCACGCCGATCAGTGACGCGGCCACGACGAGCGCGATGAGCAGGGCCCGCAGCAGCCCCTCGCCGAAGCCGATGCGGGTGCCGGAGATCGTGGTGACCTCGCCGAGCGGAAAGAGCAGCGCGCCCGTGGCGAGCGCGGACACGGCGACGACCAGGGTCGCGACCAGGCAGAACGTCAGCGTGGTCGCGTACTTGACGAGGAGCAGGCGGGTGCGGCCGGCGGGCGCCACCAGCAGGTAGCGCAGCGTGCCCGCGCTCGCCTCGCCCGCGATGGCGTCGCCGGCGACGACGCCGACCGCCATCGGCAGGAAGAACGGCAGCGTCGCGGCGAGCGCGGTGAAGACCAGGAACAGGCCGTTGTTGGTGATCTGCGCGATGAACGCGGGACCTCCGCCCTCACCGCCCCCGCCGATCGCCGAGCCGTCGCTCGTCTCGATCCTGACGGCGACGCCGACCAGGACCGGCACCGCGGCGAGCACGCCGAGCAGCGCGAGGGTCCGCCAGCGGCGGAAGGTGATCGCGAGCTCGCTGCGGAAGAGCCCGAGCGTCCAGATCGGCCTCGGCTCCCTCGGGACCTCCGCCGCGCCCGCCTCTGCCGCGTCCATCGGCTCAGCCCGCGACATCGAAGCCCTCCCCGGTCAGCGCCACGAACGCGTCCTCCAGCGAGGCCCGTTCGAGGCCGAAGCCACGGACGCGTACGCCCGCCTCGACCAGCGCGGCGTTCAGCTCGGCGAGGTCCGTGTCCCGGCCGGACGCGTCCTTGCCCGGCGGCTCGCCCGTCACACGGTCCTCCGTCACGACGAGATCCGCCACGCCCCGCTCCTTCAGGACGCGGGCCGCCTCGCCCGGGTCCGGTGTCGTCACGGCCAGCCTGCCCCGCGCGCCCGCCGCCAGCTCGGCGACCGGACCCTGGGTGATCAGACGGCCCCGGGTCATCACGGCCGCGTGGGTGCAGACCTGCTCGATCTCGTCGAGGAGGTGCGAGGAGAGGAAGACGGTCGTACCCTCCCGCGCCAGTTCCCGCACCAGCGTGCGGATCTCGCGCATGCCCTGCGGGTCGAGGCCGTTCGTCGGCTCGTCCAGGACCAGGAGCCTGCGCGGCTGGAGCAGCGCGGCCGCGAGGCCGAGCCGCTGTTTCATGCCCAGTGAGTACGCCTTCGCCTTCTTGCCCGCCGCGGCCGTCAGACCCACCCGGTCAAGGGCGGCCTCGGCCCGTCGGCGCCGGGTGCGGGGATCGGCGGCCGGGTCGGCGGAGTCGTACCGCAGGAGGTTGTCGCGGCCCGACAGGAAGCCGTAGAGGGCGGGGCCCTCGATCAGCGCGCCCACGTGCGGGAGGACGGTGCGCGCGGCGCGCGGCATGGGGCCGCCGAGGACGCGTGCGGTGCCCGAGGTCGGCTCGATGAGGCCCATCAGCATGCGGATGGTGGTCGTCTTGCCCGAGCCGTTCGGCCCGAGGAAGCCGAAGACGCTGCCTTCGGGGACGGTCAGATCCAGCCGGTCGACGGCGAGGTGCTTGCCGTAGCGCTTGGTGAGGCCGCGCGTCTCGATCACGTGAGGGAGGGGCGACAAGGGTGCGCCGCGGTCCGGCCGCACGCTTCCGCCCGGCTCTCCGCTTCCGCCCGGCTCCCCGCTTCCGCCCGACCGCGTGCTCCCGCCGTCCCCCGGCGCCCCTGTCGGCGTCGGCGGTCCCCCGATGATGCCCGGCACCGTTTCCTCCTGTCGCCCGGCCGGCTGCGGCACGCGCGCGGTTCGGCGGTGCCGGAACGGTCCGTGGCGGTGGGCCACGGTGCCGCGACCGTGGACCCCCCGCCCGGACCCGCGCCTAGTGCGCCGCGTTCGCCGCCTTCACCAGGGCGTCCTTGGTGACCGCGCCCGCGTAGACCTTGCCGTCATCGGTGACGAGGGCGTTGACCAGGCGGGTCGAGAAGACCGTGCCGGAGCCGAACTTCCCGCTGACCTGGTCGCCCAGCGAGTCGAGCAGCTTCTGCGCGTCCGGCGGGACATCGCCCGAACCGGCCGTCGGCAGGCCCTGGCCGCCCGGCAGCTTCAGCTCGGCGATGGAGGTCCAGCCCTCGCCGATGACCTTCAGGTCAGGGCGGTCCTCTTCCTTGAACTCCTTGCCGCCCTTGGCCTCGTCCTTGACGTCACGGCCCCGCGCCGCGTGTTCGTCGGCCTCGGTCACCTTCGCGCCCTTGGGCGGCGCGAAGTCGAACGTGCTCGCGGACGGCTTGCCGAAGTCGACCTTCGTGAAGCCCGCGTCGATCACCGCCGAGCCGCCGGAGGCCGGGGTCAGCGTGAACTTGAGCGGCGTCCCCGTCTCCGCGTCCACGGCGACCGTGATCCGGCCGACCGTCGAACCGGACTGCTTCGGCTCGACGACCAGGCGGTACGCGTCGCGGCCCGCGACCTGCGCGGTGCCGTCGACCGTGACGGACGTCGTGTCGTCGACGGCCTTCAGCGCCTGCTCGGCGAATTCCTCGGGCGTGGCGGGCATGCCCCGCGGAACCCGCGCCTCACCCCCTTCGCCCTTCTCGCCCTTCTCGTCCTTCTCGCCCTTGTCGGCTCGGCCGCCCTTGTCTCCGGAGACCTGGAAGCCCTTCGCGTGGTACGCCTCGTTCGACGCGCTGTCGTACGCCCACATCTCGTCGCCGTTGTGGATCAGGCTGTACTCGGCGGCGTCCTCCAGTACGGACACCTTCTGCTTGTCGGGGCCGTCGGCCGCGACGCGCAGCGTGTGCGTACCGGACGCCAGGTCCATCAGCTTGGTCCTGGGGTCGGCGGCCGAGCCCTCGCCGTCCTCACCACGGTCCGCGCCGCCCGCGCCACCGCCGGCGAAGCCGCCCGCCATGCCGCCCATCGACGGCAGGCCCAGATCCGTGCTGATCTTCACGTTGCCGGAGAGCTGCTGTGTGTCCGACGCGGCGATCTTCTCGATGAGTTCCTGAGCGGTGACCTTCGGCAGATCCGGGTCGCCCGAGCTGGCGAGCGCCGGGACGAGCCCGATGGTCGCCGCCGCCACCCCCGCCACCGCGACCGGGAGTGCGTAACGGGCCGCCTTGCGGCGCCCGACGCGCGGTTCCCCGGCTTCGCTGGTGCCCTGTTCCGGTTCGTACGGTGCCATTGTGTGCCCTACCTCCGTGGTCGGCGGCGGCTTTCCTGTACGTGCCTGTATGCCTGTATGTGCCCTGCGTGGCTGTACGTGCCCTGCGAGCCTGTACGTGCTTGACGTCCATACATGCGTACGTGCCTGCGTCCACCCCGCGCCGCCATTCTCACCCGAATTGGTCAGGAGTGGTGGTCCTTGCTGGCTTCCATCCGACCAAATCGGCTGCGCGGAAGCGTCAGACCCCGGGTGCAACTCGACGTACTGCCACGGGATGACAGAAAGCGGCGGCGCCTCCCCCGTCCCGTAGGGGGTGGCGCCGCCGGCCGTCGGTACCGGAGGGGTTCCTCAGCCCGCCCGGTGCACCACGAGGTCGCAGAGCTCGATCAGCGAGACCTTGGCGTCGCACTCCGGCAGCGGCGCCAGCGCGGCCCGCGCCTCCTCGGCGTAGCGCACCGTGTCGCGGCGGGCCTGCTCCAGCGCCGGGTGGGCGCGCAGGCCGGTGAGCGCCTCGGCGTGCCGGGCGTCGTCGGTGAGGTCGGAGTCGAGCAGTTCGCTCAGGGCGATGTCCTCCGGGAGGCCGAGCCGCTCGACGCGTTCGCGCAGGCGCAGGACCGGCAGCGTGGGGATGCCCTCGCGCAGGTCGGTGCCCGGGGTCTTGCCGGACTCGTGGGAGTCGGAGGCGATGTCGAGCACGTCGTCGGCGAGCTGGAACGCGACGCCGAGCCGCTCGCCGTACTGCGTGAGGACGTCCACGACGGTCTCGTCGGCGCCCGACATCATCGCGCCGAACCGGCACGCCACGGCGACCAGCGAACCGGTCTTGCCGCCGAGCACGTCGAGGTAGTGGTCGACCGGGTCGCGGCCCTCGCTGGGCCCGGCGGTCTCCAGGATCTGGCCGGTGACCAGGCGTTCGAAGGCCTCCGCCTGGATGCGGACGGCCTCCGGGCCGAGGTCGGCGAGGATGTACGAGGCGCGGGCGAAGAGGAAGTCACCGGTCAGCACGGCCACGGAGTTGCCCCAGCGCTGGTTGGCGCTGGGGACGCCGCGGCGCACGTCCGCCTCGTCCATCACGTCGTCGTGGTAGAGCGTCGCGAGGTGCGTGAGCTCGACGACCACGGCGGAGGGCACGACACCCGGCGCGTAGGGGTCGCCGAACTGGGAGGCGAGCATCACGAGCAGGGGGCGGAAACGCTTCCCCCCGGCCCGGACGAGGTGCTGCGCCGCCTCGGTGATGAACGGGACCTCGCTCTTGGTGGCTTCGAGCAGGCCCTCCTCGACAGCCGCCAACCCTGCCTGGACATCGGCTTCGAGAGCCTGGTCCCGCACGCTCAGCCCGAAAGGCCCGACGACGGTCACGAGAGGTTCTCCTGTCTGCTGACGATCACATGGCGAACTCGGTCGATCATTGGATCTCGGTCGATGACACGGTTTGTCGATGTGTCGCTGCCATCACTCAAGTCAGCGTATCCGGTCGCCTTTCGATCACAGCGAGCACCTGCCCGTGCAGAGACGGCCGGGCAGGCCGCGATCACCACCGGTATGTTCTTGATCAGCCGATACGACCGACTCGACTGTTCCGCACCTTTTGGTGAGTACGGACCGGGAGCAGCCGCTTTGTCCCGTACTACCGCCGAGTACGAGTTCCCACCGAGGTCCCTCCCATGACGACGCACCCGAAGATCCGCACCGACTTCCCCTACGCGACCACGCACGAGGACATCCGCGTACCCCTCGCCGACGGCACCAAGCTCCACGCACGCGTGTGGCGCCCCGTCACCGACGAGCCCGTGCCCGTGCTCCTCGAATACCTCCCCGGCCGCCTCAGCGACTGGACGGCACCCCGCGACCGGCAGCGCCACCCCTGGTACGCGGGTCACGGCTACGCCTCCGTGCGCGTCGACACCCGCGGCCACGGCAACAGCGAGGGCCTGCCCGCCGACGAGCACTCGGCGCGCGAGGCGGCCGACGGCGTGGAGGTGGTGAACTGGCTGGCCGCGCAGGACTGGTCGACCGGCGATGTCGGCATGTTCGGCATCTCCCGGGGCGGCTTCGCCTCCCTCCGCATCGCGGCCCTCGCGCCCGGGCCGCTCAAGGCGGTCGTCACCGTCTGCGCGACGGACGACCGCTACGACAACGACGGGCAGTACCTGGGTGGTTCCGTCCTGGCGGCGGACACGCACGCGCGGGCGGCGACGACGCTCGCCTGCGTCTCGTGCCCGCCGGACCCGTACCACGTGGGCGACGCGTGGCGCGCGATGTGGCTGGCGCGCCTGGAAGCCGTCGAACCCCTCATCCACACCTGGCTGGACCACCAGACGCGCGACGGCCACTGGCGGCACGGCAGCGTCCGCGAGGACTGCTCCGCGATCGGCGCCGCGGTCCTCGCGGTCGGCGGCTGGCACGACCCGTACCGCGACACGGTCCTGCGCCTGGTCGAACACCTCCCCGACGACCGGGTGCGGGGCCTGATCGGCCCGTGGTCGCACCAGTACCCCGACCGCTGCCTGCCGCCGGGCCCGGCCATCGGCTTCCTCCAGGAGACGCTGCGCTGGTGGGACCACCACCTCAAGGGCGTGGACACCGGCATCATGGCGGAGCCGAAGCTCCGCTCCTGGATCAGCGACTCGCACCCGCCGGCCACCGTCTACCCGGAGCTGCGCGGCGGCTGGGTCGGCGACCCCTCCTGGCCGTCCCCGAACGTCACCCCGACCGTGTACGCCCTCCAGGGCGCCCCGCTCCTGGTCAACTCCCCGCAGCACACCGGCCTGGACGCGGGCCGCTTCTCGCCGTGCGGCAACAGCGCCGACCTGCCGCCCGACCAGCGGGAGGAGGACGCGAAGTCGGCGTGCTTCGAGTTCGCGGTCCCTGCGGAGGTACGGATCCTCGGACGCCCCGAGGTGACGCTGCGGCTGCGGATGGACGTGCCCTTCGGCCAGGCCATCGCCCGCCTGTGCGACGTCGCGCCCGACGGCTCGTCCACGCTGGTCACGCGCGGCGCGCTGAACCTCTCCGCCCGGCACGGCAGGGACCGCGCGAACGCCTGGCCGCTCGGCGCCACCGAGGACGTGACCTTCGAGCTCAACGGCATCGGGCACACCTTCCCGCCGGGTCACCGCATCCGCCTCGCGGTCTCCTCCGCGTACTGGCCGTGGATCTGGCCCCAGGCGGACACGGCGGGCTTCACCCTGGAGCCGCTCGGCAGCTCGCTGGCGCTTCCGGTGCGGACGGGCGACCTGGATCCGACGATCGCCTTCGAGCCCCCGGAGCAGTCCGAGCCGCTCGGCGTGGCGTATCCGGCGACCCTCGACGAGGAGCGCCCCGAGCGGCTGGTCGTACGCGATGTCGCCAAGGGCGAGTGGCGCCTGGAGGTCCACCCGCGCCTCGGCGGCACGCGCGTGTACCCCGACGGCCTGGAGGTGACCGAGGACGCCCGGGAGACGTACGCGATCCAGGAGCGCGACCCATTGAGCGCCCGCACCCGCTCCGACCGGACGATCCGCCTGCACCGCCCCGAGTCGGCCTGGGACACGAGGATCGAGACGCACTCGGACATCACCTGTGACGCGGCGGACTTCATCACCACGGACGAGGTGATCTGCCGGGACGGCGACGAGGTCGTCTTCCACCGCACGTGGGAGCGGCGGATCCGGCGCACGGCCGGGTGAGGGCCGACGGAGGGGCTTTGCGGCCCGCCCTCGCCTTCCCTTGGGCGAACACGAACACGATTCGTGCTCCACAGGTACGACGTTCGAGCACAGGCCCAAGTGGGATCACCCCCTGCGGCCATCCCCGACGAGACTGCGGCCACCCTTGCCCCGGTGCGGGGATTGTCCGAAATCTTGGCTCCTTTACCTTTCCTTTGTCGCCGACGAGACGGACATATGCCTAGAGTTCGAGGTGTTGGCGTCGGAACGGCAGCTCTGTCGGGCCGGCACACGGGGGGCTCAAACTCGTTCGAAGCGTTCCAGGAGACCTGGAACGAACAGCGTTCTATGTTCAACGAACTTCTGGAACGCCAACTCACCGCACCGCGCACCGGTCTGCGCCCCTCTGCGACGCGAAAAGGATCTCTAAGCAGGAGGGGGAACCATGTCACTCGGCGTGGTCGCACGACGCGAGAACGTGCTCTGGCGGGCTTCGATCCATCTGGCCCGGACCGTCTATCGCGAGAAGTTCGGGGCGGACATCGACCCCTCGCCGGACCTCTTCGCCGCCCTTCAGCACAGCGCCCCCGATCAGGGGCCCGCCGACGACGCGCCCCTGGGCGCCGTGGCCGGGATGACGTTCGCGGGGAACGCGCACCTGCTGTCCGAGTACTACCTCGCCGGAAGCGTGGAAGCGGTCCTGGCCCCGCGCATCGGCCAGCGCCTCCAGCGCTCCGAGATAGTCGAGGTCGGGCCCCTCGCCGCCACGACCAACGGGGACGGCGCGCAGCTCTGCTCGCTGCTGCCGCTGCTCACCTGGTGCAACGGCGCCAAGGCCGTCGTCTGCACGGTCACCCCTCGGCTGAGCGGCCTCCTGAACCGCATGGGCATCGACTTCGTACCCCTGGTGCCGGCGCGGGAGAACGCCCTGCCGCGACGGCTCCAGGGCGACTGGGGGTCGTACTACGAGTCCTCCCCCGTCACCGGCTACATCGACCTGCGCTCGGTCGGGCAGCGGCTGACCGACGGAGCCTTCGCCCCGGCGCCGGCCCGCCGGCCCGCGCAGGTGTGACCGTGCGCAGCGTCGAACACGGGCTCACCCGCCCCGACCACCAGAACCGGGTCCTCGTCGAGGTGACCGACGACCGCGGGAACGCCCTGCGGACCTACCGGTACCGGGACATCCGCGCACTGCGCGACCGGCTCGCCGCGCGGCTCGACCTCGCACCCGGCACCCGCGTCGGCCTGGTGGCCGCCAACACCCCGGAGTGGGTGGTCGCCGACCTCACCCTGCTCACCCGCGGTCTCGTCGAGGTGCCGGTACCGCTGGCCTTCTCCGCCGAGCAGGCCGCGTCCCTGCTGGAGGGCACGCGGTTGTGCCTGACCGACGAGGCGGGTGAGCGGCGGCTGCGCGCGTGGGGCCTCGACCGGGGCCGCGCCGTGCTGCGGATCCCGGCCGGCACCGGCGGCGACGGCGACGGCGACGGCGACGGCGACGGCACACCCGTACCCGCGTGTCCCGCCGCGCGGGCGCCGGACGTCGTCAAGGAGATCCACACCTCCGGCACCACGGGACGCCCCAAGGGAGTCCGCGTTCGCGGCGCCGGCCTGGAGGCACTCCTCGGCTCGCTGAGCCAGGTCGTGCCCGACGAGATCTTCGGCCGCTACCTCTCCCTCGTCCCGTTCAGCCTGCTCATCGAGCAGGTGACGGCCCTCTACATGCCCGTCCGCACGGGCGGCACGCTGGTGCTGCTGCCCGCGGACACCGCGCTCCTCGGCACGGCGGGCTCCCGCGCGGAGGACGCCGTGGCCTGGCTGCGCGACAGCCGTGCCACGGCGGCCGTGCTGCCGCCCGCCGTGGTCTCCGCGCTCGACAAGGCCGCGGCCAGAGCGGGCGGTTCCGCCGCCGCGGCCCTGTTCGAAGGCCGGGTGCCCTTCCTCATGGCGGGCGGCGCCCCGGTCGACCCGGCCGCACTGCACCGTCTCGGGGCGGCGGGCATCGAGGTGTACGAGGGGTACGGGCTGAGCGAGAACAGCTCGGTCGTGTCGTGGAACCGGCCCGGCGAGAACACCCCCGGCACCGTGGGCCGCCCGCTGCCGCACTGCGAGGTCCGCATCGGCGACGGGGGCGAACTCCTGGTCCGCTCCGCCTCGTTGTTCGCCGGCTACACCGTGGAGGACCCCACGAGCCGGCCCGTCGACGCGGCCGGCTGGCTGCACACCGGGGACCGGGCCACGCTCGACGCCGAGGGGCGGATCACCCTTCTCGGCCGCCTCAAGAACATGATCATCACCGGTCACGGGCGCAATGTGTCGCCCGAGTGGGTGGAGGGCCGGCTGCGCTCCTGCGGGGGCGTCCGCGAAGCGGTGATCTTCGGGGAAGGCCTCGAACACCTGGTGGCCCTCGTCCTCACCGACCCCGGGGCCGACCCCGAGCGGCTGCGGGAGACGGTCCTCGGCCATGCCGCGCGCGAACTGGCCGAGACCGACCGCCCCGAGCGGGTGATCACGGCCGAGGACACCCCCGAGCTGCGCGAGCGCTATTTCACCGTCACCGGACGGCCCCGGCGCGAGGCGCTCTACGCCGAGCTGGTCGTCCCCGCCCTCGCGTCCTCCACCGCCCTCCCGGCTTCTCCTGCTCCTGGCGCTCCTCGTACCGGAAAGGAATCCCGGACATGACCCTTCCCTACCTCCGGCAGCGGCTCGGCGACGGCACGGCCGCCCTCCTCACACCCGCCGGCCCGGACGTCACGCTCGACGACCTGGCGCCCCACCTCCTGGACCTGCTGGCCGAGGCCGGCCATCTGCTCATCCGGGACTTCGGCGCTTCCGTGGACGGTTTCAACGACCTGGTCCGCGTGTGCAGCGGCCGGATCACCCTCGACCCGGCCCGCACCTTCTACGGCGAGGTCGCCCAGAAGGTCGACTCCGGCACGGACGCCCTCGGCCTGCACATCGAGAACGGCGCCACGCCGTACCCGCCCGACCTGCTCTGGTTCCACTGCGTCAAGGCGGCTGCCGCGGGCTCACGCACGACGGTGTGCGACGGCCGGCGCGTGTGGGAGCGGCTCGACGCGGCCGACCGCGCCCTCTACACGGAGCAGCCCATCGAGTACGCGCGCCGCGTCGGCGCGGACCACTGGCGCAGGTTCACCGCCTTCAGCCTGGGCGACGGACGCGAGCCGGACGAGGTCACCGCCGACGACCTGCGCCGGCTGCCGGGCGCGGAGACCACCACCGTGACCGAGCACGAGGACGGTTCGATCACCTACGCCTTCCGCACCCACGCCGCCCGTCCCACCCGCTGGTCCACCGAGACCGCCTGGGCGAACAGCATCTTCGGGCCCTCGTACAACTACGAGACCCCCGACATCCGCTTCGCCGACGGCACCGAGATCCCCGAGGACTCCCTCGACCGGCTGCGGAAGATCACCGAGGAGGTCACCGAGGAGCTCGACTGGCGGGACGGCGACGTCGTACTGATCGACAACTCCCGGGTGATGCACGGGCGCAGGGAGATCCTCGACCCCTCCAGGACCATCGTCAACGCCCAGAGCTTCGTGCCCTCGTCCTGACCTCCGGCGGCACCGGCCGCCCCCCTCTCACCGGTGGAGCGTCACCATGCCCACAGCCTCCGACGCACGGCACAAGCTCGACAGCATCATGTCGCTGGCCCACGTCAACACCTTCCATCCCAACGCGTTCGACTGGTCCAGGGCCCGCACCCCGGCCGACCTCGCCTTCCTGTCCGAGGTCACCTGGGGCGAACCCGGCCACGAGGACGAGGCGATCGCCTACATCGTCAAGGAGCTGGGCCAGCTCGCCGAGATCGAGCGTCACGTCAGCGCGACCATGGCCCTCGTCCTGAGCGAGATGTCCCCGCGGACCACTCCCGGCCCCCTCGCCGCGGGGCACGAACTGCACCACGCGGTGTCGTGCTTCGCCGCCGAGGAGCTGCACCACGCCAACACGTTCTACCGCTACGTGCGGGAGATCTCCGGTCTCGAACCCCGCCTCGACGACGGCCTCTTCACGGAGCGCCTCGCCGTCTTCCAGGAGGACGACCACCCCTACGTGAAGCTGATCGCCCTGTGCTGTTCGGCGTACGTGGGCGAATCCGTCGTCACGGTCTTCGAGCACCGCACGGACCACCTGGACCCGGGCAGGGAGTACTTCCTGACCCGGCTCCTCCATCTGCACGGGCTCGACGAGGCACGCCACATCCAGCTCGACCACTTCGTCATGCGGGACCTCTACCAGGAACTCACCCCGGCGCAGCGCGCGCGTACGCGGGTGCTGGCCTCCCGCATCGAGGAGCTGAACGTACGCCTCGCCGTCTCGTTCGCCGACCTCGTGCTGCGGCTGACCGGCGTGGACGTCCACACCGTCCCGGCGGCGCGCACGCAGCTGGCCATCACCCAGGCGTTCGCCTCCCGCGTCTTCGACGAACACGGCGACCCGCGCACGGCCGACGAGGTCCTGGACGACGGACTGCTCGACCTGGTCAGCCGGTTCTCCGGCGTCGGCCACGTCCACGCGCCGCCGCGCCACGGCCTTTCCCTTCCCCACCATCCGGCAGGAGAGAAATGAAGAGCACAGCCATCCTGCTCACGGAGTTCTCCCGTGAGTGGCACGCCCTCGACCGCGCCACGCGCGGCGAGCTGGAGGCACGCCACCTGCGGCCGCTGGTCGCCAAGTACGCGGACCGGCTGTCGGTCCGCTTCCTCAACAGCGTGGGCTTCGACTCCCGGTTCTCGCACATGGCGATCATCGAGGCCGCCGACCTGAAGGACTACTACTTCTTCATCGAGGAGCTGCGGGACAGCAAGCTGCTCGCCGACGGCCACCTGGTCATCCGGCGGATCATCCTCGGCTACGAGGACGGCTACCCGCAGTTCGACGAGGAGACGGCGGCCGGGACGATCGCGCGGGCTGCCGACGGGACCTCCGGCGAGGCCGCGGCATGACGTACACCATCCTCCTCACCTGCGATTTCGCGCCGTCCTGGCTCGCGTTCAGCCGTGCCGAGCGCAAGCGCTACCGCGCCGAGCACGTGCTGCCGGTCTTCGCCCGGCACGCCGGGCGGATCACGGCGCGGTTCTACGACAGCGAGTCGTTCCACGCGGAGTTCTCCGACCTCATCCGTCTGGAGACCGAGCGTCTGGAGCACTACTTCCTGCTCATCGAGGAGCTGCGGGACTGCCCGCTGCTCGTCGAGGGCCACGTGGAACTGCGCGAATCCTTCATCGCCGTGGAGAACGGCTACCGGGTCATCCCGGAGGCCGTCCTCGGCACCCCCACCGACACCGCTGCCAGGCGCAGCACCGACAAGGAGCTCATCTGATGCTGACGATCGACACCCCCGAGGTCTCCGCCGTGCTCAACGGCCTGTTCGACGCCGCACACCGGCAGGACGCCGAACTGGACGAGCAGGGCGCCGAGATGGAGGGCCACCTCGTCTTCGACCAGGCGCTGTGCGAACAGCTGACCGATGCCTACCTCGCGGTGGACCGCCGTATGGGCCGCTTCCTGTACACCCTCATCCGCAGCCACGGCGCACGCAACGTCGTCGAGTTCGGCACCTCGTTCGGCGTCTCCGCGCTGCACATCGCCTCGGCGCTGCGCGACAACGGCGGCGGGCGGCTGACCACGGCCGAGATCCAGCGGAACAAGGCCGAGACGGCCCGTGCCCATCTCGACTCGGTCGGCCTCGGTGACCTGGTGGACATCCGGATCGGCGACGCGCTGGAGACCCTGCGCGACGTGGCGGGACCGATCGACCTGCTGCTGCTCGACGGCTGGCCCAACGCCTACCTCCCGCTGCTGCGCATCCTCGAACCCAGACTGCGCAAGGGTTCGATCGTCCTCGCCGACGACCTGCCGAAGGGCGGCCCGGTGCCTCCGGAGCCGCTGAAGGAGTTCCACGCGTACGTACGCGACCCGCGCAACGGCTACTCGACGGTGACGCTGCCGCTCGGTGACGGCGTGGAGTTCTGCGTCCAGGGTCTTTGACCCGCACCGCCGGATGCGGGGGCCGGCGCCCGGCGGAGCCGGCCCCCACGTACCGCCTGCCGGCCCGTACGCCGCCGCCGTCACTCCGTCGCCGTGCGCCCCGCGACCACGCCGAGGCCGCTGATCAGGATGTCCAGCGCGAACTCGAACCGGGCGCCGCGGTCGCCCCCGACCATGTGCGGCTTGAGGGCCACCAGGCTCGGGAAGCGGTCGCGCGGGAGCGCCGCGATGACCTCGTCGAGATAGGCCTGCGCCATGACCGCGGGGTCCTCGCCGTTCTCCGCCCGTGAGCGGTAGAGGGCCGTCTCGTAGGCGTCCGCCGACAGGTACAGCATCAATACGTCCAGGATCCAGGCGCACGCCTGGTCCGGGATCCGCGCCGCCCGCAGGATCGTCAGCAGTCCCTCACTGATCACCAGGGCGTTGGGCCCGGCCGCGATGACGGCGAGGCTGGCGCGGGCGAGATCGCCGTGCGCGGCCAGCGCGTCCCTGGCGTCGCGCACCACGCCCTTGACCTGCTCCTCCCACTCCCCGGGCACGGGTTCGGGCACGTCCACGGTGCCCAGCACCCGGTCGAGGACCAGTTCCAGCAGTTCTTCCTTGCCCGAGACGTAGACGTACAGCGACGCCGGCCCGGTGTTGAGCTCCTCGGCCACGCGCCGCATGCTCACCGCGTCCAGGCCCTGGGAGTCCAGGATGCGCAGGGCCGCGTCGACGATCGTCGCCTGGCTGAGCGGCTGCCGCACCGGCCGCGTCCGCCGCCGCCAGGGCGGTGTCGGCAGGTCGGTCGGGCGGTCCGCCGGGCCTTGCCCGGATGCCGTGGGGGTCTTCGGGGTCGTTCTGCCGCGAGCTGCCTGGGCCATGGGAGCCGTCCTGAAATCGTCGGGGATGCGAACACCGTAGTTGACACGAACACCGAAGCGTGAAAGAACAACGATCGTTATCACGAACGGTGTTCGTAGCTGCGCTTCCAAAGATCGCAGAGTTCCGGTGCTTCCGGAAGATCCGAAAGAGGAGTGAGATGAGCCTCAACCCGCCGGGCTCGGCCCCGGGACCGGGGGCCTACCCCTTGCGCTGGATGGCTCTGGGCGTGGTCCTGCTCGCCGAGATCATGGACCTGCTCGACTCGACGATCGTCGGCATCGCGGCGCCGTCCATCCGCGCGGACCTCGGAGGCGGCTCCACCGCCGTCCAGTGGCTCGCCGCCGGCTACACCCTGGCCTTCGCCGTCGGCCTGATCACCGGCGGGCGCCTCGGCGACATCCATGGCCGCAAGCGGATGCTGCTGGTCGGACTGGCCGGCTTCACCCTGAGTTCGGCGCTGTGCGGAGTGAGCGACTCCATCGAACTGCTGATCGCCGCCCGTATCCTGCAAGGCCTGTTCGCGGCGCTCACGATCCCGCAGAGCTACGCCATCGTCGTCTCGATGTTCGAACCGAGGGAACGTGGCAAGGCGTTCGGCGCCTTCGGGCCGGTCATGGCACTCGCCTCGGTGGGCGGACCGGTACTGGCGGGCACACTGGTCGACAGCGACATCGCCGGAAGCGAGTGGCGCTCCGTCTTCTTCATCAACGTGCCGCTGGGCATCCTGGCCCTGCTCGGAGCGGTGCGCTACGTCCCGGAGTCCCGGGCGGCCGAGCGCACCCGGCTCGACCTCGTCGGCATGCTGCTCGTCTCGGCGGCCGGCGTGCTCCTGATCTACCCGCTGGTCCAGGGGCGCGAGGCGGGCTGGCCCGGCTGGATGTTCGGCTGCATGGCGGCGTCGCTGCCCCTGCTCGCCGTCTTCTGGTGGTGGGAGAAGCGGGTCACCCGCACCGGCGGCACCCCGCTCGTCGTCGTGGGGCTGCTCGGCAAGCGGGCGTTCAGCGGCAGCCTCGTCGTGGGCATCCTGTTCTTCGCCGCGATGAACGGGCTGCTGCTCGTCTTCGGGCTCTTCCTCCAGAGCGGGCTCGGCTGGTCACCGACCCGCGCGGGCCTGGAGATCGCCCCCATCGCCCTCGGTGTGGCCGTCGGGGCCGTCGCGGCGGGAGCCGCTCTGGTCCCGCGTTTCGGCCGCCGCGTGATGCACGCGGGGGCCGCCGTGATGGCCGTGGGAGTCGCGGTCGTATCGCTGACTCTGCACGGCGCGGGCGCCGACGTCGGTGGCTGGCAGCTTTCCCCCGGGCTGCTGATCACCGGCGTCGGCATGGGCCTCGTCCTCTCGCCGTTCTTCGACTTCGCCCTGGCGAGCGTCGAGGAACGCGAGACGGGCTCGGCCTCCGGCGTCCTCAACGCCAACCAGCAGCTCGGCGCCACCATCGGTGTGGCCGTGCTCGGCACGCTCTTCTTCGCTCTGGCCGCCGGGCAGGCGGGACCCGCGGCCGACTCGGCCCGCCCCCAGCTGCGCGAGGACGTGGTCGCGGCGGGCGCCCCGGCGCCCCCGGCCGCGCTCGCGGACCACATCGGCCGCTGCACGCGGGACCTCGTCCGGGCCACCGACCCCGACACCACCCCCGCGGGGTGCCGGCGCCTGACCGCCGCCGCCGAGAAGGGCGCCGCGTCCGCCGCGAAGCCCGCCGCGTACGGGGCCGCGGTGGAGCGGGCCGGGGACCGGGTGCGGGAGGTGGCGTTCACCAAGGCCATGGAGTGGGTGCTGTGGGCCATCGCCGGGCTCCTCGTCCTCGTGGGCGCGGTGGTGTTCCTGCTGCCTCGTACGCCTCGCGAGGAGGCGGCGGAGGAACCGGCGGAGGACGCGGTGGGGGACGCGGTGGGGGATCTGGCCCCGGCGGCCTCGCGGCACGCGGTCACTCAGCAGGCCTCCCGACCCACCTCGGACTCGTACGCACCGACTGCCACCGGCCGGGACTGACACGCACCCCGAAGCCACGCACCGCTTGAAGCCACGCACCGCCCGAAGCCACGCACCGCTTGAAGCCACGCACCGCTTGAAGCCACGCACCGCCCGAATCGTCGCACCGACAGGCAAGGAGACAGCCGTGACCACGGAACCGGACGGACTCGAACCGGCACGACCGGCACGACCGGCTCACCCCCGGCAACTCGCCCCCGCCCAGCGGGAGCTGGACAAGGCGGCGGGCGTGCTGGCCGAGGTCTACGCGGCCGGGCTGATCGGCAAGGAGGAATTCGACCAGCGTCTCGACGCCGCGTTCTCCTCGGGCACGTCGGCCGAACTGGCGCTCCGGATGGCGGCGTTGCCCGCGCCGGCATCGACGGAGGCCTCCCCGGACGGTGCCGGGCGCCGGCGCCGCGGAGACCGACGGGCCGCGTCCGGGAACCGCGATGAGCGCCGGAAGCGCCGGGAGCACCACGTCCGCGGGGCGGCCTCCGCGGAGCGTCACCGCCAGGGCGCCGCGCTGAAGGCCCTCATCGCCGTGATCCTCCTGGCCGCGGTGCTCCACCCGCACATCGGCGGCCAGACCCTGGCCGCCGCCGGTGCCGTACTCCTGGCCTACGCGGTGGCGCACCGCCGCAGGCACGCACACGGGCGGGTGCGCGGGCAGGCACCCGGGAACTGGCAGCGCGGCTGAAGAAGCCGCCCCCCACGGCCCACAGCGGGCGGGCTGTGGCCCTACGGCCTCAGAACCGCCCGCCCTGCCTCCCCGGCAACGAGTAACCGCTCCACGACGACCGCGACTCCGTCCTCCTCGTTGGAGAGGGTCAGCTCGTCCGCCACGGACTTGAGTTCGCTGTGGGCGTTGGCCATGGCCACGCCATGGGCCGCCCAAAGGAACATGGGGATGTCGTTCGGCATGTCACCGAAGGCGACCGTGTCGGCGGCCGTCAGGCCCATCCGCCCGGCGGCCAGCGCGAGACCGGTCGCCTTGGTCACCCCGCACGGCTGGAGTTCCACGGTGCCGGGCCCCGACATCGTCACCGTGGCGAGCGAACCCACCACCCCACGCGCCACCTCCGCCAACTCGTCGTCCGCCAGCATCGGGTGCCGGACCAGCACCTTGCTGATGGGCGCCTCCCAGAGCACACGGCGTGCGGGGACGCGCACCGCGGGAAGCGTGGGGTGCGGCATCTCGTACCCCGGCTCGATGAGCGTGAGGCCGTCCACACCGTTCTGGTCGACGGCGGCGAAAACCTGCCCGACCTCCGCCTCGATCTTCCCGAGCGCGACCTCGGCCAGCTCACGGTCGAGCGTCACCGACCACACCATGCGGTGCGCCCCGGCGTCGTAGAGCTGCGCCCCCTGTCCGCAGACGGCGAGGCCGTCATACCCGAGGTCGTCGAGGAGCGGTCGCACCCGCGGCGCCGGCCGCCCCGTCACCACGAGGTGCCGCGCCCCCTCCTCGACCGCGGCGGCCAGCGCCCGCCGCGACCGGTCCGAGACCGTGTCGTCGCCGCGCAGCAGCGTCCCGTCCAGGTCAGTGGCGATGAGGGCATATGCGAGGGGAGCGGACATGATCCAGAGAATACGGATCCTGAGCGACGCGGGAAGCGGCTTGACAAGGCCGGTGCGGGCGGGGGGCGGCGGAGCCGCGCTCAGTTCATCAGAAAGTGGAAGTTGACGTTCCAACGCAACGACGCGGAAGACCCGGAAGCCGCGCGGCCCGACGGTACCTATCCGGACATGGCGAACTCTTCAGGCACTGCCGCAACGGGGGCCTCCACACGTAACGTGTGGCACACCCCTGTGGCACACCCCATGGAAAGCGAGGCAGGTACGCATGTCCGAGCAGACCCCGCTCGACCCGGCCGCCGGTGACTCCTCCGGTCTCCCCGAGGGCGATCCCTTCGGCCTGCCCGAGGGCGACCCCTTCGGGCCGCACAACCTCCCCTACGGCGTCTTCTCCCTGGCCGGTGAGCGGGACGACCAGCGCAGGGTCGGCGTACGGCTCGGCTCGTACGTCCTGGACGCGGGCGCCGCGGCCGCCGCCCTCGGCTCCCCCTACGTCTCGCTGCTCGCCCGGCCCACGCTGAACCCGCTGCTCTCCGCGGGCCGCACCGCCTGGTCCGACGTGCGACGCGCGCTGACCGCGTGGGTGACGGTCCCGTCGTACCGGGACTCCGTACGGCCCCTGCTCCACCCCCTCTCCGACGTCACCCTGCACCTGCCGTTCGAGGTCGCGGACTACGTCGACTTCTACGCCTCCGAGCACCACGCGACCCATCTGGGCCAGATCTTCCGCCCCGACTCGCCGACGCCACTGACCCCCAACTGGAAGCACCTGCCCATCGGTTACCACGGCCGGTCCGGCACCGTCGTGGTCTCCGGGACGGACGTCGTGCGCCCCTGCGGCCAGCGCAAGGCACCCGCCGACACCGCCCCCGTCTTCGGCCCCTCGGTCCGCCTGGACATCGAGGCGGAGGTCGGCTTCGTGGTCGGCGCGCCCTCGACGCACGGCACACCCGTGCCGCTCACCGACTTCCGCGAGCACGTCTTCGGCCTCACCCTCCTCAACGACTGGTCGGCGCGCGACATCCAGGCCTGGGAGTACGTCCCGCTCGGCCCCTTCCTCGGCAAGTCGTTCGCCACGTCGGTGTCGGCGTGGATCACCCCCCTCGAAGCGCTGGACGCGGCCCGGGTCGCGCCCCCGGAGCGCACGCACCAGCTCCTGCCCTACCTCGACGACTCCGCCGAGTCCGCGGCGGACGAACCGGGCGGCTACGACCTGCGCATGACCGTCACGCTCAACGGCCAGGTCATCTCCGAACCGCCGTTCTCCACCGTCTACTGGACGGCCGCGCAGCAGCTGGCCCACATGACGGTCAACGGCGCCTCTCTGCGCACCGGTGATCTGTACGGCTCGGGCACGGTCAGCGGCCCCTCCGCCGGCCAGTACGGCTCCCTCATCGAGATCACCTGGAACGGCCGCGACCCCATCGAACTCCCCGACGGCAAGCGGACGTTCCTGGAGGACGGCGACGAGGTCACCCTCTCGGCCTGGGCCCCGGGCCCCGACGGCACGAAGGTGGGCCTCGGCGAGGTGACGGGCCGGATCGTGGCGGCGCGGTAGGCGGTGCCGGGCTGCGGGGCGCCGGTGCGGCGGGCCGGTGCGAGGCGGGGCCGAACCTCCCGGACGGGGCAGTGCCCTCGCGCGGAACCCCACGGCCGGGCGAGGCGACGCCCACGGAGGGGTGCCCACAGCAGGGCGCCCTCAGCCTCCGCCCGGCCGCCCGGTGAGGCAGTAGGCCGCGCCCCGCAGCCGGGCGAGGCCGTGCCCTCAGCCGTGCCCGGCACCCACGTGAGGCGGCCGTGCCCTCAGCCGCACCCCGCAGCCAAGTTGCTCGTCACGATGTCCAGTCCGGCTCCACCTCGTCCCCCCAGTCCGGCTCCACGTCATCACTGAGCTGCGGCTCGGCTGCCCGCGCCGCAGCCGCCGGGCCCGCCGCGCCCGCCGCCGAGTCACCGGCAGCCCCGCCGTCCGGCGTGTCCCCGCCCCCGAACTCCGCGACGACCCCGACGACCCCCTCGCCGTACGTCGCCCGCTTCTTCTCGCCCACGCCGCTGATGCCCGCCAGATCCGCCACGGACGTGGGCCGCAGCGTGGCGATCTCGCGCAGCGTCGCGTCGTGGAAGATCACATACGCCGGGACGCCCTGCTCCTTGGCCTGGGCGCCGCGCCAGGCGCGCAGCGCCTCGAAGATTGGCACGGCCTCCTGCGGCAGGTCGACGACGGCCGCCGCCGCCTTCGCCTTGCGCTCGCCCTTGGCGGCCCGCGCCGCCGGAACCCGCTTCGGCTCCTTGCGCAGCCGCACCTCACGCTCCCGGCCCAGCACGGAACCGCTCGTCTCGGTGAGCACGAGCGTGCCGTACTCCCCCTCGACCGCGAGCAGGCTCTGCGCCAGCAACTGCCGTATCACCCCCCGCCATTCGGCCTCCGCCAGCTCCTCGCCGATGCCGAAGACGGAGAGCTGGTCGTGGTCGAACTGGATGACCTTCGCGGTCTTCTTGCCGAGCAGGATGTCGATGATCTGGCCCGCACCGAACTTCTGGCCGCGCTCCCGCTGGAGGCGCACCACCGTGGAGAGCACCTTCTGCGCGGCGACCGTGCCGTCCCACGTCTCGGGCGGGGTGAGGCAGGTGTCGCAGTTGCCGCACGACTGCGCGGTCGCTTCCTGGCCGAAGTAGGTGAGGAGCTGGGCGCGGCGGCACTGCGCGGTCTCACAGAGGGCCAGCATCGAGTCCAGGTGGGAGGCGGCCCGGCGCCGGAACGCCTCGTCGCCCTCGCTGCCCTGGATCATCTTCCGCTGCTGGACGACGTCCTGGAGGCCGTACGCCATCCAGGCCGTCGAGGGGAGGCCGTCGCGGCCCGCGCGGCCCGTCTCCTGGTAGTACCCCTCGACCGACTTGGGCAGGTCGAGGTGGGCGACGAAGCGGACGTCCGGCTTGTCGATGCCCATGCCGAACGCGATGGTGGCGCAGACGACCAGCCCCTCCTCGCGCAGGAAGCGGGACTGGTGCGCCGCGCGCGTGCCGCCGTCGAGCCCCGCGTGGTACGGGACGGCCTCGATGCCGTTCCGGCAGAGGAACTCGGCGGTCTTCTCGACCGAGTTCCGCGAGAGGCAGTAGACGATGCCCGCGTCGCCCGCGTGCTCCTCCTTCAGGAAGGCGAGCAGCTGCTTCTTCGGCTCGGCCTTGGGCACGATGCGGTACTGGATGTTGGGCCGGTCGAAGCTCGCCACGAAGTGCTTGGCGTCCGGCATGCCGAGCCGCTCGGTGATCTCCCGGTGCGTGGCGTGCGTGGCCGTCGCCGTCAGGGCGATGCGGGGCACGTCCGGCCAGCGCTGTCCGAGCACGGAGAGCGTGAGGTAGTCGGGCCGGAAGTCGTGGCCCCACTGCGCCACGCAGTGCGCCTCGTCGATGGCGAAGACGGAGATCTTGCCCCGCGACAGGAGGTCCAGGGTGGCGTCCAGACGCAGCCGCTCCGGGGCGAGATAGAGCACGTCGAGCTCCCCCGCGAGGAACTCGGCCTCCATCACGCGCCGCTCGTCGAAGTCCTGCGTGGAGTTGATGAAGCCGGCGCGCACGCCGAGGGCCCGCAGCGCGTCCACCTGGTCCTGCATGAGCGCGATCAGCGGCGACACCACGATGCCCGTGCCCGGTCTGACCAGGGCCGGGATCTGATAGCAGAGGGACTTTCCGCCGCCGGTGGGCATGAGGACGACGGCGTCCCCGCCGGCGACCACATGCTCGATGATCGCCTCTTGCTCACCCCGGAAGGCGTCGTACCCGAAGACACGATGGAGCGTCCGCAGCGCGTCGCTCTCCGTCACCTCGCTCATACCGCTGTTCCCGTCCATCGCTCTGTCCCCCGCCGTACGTCCTGCCTCGGTCACCGCTCCGGTCACTGCCCCGACCACTGCCTCCACGATAGGGCCCCGCACCGACAGCCCGAGAAGTTATCCACAGGAGACCGCCCGGCATCCCCAGATCGGGATGCCGGGCGGCGACATGCGTTCGAGGCCAAGGAGAGTGGCCGGGAGCACGGCCTACCGGACGAAGACGCCCGCCTGCCCGGCCAGATCCAGGAAGTACTGCGGAGCCACCCCCAGCACCAGCGTCACCGCGACACCCACGCCGATCGCGGTCATGGTCAGCGGCGAGGGCACGGCGACCGTGGGGCCGTCCGCCTTCGGCTCGCTGAAGAACATGAGCACGATCACGCGGATGTAGAAGAACGCGGCGATCGCCGACGACAGCACACCGACGACGACCAGCGCGCCCGCGCCGCCCTCCGCCGCCGCCTTGAACACCGCGAACTTGCCGGTGAACCCGGAGGTCAGCGGAATGCCCGCGAAGGCCAGCAGGAAGACCGCGAAGACGGCCGCGACCAGCGGGGACCTGCGCCCGAGCCCCGCCCACTTCGACAGGTGCGTGGCCTCGCCCCCCGCGTCCCTGACCAGCGTGACGACGGCGAAGGCGCCGATCGTCACGAAGGAGTAGGCGGCGAGGTAGAAGAGGACCGAGGAGACACCGTCCGGAGTGGTGGCGATCACACCGGCGAGGATGAAGCCCGCGTGTGCGATGGACGAGTACGCCAGGAGCCGCTTGATGTCGGTCTGGGTGATCGCGACGATCGCGCCGCCCAGCATCGTGATGATCGCGATGCCCCACATGACCGGCCGCCAGTCCCAGCGCAGGCCCGGCAGGACCACGTACAGCAGACGCAGGAGGGCACCGAACGCGGCCACCTTCGTCGCCGCCGCCATGAAACCGGTGACCGGCGTCGGAGCGCCCTGGTACACGTCCGGGGTCCACATGTGGAACGGCACCGCGCCCACCTTGAAGAGCAGCCCCATCACGACCATCGCGACGCCGATCAGGAGCAGCGCGTCGTTGCCCATGGTGTCGGCGAGCGCCGGGTCCACGGTCGTGACGTTGCCCTCGACGACGTTCGCGATCGTCGCGTACGACACGGAGCCCGCGTACCCGTACAGGAGGGCGATGCCGAAGAGCGTGAACGCGGAGGCGAAGGCACCGAGCAGGAAGTATTTGACGGCGGCTTCCTGCGACATGAGGCGCTTGCGGCGGGCGAGCGCGCACAGCAGGTACAGCGGCAGGGAGAAGACTTCCAGCGCGATGAAGAGCGTCAGGAGGTCGTTGGCCGCGGGGAAGACGAGCATGCCGCCGATGGCGAAGAGCGCCAGCGGGAACACCTCGGTGGTGGTGAAACCGGCCTTCGTGGCGGCCTGTTCGCCCTCACTGCCGGGCACGGACCCGGCCTGGGCGGCGAACGAGTCGACGCGGTTGCCGTGCGCCACCGGGTCGAGCCGCCGCTCGGCGAAGGTGAAGACGGCGACCAGCCCGGCGAGCAGGATGGTGCCCTGGAGGAAGAGCGCGGGCCCGTCGACCGCGATCGCGCCCATCGCCGCGATCTGCGCCTTCGTCGTGCCGAAGCCGCGGGCCGCGAGCCCGACCACCGCGGCGAAGGCGGCGGCGAGCGCGACGACGGAGACGAACAACTGGACGTAGTACCGGGACTTGCGCGGCACGAAGGCTTCGATGAGCACTCCGAGGACGGCGGCGCCGATGACGATCAACGTCGGCGACAGCTGCCCATACTCGATCTTGGGGGCGCCGATCTTGTCGACCGGATCCGCCGCCATTGTCCACAGGCTGTGGACGGCTGATGCGCTCACTTGGCCGCCTCCACCTCGGGCTCGGGGTCCTTCTTCTGGACGTCGGACATGGTGTGCTCGACCGCCGGGTTCACCAGCTCGGTGAGCGGCTTGGGGTAGACGCCGAGGCCGATCAGGAGGGCGATCAGCGGGGCGACGACGACCAGTTCCCGCATCCGCAGGTCCGGCATGGCCGACACCTCGGGCTTCACGGGACCCGTCATCGTCCGCTGGTAGAGGACGAGGGTGTAGAGCGCCGCGAGCACGATGCCGACCGTCGCGATGATCCCGGCCACCGGGTAGCGCGCGAACGTGCCGACCAGAACCAGGAATTCACTCACGAACGGTGCGAGGCCCGGCAGCGAGAGCGTGGCCAGACCGCCGATCAGGAAGGTGCCCGCGAGCACCGGGGCGACCTTCTGCACCCCTCCGTAGTCGGCGATCAGACGCGAGCCGCGCCGCGAGATCAGGAAGCCGGCCACCAGCATCAGTGCGGCCGTCGAGATGCCGTGGTTGACCATGTAGAGCGTCGCGCCGGACTGGCCCTGCGAGGTCATCGCGAAGATGCCGAGGATGATGAACCCGAAGTGCGAGATCGACGCGTACGCCACCAGGCGCTTGATGTCACGCTGGCCGACCGCGAGCAGCGCGCCGTAGATGATGCTGACCAGGGCGAGTACGAGGATGATCGGCGTCGCCCACTTGCTCGCCTCGGGGAAGAGGCCGAGGCAGAACCGCAGCATCGCGAACGTGCCGACCTTGTCGACCACCGCCGTGATCAGCACCGCGACCGGAGCGGTCGCCTCCCCCATCGCGTTCGGCAGCCAGGTGTGCAGCGGCCACAGCGGCGCCTTCACCGCGAAGGCGAAGAAGAAGCCGAGGAAGAGCCACCGCTCGGTGTTGGTCGCCATGTCCAGCGAGCCGTTCGCCCGCGCCTCGGCGATCTCCTGGAGCGAGAAGTTCCCCGCCACTACGTAGAGCCCGATCACGGCGGCCAGCATGATGAGGCCGCCGACGAGGTTGTAGAGGAGGAACTTCACCGCCGCGTAACTGCGCTGCGCCGAGGCGTTCTCGTCGCTGCCCGCGTGGGCGCGGTCCCCGAAGCCGCCGATGAGGAAGTACATCGGGATGAGCATGGCTTCGAAGAAGATGTAGAAGAGGAAGACGTCGGTGGCCTCGAAGGAGATGATCACCATCGCCTCGACGGCCAGGATCAGGGCGAAGAAGCCCTGCGTGGGCCGCCACCGCGAGGACTTCGTCTCCAGGGGATCGGCGTCGTGCCAGCCGGCCAGGATGATGAACGGGATCAGCAGCGCGGTCAGTCCGATGAGGGCGACGCCGATGCCGTCGACCCCCAGTTCGTACCGCACCCCGAAGTCCGCGATCCAGGCGCGGGACTCGGTCAGTTGGTAGCGGTCGCCGTCCGGGTCGAACCGCACGAGCACGGTCACGGCCAGCGCGAGCGTGGCGAGCGAGACGAGCAGCGCGAGCCACTTGGCGGCGGTCCGCCGGGCGGCCGGGACGGCCGCCGTGACGATCGCGCCGACCGCGGGCAGGGCCGCCGTCGCTGTCAGGAGGGGAAAGGACATCGGTATCAGACCGCCCTCATCAGCAGGGTCGCGGCGATGAGCACCGCAGCGCCGCCGAACATCGAGACCGCGTAGGAGCGGGCGTAGCCGTTTTGCAGGGTGCGCAGCCGTCCGGAGAGGCCCCCCATGGAGGCGGCCGTGCCGTTGACGACGCCGTCGACCAGGGAGTGGTCGACGTAGACCAGGGAGCGCGTGAGGTGCTCGCCGCCGCGCACCAGGACGACGTGGTTGAAGTCGTCCTGGAGGAGGTCTCGGCGGGCGGCCTGGGTGAGCAGCGAGCCGCGCGGGGCGGTGACCGGGACGGGCCGGCGCCCGTACTGGACGTAGGCCAGGGCGACGCCGATGACGAGGACCACCATGGTGGCGCCCGTGACCGTGGCGGCGCTGAGCGGGGAGTTCCCGTGGTCGTGGCGGGTGACCGGCTCCAGCCAGTGCGTGAACCGGTCGCCGATGCTGAAGAAGCCGCCCGCGAAGACCGACCCGAAGGCGAGCACGATCATCGGGATCGTCATGGACTTCGGGGACTCGTGCGGGTGCGGTTCCTCGTGCGCCCCCTGCGTCTCGGCGGCGGGCTCCACGTCCGGCTGGTCCGGGGAGGCGGTCGGGCGGTTGCGCCACCGCTCCTCTCCGAAGAACGTCATCAGCATGACGCGCGTCATGTAGTACGCGGTGATGGCCGCGCCCAGGAGTGCCACCGAGCCGAGGATCCAGCCCTCCGTGCCGCCCTTGGCGAACGCCGCCTCGATGATCTTGTCCTTGGAGAAGAAGCCGGACAGACCCGGGAAGCCGATGATGGCCAGGTAGCCGAGGCCGAACGTCACGAAGGTGACCGGCATGTACTTCCTGAGGCCGCCGTACTTCCTCATGTCCACCTCGTCGTTCATGCCGTGCATGACCGAACCGGCGCCCAGGAAGAGCCCGGCCTTGAAGAAGCCGTGCGTCACCAGGTGCATGATCGCGAAGACGTAGCCGATGGGGCCGAGGCCCGCGGCCAGGATCATGTAGCCGATCTGGGACATCGTCGACCCGGCGAGGGCCTTCTTGATGTCGTCCTTCGCGCAACCGACGATCGCACCGAACAGGAGCGTGACCGCTCCGACGATCGTGACGACGAGCTGGGCGTCCGGCGCGCCGTTGAAGACCGCTCCGGAGCGGACGATCAAGTAGACGCCCGCGGTCACCATCGTGGCGGCGTGGATCAGGGCCGACACCGGGGTCGGGCCCTCCATCGCGTCGCCCAGCCAGGACTGGAGCGGCACCTGGGCGGACTTGCCGCACGCGGCGAGCAGCAGCATCAGGCCGATGGCGGTCAGCTTGCCCTCGCTGGTCTCACCCGCCGCCTCCAGGACGGGCCCGAAGGCGAACGTCCCGAAGGTGGTGAACATCAGCATGATCGCGATCGAAAGGCCCACGTCGCCGACCCGGTTGACCAGGAAGGCCTTCTTCGCGGCGGTGGCCGCGCTGGGCTTGTGCTGCCAGAAACCGATCAGGAGGTACGAGGCGAGGCCGACGCCCTCCCAGCCGACGTACAGCAGCAGGTAGTTGTCGGCGAGGACGAGCAGGAGCATCGCCGCCAGGAAGAGGTTCAGGTAGCCGAAGAAGCGGCGGCGCCGCTCGTCGTGCTCCATGTACCCGATGGAGTAGACGTGGATCAGGGTGCCGACACCGGAGATCAGCAGGACGAACGTCATCGACAGCTGGTCGAGCTGGAAGGCGACGTCCGCCTGGAAGCCCTCGACGGGGATCCAGCTGAACAGGTGCTGCGACAGGGTGCGCTCCTCGGCGCCCTTGCCCAGCATGTCCGTGAAGAGCACCACGGCGATGACGAAGGAGGCCGCAGCGAGCAGCGTGCCGATCCAGTGGCCGACGCGGTCCAACGCCCGCCCGCCGCACAGCAGTACGGCCGCTCCGAGCAGAGGCGCCGCGACGAGCGGCGCGATCAGGTTCTCCACTTTCAGCCCCTCACAGCTTCATCAGGCTGGCGTCGTCGACCGAGGCCGAGTGGCGGGAACGGAACAGCGACACGATGATCGCCAGCCCGACCACGACCTCCGCGGCGGCGACGACCATCGTGAAGAAGGCGATGATCTGGCCGTCGAGGTTGCCGTGCATCCGGGAGAAGGCCACGAACGCGAGGTTGCAGGCGTTGAGCATGAGCTCGATGCACATGAACACCACGATCGCGTTGCGCCTGATGAGCACGCCGGTCGCGCCGATCGCGAACAACAGGGCGGCGAGGTAGAGGTAGTTGACGGGGTTCACTTCGACGCCTCCTCGGTCCGCCCGATGTCGGTGGTGCGCAGGTCCGGCCGCTCCAGACGGTCGGCGGAGCGCTGCTCCAGCGCCCGCAGGTCGTCCAGTGCCTCGGCCGACACGTCACGGATCTGGCCGCGCTCGCGCAGCGTCTTGTTGACCGTGAGCTCCGACGGGGTGCCGTCGGGGAGCAGGCCCGCGATGTCCACGGCGTTGTGCCGGGCGTAGACACCCGGGGCGGGCAGGGGCGGCAGGTGCTTGCCCGCGCGCACGCGCTCCTCGGACCGCTCGCGCTGGGTCTTGGCGCGCTCCGTGCGCTCGCGGTGGGTCAGCACCATCGCGCCGACCGTGGCGGTGATGAGCAGCGCGCCGGTGATCTCGAAGGCGAAGACGTACTTGGTGAAGATGAGGGCCGCGAGGCCCTCCACGTTGCCGCCGGCGTTCGCCTTGCCGAGGCCGTTGAACTGCGTCACCGAGGCGTTGCCGATGCCCGCGAAGAGCAGCACCGCGAAGCCGAGTCCGCACAGCAGCGCCAGCCAGCGCTGGCCCTTGATGGTCTCCTTCAGGGAGTCGGCGGCGGTGACGCCGACGAGCATGACCACGAAGAGGAAGAGCATCATGATCGCGCCGGTGTAGACGACGATCTGGACGATGCCCAGGAAGTACGCGCCGTTGGCGAGGTAGAACACCGCGAGGATGATCATGGTGCCGGCGAGGCAGAGCGCGCTGTGCACGGCCTTCCTCATGAGGATCGTGCACAGGGCGCCGATCACGGCGACCGTGCCGAGGATCCAGAATTGGAAGGCCTCGCCGGTGGAGGTGGTGTAGGCGGCGAGCTGCGTCATCGGCCGGCCGCCTTTCCGGACGCCGGTTCGCCGGCCGCCTTCCCGGCAGCCGGTTCGCCGGGTCCGAAGTCGGAGGCCGCTTCCTGAGGGGCCTCGCCCTTGGAGCGGGCCGCCTGGGGGACCGTCCCCGGAGCGGCCTCGGTCACCAGGCCCCGGTAGTAGTCCTGCTCGTCCATGCCGGGGAAGATCGAGTGCGGGGTGTCGACCATGCCCTCTTCGAGCCCGGCGAGCAGCTGCTCCTTGGTGTAGATGAGGCTCTCGCGGCTGCTGTCGGCCAGCTCGAACTCATTCGTCATCGTCAACGCGCGCGTGGGGCACGCCTCGATGCACAGGCCGCACAGGATGCAGCGGGCGTAGTTGATCTGGTAGACGCGGCCGTACCGCTCGCCGGGGGAGTAACGCTCCTGTTCGGTGTTGTCCGCGCCCTCCACATAGATGGCGTCGGCGGGACAGGCCCAGGCGCAGAGCTCACAGCCGACGCACTTCTCCAGGCCGTCCGGATGGCGGTTCAGCTGGTGCCTGCCGTGGAAGCGGGGAGCGGTGGTCTTCGGCTGCTCCGGATACTGCTCGGTGAGCCGCTTCTTGAACATGGCCTTGAAGGTCACGCCGAAGCCCGCGACGGGGTTCTGGAACCCCTGCTTCGATTGGTTCGACTCGTGGGGTGGCTCCGGCGATCGCGGTGATTCCGGCGATGTGTGGTTCGACTCAGCCATCGGACGCCTCCTTTCCGTCACTTCGGGTTCCGCCACTTCGAGTTACGTCACTTTGAGTATCCGGGCCGCCACTGACAATCAGCTCCCGCTCCTGGCGCGAACGCCGGCGCGGGACGGGCCGCAGGCTCTGGCCGGGCAGCGGTGGCACGGGGAATCCGCCCGCCATCGGGTCGAAGGCGACCGGCTTCTCCTCGGCGGCGGCCTCCTTCTCCCGCTTGTCGCGGAAGATGTCGACGACCACGGAGAGCAACAGCAGCGCGATGACCCCGCCGCCCACATAGAGCGCGATCGAGGTGAAGTCGTAGTTCTCGTTCCGCATCGCCCTGACCGTGGCGACGAGCATCAGCCAGAGGACCGAGACGGGGATGAGGACCTTCCAGCCGAGCTTCATCAGCTGGTCGTAGCGCACGCGGGGCAGCGTGCCGCGCAGCCAGATGAAGAAGAACAGCAGCAGCTGGACCTTGACCACGAACCAGAGCATCGGCCACCAGCCGTGGTTCGCGCCCTCCCAGAAGGCGCTGACCGGGTACGGGGCCCGCCAGCCGCCCAGGAAGAGCGTGACCGAGACCGCCGAGACGGTGACCATGTTGACGTACTCGGCGAGCATGAACAGCGCGAACTTGATGGAGGAGTACTCGGTGTTGAAGCCCCCGACGAGGTCGCCCTCGGACTCCGGCATGTCGAACGGCGCCCGGTTGGTCTCGCCGATCATCGTCACGATGTAGATCAGGAACGAGACCGGCAGCAGGAGCACGTACCAGCGGTCGGCCTGCGCCTCCACGATCGCCGAGGTCGACATCGAACCGGAGTAGAGGAAGACCGAGGCGAACGCCGCGCCCATCGCGATCTCGTACGAGATCATCTGCGCGCAGGAGCGCAGGCCGCCGAGGAGCGGGTAGGTGGATCCAGAACTCCAACCCGCCAGCACGATGCCGTAGATGCCGACGGAGGCGACCGCGAGGATGTAGAGCATCGCGATCGGCAGGTCGGTGAGCTGCATCGTGGTGCGCTGGCCGAAGATCGAGATTTCGTTGCCCGCGGGCCCGAAGGGGATCACCGCGATCGCCATGAAGGCCGGGATCGCCGCGACGACGGGGGCAAGGACGTAGACCACCTTGTCCGCGCGCTTGACGATCACGTCTTCCTTGAGCATCAGCTTGATGCCGTCGGCGAGGGACTGGAGCATGCCCCAGGGGCCGTGCCGGTTGGGGCCGATGCGCAGCTGCATCCACGCGACGACCTTGCGCTCCCACACGATGGAGAACAGGACCGTCAGCATCAGGAACGCGAAGCAGAAGACCGCCTTGAGGGCGATCAGCCACCACGGGTCGCGGCCGAACATGGACAGGTCTTCCGCCGCAAGCGGCACCACGGTGTACGTCACGACGTCACCTCCGGGGCCTCAGTGGACTCCGGCAGGACCGCCGGGCCGATGCGGACGAGGTCTCCGGGGCGAGCGCCGGTGTCCGAAGTGACGCCTCCCCCGGTCGAGTTCAGCGGCAGCCAGACCACGCGGTCCGGCATCGGCGTGACCTGGAGCGGCAGCGCGGTCGATCCGGCGGGGCCGGTGACCGCGAGGAGGTCGCCGTCCTTCACGCCCGCCTCGGCGGCCGTGGCGGGCGACACGCGCGCGTGGGCGGCGTGCCGCGTACCGGCCAGCGCTTCGTCGCCGTCCTGGAGGCGGCCCTGGTCGAGCAGCAGCCGGTGCCCGGCGAGCACGGCCTCTCCGGCGGCGGGCCTCGGCGGCTGTGCCGCCGTCTCGCGGGGCTCGTCCGCGTACGGCCCGTCCCAGGCGCCGAGCCGCTCCAGCTCACGGCGGAGCGTCACCAGGTCGGGCAGGCCGAGGTGGACGTCCCCAGCGTCGGCCAGCATGTGCAGCACGCGCGCGTCGGTGGGCGCCAGCCTGCGGGTCATCTGGTCCGGCTTCAGCGCGGCGTCGAACATCCGCGCCCGGCCCTCCCAGTTGAGGAACGTGCCCGGCTTCTCCGCGACCGCGGCCACCGGGAGCACGACGTCCGCCCGCTCCGTCACCTCGCTGGGCCGCAGCTCCAGCGAGACCAGGAAGCCGACCGCCTCGAACGCCTCACGCGCGCGTGCCGGGTCGGGAAGGTCGGCGACCTCGACGCCCGCGACGAGCAGCGCGCCGAGTTCACCGGTCGCCGCGGCCTCGATGATCTGGCCGGTGTCGCGGCCGTAGCGGTGCGGGAGTTCGGCGACACCCCAGGCGGCCGCGACCTCCTCCCGCGCGCGCGGGTCGGTCGCCGGGCGCCCGCCGGGCAGCAGCGACGGCAGCGCGCCCACCTCGACGGCGGCCCGCTCCCCCGCCC
>NZ_JAFEXF010000430.1 GCF_016905445.1 Streptomyces sp. G44
GGGCGGTTGACGGCGGTGGTGCATGCGGCGGGTGTGGTGGATGACGGTGTGGTGGAGTCGTTGTCGGTGGAGCGTGTGGCGGGTGTGCTGCGTGCGAAGGCGGATGCGGCGTGGGTGCTGCATGAGGCGACGCGGGGGATGGACCTGTCGGCGTTCGTACTGTTCTCGTCCTTCGCCGGCGTCCTCGGCAATCCCGGCCAGGCCAACTACGCGGCGGCCAACGCCTACTTGGACGCGTTGGCCGAGTACCGGCGCGACCTGGGTCTCCCCGCGACCTCGGTGGCGTGGGGGCCATGGGCCGGTGACGGCATGGCCGCCGGCGAGATCAGCGAGCGTGCCCGGCGAAGCGGCTTCCCCGCGCTCGGCGTCGACACGGCGCTCGGCGCGCTGAAGCATGCCCTCGCGCACGGCGACACGACCATCGCCGTGGTCGACGCGGACTGGGAAGTGGTCGTCGCGAACTCCCACGCGAGGCACTCCCACACGCTGCTCTCGGGACTCCCCGAGGTGCGGCGGATCATCGAGGCGGCCGACACCGGACAAGGGCGGGCCCCCCTGTCAGGGTTGGGTGCGCGGTTGGTGGGGTTGTCGCGGGGTGAGCGTGTCGAGGTGTTGCTGGATGTGGTGCGGGGGCATGTTGCCGCTGTGCTGGGTTTTGGCGACCCGGGTGGGGTGGAGGTGGAGCGGGCTTTCCGGGAGTTGGGGTTCGATTCGCTGACGGCTTTGGAGTTCCGTAATCAGCTGGTGGTGGGGACGGGTCTGTCGTTGCCTGCGACGGTGGTGTTCGACTATCCGAGTTGTGTGGTGCTGGCGGAGTTTTTGGCGGATGAGCTCGGTGGTGGGGAGCTTGAGCCGGGTGTGGCGGGGGGGGGGGGGGGGGGCCCCCCCCCCCCCCCGCGGGGGGCGGCGGGGGTGGATGGGCGGTGCGGGCCGCCGCTCCGCTGGTGTGGGGGTCCGCGTCGGCGTGCGCGACTGGATGGGCTTGCGTTTTGCGCCCACGGGACTGCCTCCCACCGACCGTCCCTGGCGC
>NZ_JAFEXF010000431.1 GCF_016905445.1 Streptomyces sp. G44
GGTGGCGGGCGGGCGACCGGGGCCGGGGAGGCGGTCGGCGCGCAGGAGGGCGCGTGCGGGCGGGTGCCCCAGCTCCTGGCCCTCCCCGCGCTGTCCGCGGCGCGGGTCACGGGGAAGGGGCGGTCCGAGCGCCAGGACGCCGCCGGCCCGCGGGTGTCCGGGCCGGGCGCGGCCCCCGCCCCGGGGCAGCCCGCCGCGCCCCCGCGGCACGGGTACGACGGCGGTACCCCGGGCGCCCCACCGGCCCCGGCGCACCCCGCCTCGGGCCCCACGGTCTCGGCCCGCGGGCCCGAGCCCGCCGGTCCCGGGCCCGCGCCGGTGAGCGACGCCACGGTCCGCCACCCCCGGCACAAGCGCACACCCGGCACAGGAGAAGGCACGCAGCGATGACCGCACTGGAACACCCGGCACGGCGTGCGGACGGCCCCGGCCGGCCGCCCGCGCGCGTGCCGTTCCCCGTCGTCGACGAGGTCTCCCGGCACTGCCTCCAGGAGGAGGAGCCGGAGACCGTGCACATCGAGGTGCACCTGCCGGGCACCCCGGACCCCGGGCGGCTGAGAGCCGCGTTCACCGAGGCCCTGCGCCGCCATCCCCGCATCCTGATGCGGGAGGCCGAGGGGCCCTGGTACCGCCGCCGTTACGAGTGGGAGCTCACCGACGGGCCGGACACCGAGGTGGTGACCTTCCCGGCGCCGGAACCGGACGCCCTGGAGCGGGCCCGCGAGCGGGCGCTGGCCCAGGCGCCGCCGCTGTCGGCCTCCCCGCCCATCCGCCTGGAGGTCGTGGCGGCCGAGCCCGGCTCCGGCACCCCGCCGGGCGCAGACCCGGGCGCGGTCCTCTTCCTGACCATCAACCACACCGCCCTCGACGGCCCCGCCTGCCTGCGCGTCCTCGCGACGGCCGCCGAGCTGTACGGCGGCTGGCTCTTTAAACATTTCCCGGCCCACGAGGCCTCTCCACAACATCGATGTCGACCTT
>NZ_JAFEXF010000432.1 GCF_016905445.1 Streptomyces sp. G44
GTTGTAGGTGGCGCTCGGCCCCTCCATCTTGTGGATGAACCACAGCCTGCGCTGGGCGAAGGACAGCGGCATGACCTCGGGTCGCCGGCGCACGGTGAGGGCCAGGCGTCCGGGGGCGGCGGTGTCGAGGAGTACCGCCACCGCGGCCGGCGTCGGCCCCTCGAACAGCGCGCGCAGCTCCAGTTCCACGCCGAACGCGGCACGGATTTGCGCGATCAGCCGGGTGGCCAGCAGCGAGTGCCCGCCCAGGTCGAAGAAGTCGTCGTCCACGCCGGCCCGCGGCAGCCCCAGCACCTGCGCGAACAGATCGCACACGATCTGCTCCTGCGGCGTGCGCGCCCCGCGCCCCGACCCGGCCGACGCGAACTCCGGCGCGGGCAGCGCCGCCCGGTCCAGCTTGCCGTTGGCCGTCAGGGGAAGCCGGTCGAGGGGGACGACGGCCGACGGGACCATGTAGTCGGGCAGGTGGTCACGGGCGTGCTCACGGACCTTGGTGACCAGGGCACCGGTGCCGCGGCGGGCGGCGGGGTTGGTCGCCCACGTGGACAGGGGTGCGGTGGAGGCGCTGGTGGGGAGCGCGGCGTACGTGCCGACGGGGGCGCGGCCGGACAGGCGGCTCCGGTCGGCGAAGACGACGTCCACGGCGTCGGTGTCCTGGGTGTTCCAGGTGATCCCGGTCCAGTAGCCGTGCTCGTCGCCCAGGGCGTGGAAGGCCTCGAAGCCGCTTGTTGACGCGGTGGCGCGGTCGGGCAGGGGTGTGCCGTCTTCGAGTGCCTGTCGCACGGCGAGTTCGTGGGCGAGGCGGGGGGTCGGGGCGCCGGGGAGGCGGAGTTCCGCGGGCCGTTCGGCGGGCAGCTGCTGCCTCAGTCCGGCGGGGGTGCCCTGCGCGTCGGGGGGAGCGAGCCAGGGGCGGGGGGGGGGGGTGGCGGGGGGGGGGGGGGGGGGGGCGGGG
>NZ_JAFEXF010000433.1 GCF_016905445.1 Streptomyces sp. G44
CTGCGGGACGGCGAGGTCACCAGTGGCGCCGTGAAGCTGTTCGGGATCTCGGCGGCGGGGCTCGCCGCCGGGGCGCTGCTCAAGGAGCGGCCCGTCGACAAGTTCCTTGCGGGCGTGGTCATCGCCGGGGCCGCGCACGCCGTGAACCTCGTCGACGTACGGCCGGGCCGGGCCGCCACGGCCGTGCTCGCGCTGGGCGTGCCGGGGCTGCTGCGCAAAGGGCCCGGCTCGGTCGTGGCCGCCGCCTCCATGGGCGCGGCGGCGGCCGTACTGCCGGACGACCTCGGCGAGCGCGCGATGATCGGTGACACGGGAGCGCACGCCCTGGGCGCCGCCCTCGGCACCGCGATGGCCCTGGGCAACGGCCGCGTGGGCCTGGTCGCCCACGCGGCGGCGGTGGTGGCCGCGGTGGTGTGCGGGGACCGGGTCTCCGCGCGGGCCGCGGGGGCGTAGCGCGCACCGGCGGCTCCTCGGCACCAGCACGTGGAAGTGCCTGCGCGGGGCGGCGCGGAGCGCCACAATCTCCGTAACGCGCCAGCCCGCGTGCCACCACCCGCACCCCTCACCCGTGTGGGTGATACCGCCCACGGAGTTGCCCCTCCACACGCGGAAGTGACCTTTCAGCAGTGCCGGAACGTCCGTACGGACTGGCATTCTTGGCGTCGCAGCATCCGCCCGAAACCGCCCGAGCACCGCCCGACGCAGACTCAGGAGTCCCGGCCACGTGAGCCACGTGAGCAGCCACTCGCCGCACGGACAGGCGCCGCTGCACACCGTCCAAGTCCTCGGCGGCGGCAGCGCGGGCAGCAGCGCGCACGTCAGGTCGCTGGCCGCGGGGCTCGCCGCCCGGGGCGTGCGCGTCACCGTGTGCGCCCCCGACGAGGCCGCCCGCGCCTACGACTTCACCGGCGTCGGCGCCCGCCACGTCCACGTGCCCCGCAGCGG
>NZ_JAFEXF010000434.1 GCF_016905445.1 Streptomyces sp. G44
GTTCTCGGACCCGTACGGCGTCGGCGATCAGAAGCCGTGGCATGGGTCGGTCCCGCGCGGCGGCGGCCGGCAGGGCGCGGCGGCACGGGACGGCGACCGCCCCGGTCAGGGTGGCCGGAGCGGCGACGGAGCCCGCAGGACCGGACAGGCGGCCGGAGGGGAGAACGGCGGCCGGGTGGTCGCCCCGCGCGATTACGTCCCGCGCGAGCACGCCGCCCGTGCGTACGCCCCGCGCGAGCACGGCGGCTCGGGCGGCCCGGCAGCGGCGCAGGAGCATGGCGCAGCGCCCCGCACACCCCAAGCGCCGCCCCACGGCCCCCACAAGACCCAGGCGCCCGGTGCCGCCGGTGAACGGCGAGGGGGCTGGGACACGGTCGGCGGCGAGGCAGGAACCCCCCGCGGGCCCGCCACCGCGCTGGACGCCGAGCGGGCCCGGCACGCGCGCATGGTCGTCGTCGGCGCCGTCACCGAGCGGTGGGCGCCCGAGCAGGCCGGCCCCGTGCACGAGAACTGGCGGCTCGCCGCGCCGATCGGTCCCGCCACCGACCTGTGGGCCCTCGGCGCGCTGCTCTTCCGTGCCGTGCAGGGACACGCGCCCTACCCCGAGGACAGCACCGCGGAGCTCGTGCAGATGGTGTGCGCCGAGCCGCCCGCCTTCGCCGAGGAGTGCGGCCCGCTGCGGCCCGTCGTCGAGTCCTTGCTGCGTCAGGACCCCACCGACCGCCTCGACTTCGAGGAGCTGAGCGGCTGGCTCCGCTCCCTGGTGCGGTCGGCTCCGGAGCCGGAGGCCGGGGCACACGTCGTGCCGGTGCCGCCCTACGACGCCGGGCGGCTGCCCGTCGTACGCCGACGCGGCGAGATCGTGCGCAGGCGCCGCGCCGCCGCGCCCGCCACCGCCGGGGGCCACGGCCGCCACAAGCGGGGCCGGGGCAAGGA
>NZ_JAFEXF010000435.1 GCF_016905445.1 Streptomyces sp. G44
GCGTGGTGGTGTCCGGTGACGTGGCCGAGCTGGACGCGCTCCTCGCCGCCTGTGAGGCGGAGGAGATCCGGGCCCGCCGTATCCCGGTGGACTACGCCTCCCACTCGGCACACGTGGAGACGATCCACGCCGAGCTGCTCGATGTCCTGGCGGGGCTTGAGCCGCGTACGGCGGAGGTGCCGTTCTTCTCGACGGTGACCGGCGACTGGCTGGACACCACCGCGATGGACGCCGAGTACTGGTACACCAACCTGCGTCAGACCGTCCGCTTCGAAGAGGCCACCCGGGCGCTGGCCGAGCAGGGGTACAGGTTCTTCGTCGAGGCGTCGGCGCATCCCGTGCTGACGATCGGTGTGCAGCAGACGCTCGAAGACAGCGGCGTGGACGCGGCTGTGCTCGGCACGCTGCGGCGCGACGAAGGCGGCCTGAAGCGGTTCGTCACCTCGCTGGCCGAGGGGTGGGTGCGGGGACTGTCCGTCGACTGGTCACCGCTGCTGACCGGTGGTCGCCGCGTCGACCTGCCCACCTACGCCTTCCAGCGCCAGCGGTACTGGCTGGACGCTGCCGCGGAGCCGGGCGGTACGGCTGTCGCGGCCCCGGATGTCACAGAGAGCAAGTTCTGGGAGGCCGTGGAGAAGGAAGACCTCGCCGGTCTCGCCGAGACGCTCGACATGACGCAACAGGACGCCCTGGGTGCGGTGTTGCCTGCGTTGTCGTCGTGGCGGCGTGGGCGTGTGGTGCGGTCGCGGGTGGATGAGTGGCGTTACGCGGTGTCGTGGAAGCCGGTGACGGTGGAGACGCGGGGGCTTTCGGGGCGTTGGCTGGTGGTGTCGGCGGGTGTTGAGGGTGATGTGCTGTCGGGTGTGCTGGAGGGGCATGGCGCTGAGGTGGTGCGCTTGTCTTTGGGTGATGGTGC
>NZ_JAFEXF010000436.1 GCF_016905445.1 Streptomyces sp. G44
GGGGGCCGAGGAGCCCGCCGGGCTCGCCGGGGTTCGGCACGCCACCGCGGACCGCCGCCAACAGCCACTCCAGGAGCGGGACTTCGTACGCCACCCAGGGCTTGGCGCCGCCGACCGCCACGGACGTGGTCAGCAGCACCACCGGCCACTCGTCCGGGTCCTTCGACACGGAGGTGTCCCAGAAGAGGTGGTCGCCGCCCGAGGTGGTGGCGAAGGCGAGCAGTCCGCCCTCGTCGGGCAGGAAGCGGCGCTGCTCCTTGGTGAACATGTGCGGCCTGATCGCGGAGTGGCGGTGGGTCTCCAGGACCCACGCGGCGAAGTCGTAGCGACCGTCGGCGCTGACGCAGGGGGTGTGCAGCCGCACGGAACGGGAGCCGCCGGGATCGCCTATCTCGGCCGGGCCGTACGCCGACACCAGCGCCTTGTAGTCGGCCGGGAGCGGTACCTCCAGCCAGGCCTCCACCGCCGCCCAGTCGACGGCGGGCACAGGGTCCGGCGGCGGCCCGACCAGGTCCGTGAAGGCGGCGACGCGTGTGGTGATCTCCATGCGTCCGAGGATGGCACCCGCCACTGACAACGCCCGTGCCGCGTGCCCGGGCGCGGGCCACCGGCCTTCGCGTTCGGGACCTTTCGGACGTTCACCCCGACTTCGCCCCTCGGCCTTCACAAGGAAACCGGACGTCACTAGCGTCCCCGCCGTACAGAGCAATGGATCAGCGGAGAACCATTGGCTGCCGGCCGGGGCCACAGGGGTCACGGGGCCGCAGAGACGCAGGGCCGCAGAGATACATGGCCGCAGAGCTACAGGGCCAGAACCACAGGGCCAGGACTACTGGGAGGTCGTACGTGACTCCGGAGATTTCGCGCAGACGCCTGATGGCGGTCGGCGGCGGCGCGCTCGGCGCGGCCGCC
>NZ_JAFEXF010000437.1 GCF_016905445.1 Streptomyces sp. G44
GTGTGGACCGCCCTGCCCGGGCCGCAGTGGGCCGAGGAGATCGCCCGCGCCGTGCGGGCCACCCTCGCCTCCGGGCGGGGTGCGCTCGTCGTCGTGCCGACCGGGCGGCCCGCCGCGCGCGTGGACGCCGCGCTCACCGCGCTCCTCGGCGAGGGGCAGCACGCGGTGCTGACCGCCGACGCCGGGCAGGAGCGTCGCTACCGGGAGTGGCTTTCGGTGCGGCGCGGTGAGGTGCGGGCCGTCGTCGGCACGCGGGCCGCCATGTTCGCGCCCGTACGGAACCTCGGGCTGGTGGCCGTCTGGGACGACGGCGACTCCAACCACAGCGAGGACCGCGCCCCCTTCCCTCATGTGCGGGAGGTGCTGGAGCTGCGGGCCGCGCGTGACAAGTGCGGTTTCCTGCTGGGGAGCTGGAGCTGCACGGTCGAGGCGGCCCAGCTCGTCGAGAGCGGTTGGGCGGCTCCTCTCGTCGCCGACCGCGAGCAGGTCCGGAGCGCGGCGCCGCTCGTGCGCACCGTGGGCGACGGGGACCTCGCGCGTGACGAGGCGGCGCGGGCCGCGCGGCTGCCGACGCTGGCCTGGCAGGTCGTACGGGAAGGGCTGAAGCACGGGCCCGTCCTGGTGCAGGTGCCCCGCCGTGGCTATGTGCCGCGGCTCGCGTGCGAGCGGTGCCGGGAGCCCGCGCGATGCCGCCGGTGCGCCGGTCCGCTGGAGGCGCAGGAGAGCGGCTCCGCCCTGCGGTGCGGCTGGTGCGGGGTGGAGGAGGCGGCCTGGCACTGCGCTGCCTGCGGCGGGTTCCGGCTGCGGGCGCAGGTCGTGGGCGCGCGGCGCACGGCCGAGGAGCTGGGCCGGGCGTTTCCCGCGGTGCCGGTACGGACATCGGGCCGCGAGCAGGTGCTCGACACGGTGC
>NZ_JAFEXF010000438.1 GCF_016905445.1 Streptomyces sp. G44
GCAGCGACGTCGGGTCGATGCCCGCCCGCTCGAACAGCTCCCAGGCCGCCTCCAGCATCATCCGCTGCTGCGGATCCATCGCGAGCGCCTCACGCGGCGAGATCCCGAAGAACCCGGCGTCGAACTCGCCCGCGTCGTGGACGAATCCGCCCACTGCGCTGAAGGCGCCGTCCACGTCCCAGCCGCGGTCCGTCGGGAAGCCCGACATGGCGTCCGTGCCCGAGGTCACGAGCTGCCAGAACTGTTCCGGGGTGCGCGCGTCGCCCGGGTAGCGGCAGGCCATGCCGACGATCGCGATCGGGTCGTCCGCGGACGGAGGCACGGCTGCCGCGGCCCCCGGTGCACTGGGCGTGGGGTCGGCACCGAACAGCTCGTCACGCAGATACGCGGTGAGCGCGGCGGCCGTCGGGTGGTCGAACACGACGGTCGCCGGGAGCTTGACCCCGATGCGCCTGCCGAGCGCGTCACGCATCTGCACGGCGGTCAAGGAGTCGAAGCCGAGTTCACGGAATGCCTTGGTCCGGTCGATGGCATCGGCGTCGCCGAGACCCAGGACCGTGGCGGCCTCCTCGCGTACGAGTGTGAGCAGGGCCCTGGTGCGCTCGGTCTCCGAGGCAGCGGTGAGGGACCTGACGAACTCCGGGGCGTCGTCGTCGAGCGTGTCCGTGTGCTCGTCGGCGGCCAGTACCTGGCGGACCTCGGGGATGTCGGAGATGAGGGGGCGGGGGCGGGCCGCCGTGAAGCCCGGCACGAAACGCGCCCAGTCCACGTCCGCGACCGCCACGAACGTCTCGTCGTGCTCCACCGCCTGCACCAGCGCCGACACCGCGAGCTCCGG
>NZ_JAFEXF010000439.1 GCF_016905445.1 Streptomyces sp. G44
ACAACCCCCGCTGCCGGCTGAACTCCACAAACGTCCCCGGCGTCGACATCACCGTCACACCACCGGCCAACGCCAACGAGCACTCACCATTACGCAACGCCTGCATCGCCAGATGCAACGCCACCAGAGACGACGAACACGCCGTGTCCACCGTCACCGCCGGACCCTCAAGCCCGAACACATACGACAGACGACCCGACACCACACTCGCCGCGTTACCCGTGCCGACGTGCCCATCGAGGCCGACCTCGTCGGTGTTGACGAGCTCCAGGTAGTCCTGGCCGTTGGTGCCGACGAACACCCCGGCCTGGCTGCCCCTCGTCGCGGCCGGGTCGATGCCGGCGCGTTCGAAGGTCTCCCAGGCGGTTTCGAGCAGGAGGCGCTGCTGCGGGTCCATCGCGAGCGCCTCACGCGGGCTGATCCCGAAGAGCGAGGGATCGAACTCCCCCGCGTCATAGAGGAAACCGCCTTCGGTCGCGTACGAGGTCCTGGGGCGGTCGGGGTCCGGGTCGAAGAGGTTCGCCAGGTCCCAGCCGCGGTCGGTGGGGAAGTCTCCCATCGCGTCGGAACCCGACACCACCAGATCCCACAACGCCTCCGGGGACACCGCACCCCCCGGGAACCGGCACGCCATGCCCACGATCGCCACCGGCTCATCCGACACCGACGCCGAGACGACCCGCCCCGCCCCCCCCCCCCCCCGCCCCAACCCCCCCCCCCCCCCCCCCCCCCCCCAAACCCCCCCCCCCACCACACAACCCGCAAAAACGAACACCAACCTCCCAGGCAACGAAAGACCCGTCCCCACCACCAGCCTATTACGCAAATCCACAA